>CAZVHU010000121.1:0-10696 GCA_964627075.1 uncultured Enterobacteriaceae bacterium | reverse complement strand
GCCTCAGCCCGTGTTGCGCAGGCCCGAGGACAGGCCGTTGATGGTGAGGTGGATGCCGCGCCGGATGCGCTCGTTGCTGCGACCGCGGCGGTGGCGCTTGATCAGCTCGACCTGGAGGTGGTTGAGCGGGTCGAGGTAGGGCAGGCGGCTGCGGATGTTGCGCGCGAGCACCGGGTTGGATTCGAGCAGCTGCGACTGGCCGCTCATCGCGAGCCAGTGCTTCATCGTCAGGCGCCACTCGTCGCGGATGGCGGCGAAGATCGCCTGGGCGCGCCGGCGATCGCCCGCGAGAGCGGCGTAGCGCCCGGCGATCGAGAGGTCGGACTTCGCCAGCACCATCTCCATGTTCGAGGTCAGCGCGCGGAAGAACGGCCACTGCGCCTGCATCTCGGCGAGCAGCCCATTGCGCGACCGGCGCGCCGCGGCGCTCTTGGCGGCGGCGACAAACGCCTGCACGCCGCTGCCGAAGCCGTACCAGCCGGGCAGCAGCACGCGGCACTGGCCCCACGAGAACACCCACGGGATCGCGCGCAGGTCCTCGATGCGGCCGCTCGCGCGGCGCGCCGCGGGCCGGCTGCCGATGTTGAGCTCCATGATCTCGGCGATCGGCGTGGCGCTGAAGAAGAACTCGGCGAAGCCCTCGGTCTCGTAGACCAGCGCGCGGTAGGCGCGCTGCGCGTGCCGCGCGATCTCGTCCAGTGCCGCCTCGTACTTCGCGTGCGTTGCGGCGCGCTCGCTGCCGCCGGGGTCGCGCTCCAGGCCCGCGCGCAGGGTCGCGGACACCAGCAGCTCGAGCTGGTGGCGGCCGATTCTCGGGTCGGCGTACTTCGCCTGGATGATCTCGCCCTGCTCGGTGAGGCGGATCTGGCCGCGCACGCTGCCCGGCGGCTGCGCGAGGATCGCCTCGAAGCTCGGGCCGCCGCCGCGACCGACCGAGCCGCCGCGGCCGTGGAACAGGCGCAGCGTCACGCCGTGCTCGTCGGCGAGGCGCACCAGCGCCTGCGTCGTGCGGTAGAGCTGCCATTGCGAGGCAATGAAGCCGCCGTCCTTGTTGCTGTCGGAGTAGCCGAGCATCACCTCCTGCAGCGGCCGGCCGTTGACCGTCGGCAGCAGCATCGCGCGCCGACCGGGGTGCTCGATCAGCTCGCGCATGATCGCGGGCGCGCGCTCGAGGTCTGCAATGGTCTCGAACAGCGGCACCACCATGAGCGCGCAGCCGCGCGGCCCGGTGCCCGTGAGAAGGCCGGTTTCCTTCTGCAGCAGCGCGACCTCGAGCAGGTCCGAAAGCGACTCGGTGTGCGAGACGATGTGCTTGTCCACTGCCGCATCGCCGAAGCGTCGGCGCAGCTCGCGCGCGCAGTCGAAGACGGCGAGCTCCGAGCGCGTGCGCTCCGAGTAGGCGAGGTGCGGCGAGACCAGCGGCCGCGCGTGCGCCAGCTCGCGCGCAAGGAGCTGCACGCGCGCGGCTTCCGGCAGGCCGCGGTAGTCGGGGCAGGCCCCGGCGGCGGCGAGCAGCTCCGCCACCGCCGACTCGAGCACGTCGGAGTCCTGGCGCAGGTCGAGCGTGGCGCCGTGAAAGCCGAATGCCTTCGCTGCGCATTGCAGGGGCACGAGGCGCGGCGCCGCGAGGTCGGCATTGCCTTGCTTCGCGAGCGCGGCGGCGACCACATCCAGGTCGGCGGCAAACTCCGCCGCAGCCGCATAGGGGAGCGCCTCGCCCAGGGCCGGCCGCACGCGCAGGTCCAGTCCGAGCGCATGCGCGGTGGCGAGCAGGCGGGCGTAGATCCCGGTGAGCGCGCGCCGGTAGGGCTCGTCGGCGCGATGCGGCGACTCATCGGGGCTGCGCGCGGCGAGCGCCGAAAGCGCCGCGTCCACCGGCGCGAGCATCGCCGAGAGCGGCAGCTCGGCGCCGAGCTGGTGGACTTGGCCGAGGTAGTGCTCGAGCACGGTCGCGGCTTGCGCCGAAAGCGCGGCGCGCATCGTGTCGGCCGAGACCTGCGGATGGCCGTCGCGATCGCCGCCGATCCACGAACCGAGCCGCAGGAAAGGCGCGAGCGGCGCGTCCCCGAGCCTCGCCGCGAGGTCGGCGTGCACCGCCGGCAGCTGCGTGAGGAAGGTGCTGCGCCAGTAGGAAAGCGCGTTGCCGATCTCGTCGCGCACGGTGAGCTTCTGCGGCCGCAGCATGCGCGTCTGCCACAGTGTCGCGATGAGCGCCGCAAGCCGCGCCTCGGGCTCGCCCGCCGCGACGCCGCCGGCGCGCGCGTCGAGCCAGTGCGCGATCGCGCGCTCGAGGTCGAGGATGCTCTTTCGCTGCACCTCGGTCGGGTGCGCGGTGAGCACCGGCATGACGCACGCGCCCGAGAGCAGCACGCGCACCGCGGCGCCGTCGATGCCCTGCGCGGCCAGGGCCGCGAGCGTGGCAGCGACGCCGCCCGGCGCGGCCTCGCCTGCGTCGCGCAGCGCGCGGACCTGCTGCCGGTCCTCGGCGAGGTTGGCGAGGTGCGAGAAGTACGAGAAAGCGCGCACCACGCTGATCGTGTCCTCGCGCGACAGGCGCTTGAGGCTTGCGTCGAGCGCGCGCGCGTCCTCGGCCTTGCCGTCGCGCCGGAAGCGGGTCGCGATCTGGCGGATCGTCTCGATGACCTCGTAGAGCCGCTCGCCGCCGTGGCGCCTGAGCACCCCGCCCAGCAGCCGGCCGAGCAGGCGGATGTCTTCGCGCAGCGTGGCGTCTTCGGTCATCGGGGCGGGCGGGGCGCGGGGCAATTTAACCACGCCGTGCGAGAGCGAAACGACGATTGTTCGCCACGGGCGCCGGGGCTACGCTTTGGGCATGATGCCCGTCGTTGACGTGCACACCCACATGCTCAACCACGAGTGGCTGCGGCTGCTCGAAAAGCACGGCCGGCCGCGCTACGCGCTGAAGGCGGTGACCGGGGGCCTCAAGGCGATCCACCTCGACGGCGCGCCCTTCATGACGCCGGTGCCGGAGATGTTCGACTGGGACCTGCGCATCCGCAACATGGACCGCGTGGGGATCGACGTCTCGGTGGTGTCGCTCACCTGTCCCAACTGCTACTGGGGCGGCGAGGCGGTGAGCCTCAAGGCCGCGCAGACCATGAACGACGAGATGGCGCGGGCACGAAAGAGCCGCCCCGACCGCATCCAGTGGTTCTGCTCGCTGCCCTGGCAGTACCCGAAGGCCGCGCTGAAGGAGCTCGCGCGCGCCACCAAGGCGGGCGCCTGCGGCGTGATGGTGCTCGCCAATATCGGCGAGCGGCCGCTCACCGATGCGCTGTTCGCGCCGATCTGGAAGGCGATCGACGCGAAACGGCTTCCGGTGCTCCTGCATCCCACCGCGCCGCCGGGCGTGCGCGAGATGGGCATGAGAGAGTATCAGCTCACCGCCTCGATCGGCTTCACCTTCGACACCTCGCTCGCGGTGTCGCGCATGATCTTCGACGGCTTCTTCGACCGCTACCCGAGCCTCAAGATCATCGCCGGGCACGCGGGCGGCGCGCTGCCGTTCCTCGTCGGGCGGCTCGAC
This sequence comes from uncultured Enterobacteriaceae bacterium, assembly GCA_964627075.1. Lineage (GTDB taxonomy): Bacteria > Pseudomonadota > Gammaproteobacteria > Burkholderiales > SG8-39 > 2-02-FULL-66-14. The sequence goes on along the minus strand of CAZVHU010000121.1, from coordinate 7,152 downwards.
CAGTGCTTCGAGCACATCCCCGCCTGCCGCGTGAAGGTGAGCGAGAAACCGAGCCTCACCGCGCGCCGCATCTGGGCCGACTCGGTGGTGTTCACCGACGACGCGCTCGCGATGGCGGTGCGTGTCTTCGGCTCCGATCGCGTGCTCTACGGCTCGGACTACCCGCACACCATCGGCGACCCGATCGGGTGCCTCGCGCGCGTCGACCGGCTGCCCGACGGGGTCAGGAACCGCGTGCGCTCCGGCAACGCCGAGCAGATCTTCGACTTTCGCTGAAAAGGTGAAAAGGGGTCAGGACCCTTTTTCCGTGCCTGACTTCCCCGGAAAAGGGTCCTGACCCCTTTTTTCCAGCTCGTGGCGCTGGATCTTGCCGCTGGTCGAGCGCGGGAACTCCTCGAGCGCGATGAAACGCACTTCGCGCGGCCGCTTGTAGCGCGCGAGATTGGCCTCGCAGCGCGCGAGCAGCTCGTCGGCGCTCAGGCGCTCGTCGCGCCGCGCGACGAACGCGACCGGCACCTCGCCCCATTGCGCGTCGGCCTTGCGCACCACCACCGCGTCGGCGACGCGCGGGTCGGCGAGCAGCACCTGCTCGATCTCGGCCGGATAGATGTTCTCGCCTCCCGACTTGATCATGTATTTCACGCGGTCCACGAAGTCGAGCGTGCCGTCGGCATTGCGGCGGAACACGTCGCCCATGTGGAACCAGCCACCGCGGAAGTCGCGGGCATTGGTATCCGCGGCGTTCCAGTAGCCGGAAAAGAGCGTCGGGGCGCGGATCGCGAGCTCGCCGGGCTGGCCGTCGGGCACCTCGCGGTCCTCGGCGTCCACGAGCCGGATCTCGCAGAACGCGCTCTGGCGCTTGGAGAGGCGCTCCGGAACGTTCCCGATCGGGATGAGGGCGCCGGTGGCGGGCGGCAGCCCCGTCTCGGTCGAGCCGAACGAGTTGACGAACGGCGCCTGCAGCAACTGCGTCACCTCGGCGATCGACCGGCGCGGCACGAGATCGGCCATCGCGCCGCAGCAGCGGATGCCCGCAGGACGCACCGGGCGCGCGCGCAGCGCCGCGATCATCGCGTCGATCATCCCGGGAATGAGGACGAGCCAGCCGATGTGCTCGCTCGCCACCAGCTCCACCAGCCGCTCGGGCTGGAAACCGTCCACGACCACGACCTTGCCGCCGCGCAGCAGGGTGGAGATCGCCTGGTCGGTCGAGGCCATGTGGTACATCGGCGGCCAGGCGACGAAGGTGTCTCCGGGCGCGATCGAAAGCTCTGCGCCGAAGCACATGCCCCGCACGATCATCGCGCGATGGCTGATCACCGCGCCCTTGGGCAGGCCGGTGGTGCCGCTCGTGTAGAGGATCACGAGGCCCGACTCCGGATCCGCTGCGACCTGCGGCGCCGGCGGCGCCTCGGCGAGCGCGCGCTCGTAGGGCTGTCCGAGCGCGAGGCGCTGCGGCACCGCGATGTCGAGCCGCGCCAGCACGGCTTCGAATTCGGGCTGGCAGACGAGCAGCCGCGGCTCGACGAGGTTGATGCAGTGCGCGAGCTCGCGTTCCGCCAGCCGCCAGTTGAGCGCCGCGACGATGGCGCCGAGCTTCGCGCACGCGAGTTCCAGCTCGACGTACTCGGCACAATTGCGCGCGAGCACCGCCACCCGGTCGCCGGGCGCTGCGCCGCGCGCCGCGAGCGCGCCCGCCAGCCTGTCGGTGCGCTCGTCCAGCTCGGCGTATGTGAGGCTGCGGGCCCCGTCCACCAGCGCGACACGCGCGCCTTGCGCGCGGGCGCGGTCGCGAAACAATCCGCCCACCGTCGCGCGCCCGGCGCTTGCGATGGCCTGCCCGATCACGGAAAAGGGGTCAGGACCCTTTTTCATGGAAAACGATTCTGCACCGAAAAAGGGTCCTGACCCCTTTTCACCGGGCAAGCGTCTGGGCGGCCGTCCCGGCGCCGGGTTAGGATTGCGCCGCCCGCGCCGCACCGGCGCCCTGAAGGAAAGGAACGAGATGAAGCGCATCGGACAAGTCCTGCTCGCGATTGCGGCGCTCGCCTCCGCACCCGTTGCGGAGGCGCAGAAGCTGAACATGCAGGACGGGCTCTGGGAGGTGAGCGTGAAGATGGAGATGCCCGGAATGCCCGCAGGCGCTGGCGCGCAGACCTTCCGCAGGTGCTACGCGCCCGCCGACGTTCAGGACGTTTCGCGCACCATGCCGAAGGACGAAAATTGCCAGGTGTCCGACGTCAAGGTGCAGGGCGACACCGTGTCCTGGACGATGCGCTGCAAGCCGCCCCAGGCGATGACCGGCACCGGCACGATGACTTACAAGGGCACGAGCTACGCCGGGCGCATGAGCATGTCGATGAAGGAGGGCGGCCAGACGATGTCCATGCAGCAGACGATCAGCGGCAGGCGCGTGGGACCCTGCACCTGACCGGGGTGGCAAGGCCGAAGTGTAAAGCCAGGCTTTACACTCGCGGCGTTGCGCTTCAGAACGTCAGCGAGGCGTTCACGGTTCCGACGGTGGTGTCGTAGCGCACCAGCGGATCGTTCGAGGAACGCTGCTCGCGCAGCACGTTGGCGCCGAGCGAGAGGCTCCGCGCCGCCTGCCAGCCGATGCCGATTACCGCGCGGTCGGTGGTGTCCTCGCGCTCGAAGCCGGCGACGTTCGTTGGGTACTCGTCCTGCGAGCGCTGCAGCGTCATGTAGACGGTGGTCTTCGCGGTCGCGTTCCAGGTCGGCGCGACCGACAGCGTGTTGCGCACCCGGTAGTTCGAGGTGAGACCCCCCTGGAAAGGCGAGATCTCCCGGGCCGCGGCGATGTTGAGGGCGAGCTTGGCCACGGGATTCCAGATGTAGCGCAGGTCACCCGCGAAGCCGTCGAAATCGAACTGCGGCGTGTTGTCGTAGCGCCGGTCGAGATAGGTCAGGCGGCCGGTGAGCGTGGATTTCGCCGGGGTGATCACCCACGCGAACCGCGCCTCGCCCTGTTCCTCGCGGTAATCGTCGCCGCTCGAGAGCGCGACTCCGCCGATCGTCCGCGAATCCTGGTCGCCGCGGATGCGGCGGTAGAGGGCGTCCACCGTGTTGCCGGAACGGAACAGGTAGCGCACGCCGGCCTCGGCCCGGTTCTCGGTGAAGTCCGGCGTGGTCTGCAGCGACGACTGCTCGCTCGAGCGCTCGGCGTGCGAGGCGCCGAGCAGCGCATGCCAGCCGCCGTTCAGCTGGCCGAGGAGCGTGAAGGCGTAGTTCTCGTTGATCGCCACGTTCGACTGCCGGCTGAACGTGTCCTGGAACTGCGTCGGCGCCTCGGAGCGGCCCGCGGTCAGCGTGCCGCTGATGCGCGGCGTCACCTGCCAGTACCACGCGGCGAGATAGTTCAGTCCGTTGAAGTCGAGGTAGCCGAACTTGTCGTAGCGATACGCGGTCGCGGTGGCGTCGACCAGGAAGCGTTGCATGCCGTACTGCTTGTCGAAGCGCACCCCGGCGTAGGCGGTGGCGATGTTCTCGGACTCGACGCTGCGCAGGATCCCCGGGTCGCGGAAGAAGTTGGTGTCATGCGAGGCAGTGAGCCCGGCCCGGAGCTGCAGGCCGTACTCCGACAGCATCTCGCTCACGCCTGCGAGGGGATCTCCGCCCGATGCTTGTTGCGCCCATGCGGGTGCTGCGCTCAGGCACCCCAGGACACCCCAGAGGGCGGCGGACCGCAGCGAAACGCCCTTCGCGCGTGGAATATTTGTTATTTCCATGTAATTTCATGGCATTATAGAAAACAGCTTAAGTTCGATGTCAAGAAAGGGCGCTATCTAGCGCCCTCAGGCAGGCGGTGACTGTTGCGCTCAGTGCACGAGCCGCCGCGCTTGGGCGTCGGGCACGACAAGCCCCGCGTCCCGGATTTGCCGGTCCAGATCGACCTTCCAGCGTTGCCGCAGCTCCTCGTTGCCCCAGCGACGGATTCCGTAAGCCACTGATAGTTCGCTGAATCTGGAGTTCGCCGCGCCGAAGGTGTCGAGCGAGTGGGGGTACCACTTGTCTACCGCCTTCTGCGCCTCTGCCGGCCCCGCCTTGGCGAGGTCCTGGTAGCGCGGGTTGCTCACCAGGTCGCGGATGCGGCGGGCCCCGAACGAGGCGTGGAAGCGCTCCTCGTGCACCATGGTGGTCATCTCGCGTGCAAGCGGCGCGAAGCTCGAATCCTCGAACGCCTGCAGGTGGTGCCATGCGACGTGGTCCATGAGAAAGCAGAAGCCGCACACGTCGGGTCAGCTCTCGAAGGGCACGTTGAAGGCGTGCAGCGGGTGCTCGCCCATGCGCAGCGTCAGCAGCTTCTCGGCCATTTGCTCGCCCTCGGACCCGAAGCTGCGCAGGAGCCGGCTGTCGATGAATCCCTGGTGCGCCTCGTCGGCGCAGATCTGCGCCTGGATGTAGCGGTCTTCCGCGGTCGGCCCCTGGTTGATCCAGGGCTGGTGCTGCTCGACCGAGGCGAACTCGGTGGAGGCGAGCGCGTAGAGGATCTTGAGCAGCGTCTGGCGGTATTCCGCGGACATCTGCTCCACGGTCTCCACCTTGCGCATGCCCTTCAGCTCGCCCCACATCACGTTGCGTGAAATGCTCATGGCCGTGCCGCGCTCCTCGGATCGGGAGCGGCCAATCTAGCAGAATCCGCGCGCCGGGCGGCGCGCGGCGAAGCGCAAGCCTAGAGGAACGCCTCGGCGCGCTTGAGCAGCTCTTCGAGCCCGGGCTCGTTCGGGTTCCTCGGCTTGCCGGGATGGATCACCGCCATCTGGCAGCTTTCGGCCGCCTCGACCCGCTGCCAGTAGGTGCCGGCGCTCGCGTCCACGATCGCCTTCTCCAGCCGGTCCTCGCCGTCCACCATGAAAAGCGCGGGGAGCGTGGCGGACACGCCCGGGGTCCCGGGCCCGAGGCACTCGCTCACCGGCGCCATGCCCGAATTCCAGGCCGCGCGCGGAACCTTCGCGAAATGGTTGGCGTGGCGCGCGTCGCAGGCGATGAATTCGACGAGCGTGATCGTGCCCTTGGCGCGGTCGTAGTCGGCGATGGTGAGCGGGATGCGAGCGCCCTCGGGGCGCGACATCGCGATGACGGACTGTCCGGCCTTCGCCGCGCGCGCCATCACCGGGTGCCGCGCTTCAAGGAGGTACGTGACGTCGGAGAAGTCCTCCCGCGCCACGATTTCGAACGGCGATTGAACGCCGGTCTTTGCGCGATCGACTATGGGAGGGCCGCCCCGCCGCGCGATTGACCTAGCCCGAGCGTCGGATAGAATCGTTGCCGTGGATCAAATCCGCGGCCGCTTGCCTGGGCATGGAGAACTCGGGCAGCATGGCCTCGTCGCTACCCATGGAGGAGACAAGATGAAAACGATTCGTCCCGAGCTGGCCGGCCTCGCACTCGGCGTGGGCCTCGCGGCGCTCGCCGCGGGCGCTCAAGCGCAACAGGTCACGCTGAAGCTGCACCACCTGCTCGGTCCCAAGTCGCCGGCGCACACGCAGATGCTCACGCCGTGGGCGCAACGCGTCGAGAAGGCGGCCGGCGGCAAGGTCAAGATCGAGATCTATCCCTCGATGTCTCTGGGCGGCAAGCCGCCGCAGCTCATCAACCAGGTTCGCGACGGGGTGGTCGACATCATCTGGACGGTGAATGGCTACACGCCCGAGCTTTTCCCGCGGTCCGAGGTGTTCGAGCTGCCGTTCGTGCACACCAACAACACCATCGCCACCAACCTCGCGATGCGCGACATGTTCAACAACGGTGCGGTCGCGGACGATTTCAAGGGCGTGAAGGTGCTGTTCCTGCACGTCCATGCCGGGCAGGGCATCCAGATGGTGGACAAGGAGGTGCGCAAGCCCGATGACCTGAAGGGGCTGAAGATGCGCATCCCGACGCGCACCGGCGCGTGGATCATCGAGGCGCTCGGCGCGGCGCCGGTGGCGATGCCGGTGCCCGACCTGCCGCTGGCTCTGTCGAAGAAGGTGGTGGACGGCGCGTTCATTCCGTGGGAGATCATCCCGCCGCTCAAGCTCCAGGACATGACCGACTACCAGATCGAGGGGCAGGGCAAGGTGCGCTTCGGCACGACCACCTTCCAGGTGTCTATGAACCCGAACAGCTGGTCCAAGCTGCCAGCGGACGTACAGAAGGCCTTTACCGACCAGTCGGGAGAGGCCTGGGTGCGCGAAGTCGGCAGGATCTGGACCGACTCCGAGACGGTCGGCATCGACATCGCCGTGAAGGCCGGCAACAAGCACGTGCAGCTCAGCGAGGCCGAGATGGCCCTTTTCAGGCAGAAGCTCGAGCCGGTGGCGGAGCGCTGGGTGAACGAGGTGAAGACGAAGGGCATCGACGGCGCGGCCCTGCTAAAGTCGGCGCGCGAGCTGATCGCGAAGTACTCCAAGTAGGCCGGTGATCCAGGCGCGCGCGAGCAGCCTCGCCCGCAGCATCATCGAGTGGTGGGCGGTGGCGGGCGGCGTGGTGCTGCTCGGCACCGCCTTCATGACCACCTGGAGCGCCGCCAGCGGCTTTTTCTACGGCAAGCCGCTGGCGGGCGACTTCGAGATGACCGAGATGATGGTGGCGGTGGCGGCGTTCTCGTTCCTGCCGTACTGCCAGCTCACCGGCGCCAACGTCACTGCGGACCTGTTCACGGCCAACGCGGGGCGCCGCACCGTCGCGACGTTCACTCTGTTCTCGGCGCTGCTCGCGTTCGCGCTCAGCGGGCTCCTGCTATGGCGGATGTACGAGGGGCTGCTCGACTACCGCCGCTACGTGGAGACCACCGCCATCCTGCGCGTGCCGATCTGGTGGGGCTACGTCCCGGCGCTGGTGTCGCTTGCGTTGCTGACGATCGCCTCGTTGATCACGCTGCGCGAGGCAATGCGCGACTTCGGCCGCGGCTGAGCGCGCGCGGCTCGTGGACCCCAACCTCGGCACCGGGCTGGCCGGCCTCGCGGCGCTGGTCGCGCTGATCGCGATCCGCGTGCCGATCGCGCACGCCATGATCGCGGTCGGGGCCTGCGGCATCGCGATCCTCAACGGCCCGGCAATCCTGCTGTCGCAGCTCAAGAACCTCGCCTACTCGCAGTTCTCGATCTACGACCTGTCGGTGCTGCCGATGTTCGTGCTGATGGGCAACATCGC
>CAZVHU010000120.1:0-10851 GCA_964627075.1 uncultured Enterobacteriaceae bacterium | reverse complement strand
GGTGCTGATGGACGCGGTGCGGGTGTGCTCGCTCGGGCAGATCACCCACGCGCTGTTCGATGTCGGGGGGCGGTACCGGCGCAGTATGTAGCGGGCGCGCGCCGGGTGGCGCCGTGGTCCCGGGCGGCTGCTGCAATGTGGCACGCGCTTGCTGTCTGCTGCAAAAAAAGCGACAATAGCTGCCGAAAATGCAGCAGAGGCTCTCCGACCTCCTCCTTCCCGGGTACCGGCGACGCGTGCTCGAGATCCTGCTGCTGCACCCGGACGAGGCGCTGCACGGCCGGGAAATCGCGCGTCGCACCGGGCTGCCGGCAGGGACCCTCAACCGCGAACTTGCGCGCCTCGCGGAAGCGGGGCTCCTGAGACGCGAACGACGCGGCAACCAGCTTCTTTACAGCGCGCAGCGTGCCTGCCCGGTGTTCGAGGAGTTGGCCAGCATCCTGCGCAAGACGTCGGGAGTCGCCGATGTGCTCGCGACAGCGCTCCTCCCGGCTCGGGAACGCATTCGCGCGGCCTTCGTCTACGGCTCGCTCGCGCAAGGGCGTGAGCGCGCGGGCAGCGACGTGGACCTGATCGTCGTCGGCGACCTCGGATTCGCCGATGCCGTGAAGTTGCTGCACCCGGCTCAGGAGACGCTTGGTCGCGAAATCGTGCCGCGCGTGTATGGCGCAAGGGAGTGGAAGCACAAGCGCCGCGCGCCGGATGCCTTCCTGCGCGACGTGCTTGGCAAACCGAGGATTTTCGTGATCGGGACCGAGCGTGAGCTTGAATAATCTTGTCGGGCGTACGCTCGAGCGCGCCGCGCCGGACCGCGCAGGCATCGCGCGCCTGCTGGCCGCTGCGGAGCGCAACCTCGGCGATGCGCGCCTTGCGGCGCTCAGTGCCGAGAACCGCTTCGATGCCGCCTACAAGGCGGTCATGCTGTGCGCGACGGTTGGGCTGCGCGCGAACGGGTTTCGCACGCTAACCAGCCAGCCGGGCCACCACCAGACGACGCTCCAGACGCTGCCGCTGACGATCGGGCTGGCGAAGGACAGGATGATTCTTCTCGACGCGCTGCGCAAGCAGCGCAACCTCGCCGACTACGAAGGCGAATCGGTGACGCCGAAGGCGGTGGCGGAGTGCCTGTCGCAGGCAGAACAACTCCTCGCGGACACGAAGGTCTGGCTGCAGGCACACAAGCCCGAGCTGGTTTCACAGGCCGCCGAACCGGAGAAGGGCTGAGGAGGAAAGGCGCTCGCAGCTCAGGCGCTTGGGCCAGGCGGTGATCCGCGACCAGAACGTCTTCGCGGTGCTGGTGGAGGCGGTGCGCGTGTGCTCGCTCGGCCAGATTACCCGCGCGCTGTTCGAAGTCGGGGGCCAGTACCGCCGCAGCATGTGACAGCCCGTAGGACTGTCATCCCTGTGCATGCGGGGATCCATGCTCTCCCGCCTGCGCAGGAAACTCAGGAAATCGCGTCGAGCAAGCTGCGCGCCGCAACGACGTCGGCATTATCCCGGCCTTCGGTAATCGCGGCGCACGCCGGGCGTAGCAGCTCGAACGCTTCCGTGCGGCGGCGCGCTTCGGCCAGGAGCCGCGCGAGCGTACACGCCGCGCGCAGCTCGAGCATTCGCGCCCCCTGGGATCGGGCCACCTCGAGGGCGGATTTCAACTCGCGTTCGGCCTCGACGCCGTTCGCGGCGGCCTGGCAGAGCAGCAAGCCGGCGCGCACCCGATGAAGCTCCGCCAGCCAAAGGCGCTCGTCTGTCAGCTTGGCAAGTGCAAGGCCTTCGTCGACAGCTTCCAGACCCTCCCCGAGCCGCCCGGTTACGCCGCAATGATCGGCGTAGAGCCCGAGTGAACAGGTGCGGAAGAGCTGCACGCGGTGCGTGCGCTGTCGATCGAGCTCCTGGCGGACCCGCTCGTGGGCCGCGGCACTTCCATCCAGCCGCGCCTGCGCCCAGCGATTCACGAAAGTACCGACGCTGGCCCATGCAGTCAGCTTGCTTAGCCGATACTCCTCCACGATCGCCGCGCACCGGCCAGCGTGCCTGGCAGCGCGCACCGTGTCGCCTAGCGCGGCGTATAGCAGGGCTACGCCCGAAAGTCCCTGTGCGGTGCTGGCCGGGTGCGATCGCCGATTCGCGATCTGCATCCCGCGGTCTGCCAGCTCCACGGCCCGGTCCGCGAGGCCGAGCGCCCAGCAGCACATGGTTCCTACCACGCTGTGACCGCAGACCGCCGGGTCGTGTCCACCGAAGCGCAGCGCCAGCGAGCGGTGCCGGTTCACGTCGTAGAGCGCGAGTCCCTCTTCGATGTGCTCCTTCGCGGTGGCAAACGCACCAAGAATGAGCTGCGTCGTCCACATCGCGTGGTTCGCCTCGATGTGTTGCTCCTCGTCGCCCGTCGCCTGCGCGATGCGCATGAGCTCGGTAGCGTGCACCCTTGCAGCGTTCAACTCATGACCGATGTGCCGATTGATCCACAGGTTGAAGGTCGCCTCGAACAGGCGCGGCACGTCGTTTAGGCGCTCGCCGAGCTCCCGCGCGCGGCGGTAGGTATCGCTGACCTCGGTCCCGATGTGGCCGATGACCCCGATCTGCGCGATCCCGAGCGGCATTCGAAGGGATAGCTCGATCCGGTCGCGCTCCGGCGATTCAGGCAGCGACTGCGCGAGATGCAGCGCGCGGCCCAGCTGCGCCACCGCTTCATGGTTGGCCGAGCGCTCGATGCTTCGCTCACCGGCACGCAGCCAATGGCTGATGGCCTTTGCCGCCTGCCCCGCCTCGTCGTAGTGGTGCGCGAGAACCTCCGGCTCGGCCAGTACCCGCTGCGGGAACTCCTTCTCGATTGCCTGCGCGATCGCCGCGTGCAGGCCTTGGCGCCGGTTGCGAAGCAGTGTGCTGTAGGCCGCGTCCTGCACCAGCGCGTGCTTGAAAGTGCAAAGGCCCTGTCCGCTCGGAAAAACAAGCCCCGCCGCGTCCAATTTGGCCAAGGCCCTGTCGAGCTCCGCGGGCTGGAGGCCGCTCGCCGCCGCGAGCAACCGGGTCGGAAATTCGCGCCCGATCGCCGCAGCCGCCTGCGCCACTTCCTTCGCCGCGCCCAGGCGGTCCAGCCGCGCGAGCAGGGAGTCGCGCAGCGTGCTGGGGATTGCCTCCGGGCTCGCGGCCTGCGCGAGCGCCTGGTGGTCGACCGCGCCCGCCTCGATGATCGTCTTGGTGAGCTCCTCCAGGAACAGCGGCACCCCGTCGGCGCGTGCGACGATCCGCTCCACCGCTGCCGGCGGCAACGCGGCTTGGCCGATCAGCCCGGCGACGATCTCCGCCCCGTTCCTCCGCCCGAGCCGGCTCAGGCTCAGCGTGGTCACGTGGTCCCGGCCACGCCACGGCGCGGCATACTCCGGGCGGCAGGTGACGAGCAGCAGCACCGGGAGCCTGCGCAAGCGCTCAACAGTCTGCGTGAAGAGCTCGTCGGTGGTCGGGTCGATCCAGTGCGCGTCCTCCAGGATCATCAGCACCGGGGACGCGCGCGCGAGCCCGGCGAGCTGATCGGCGAGCGCATCGAGCAGCATCTGCTTGCGCGCGAGCGGCGTGAGCTCGATCGCGGGATAGCGGCCATGGGCGGGTAGCGCGAGCAGTTCGGCGAAAAGCGGCGCCACCTTCACCGGATCGGCCGTGCCGACCGCGAGCAGCGCCTCGAGCTTGTCGAGCTTGGCGGCGGGGGCATCTCCCGCGGCAAGACCGGCGGCGTGCTCGAGCTGCGCAATCACCGGGTAGAGCGCGCTGTGCATGCGGTGCGGCGAGCACTGATAGCGAAGCCGCAAGTGCGCTTCCCCGGCGACCCGGTCGGAAAGCGCCACGGCCACGCGCGACTTGCCGATCCCCGCCTCCCCCGACAGCAACACCACCTGGCCGTCGCCTTCCTTTGCGCGTGCCCAGCGCTCCAAAAGCAGGGCGAGTTCCTGCTCGCGCCCCACCAGCGGAGTCAACCGCTCCGTGCGCGTTGCGTCGAAGCGGCTCTCGGTGCGCCGCGCGCCCAGCACTCGCCACGGCCGCACCGGCTGCGCGATGCCCTTCAGGCTGCGTGCGCCCAGGTCCGCGTATTCGAACACCCCGCCGGCCAGCCGCCGCGTCTCGGGCGACACCACGACCTCCCCGGGCGCCGCGAGCCCCTGCAGGCGCGCCGCCAGGTTCGGAGTCTCGCCGATCGCCGCGCGCTGCTCCGAGGCCCCCTCGCCGATGATGTCGCCCATCACCGCGAGTCCGGTGGCGATGCCGACGCGAACCGCCAGCCCCCCGACAGGTCGTAACTCCGGCACCTTGCCGGCAATCTCCAGGCCTGCACGCACGGCTCGCTCCGCGTCGTCCTCGTGGGCCAGCGGAAAGCCGAAATACGCCAGGATTCCGTCACCGAGCAATTTCGCCACGAACCCGTCGTAGCGGCCGATTGTTGCGTTGCACGCGTCGTGGTAGGCGGCGAGCAGCCCGCGCAAGTCCTCTGGATCGAGCCGCGTGGAGAGCTCGGTCCAGCCCACCAAGTCGCAGAACATGATCGTGACCTGGCGACGCTCGGCTTCATCGCGTGCGGGCGCCGGCGCGGTAGCAGTCACGTGCACGCCCGCAGCGATTGCCTTCAGCAGCCGCTTGCGATCCCCGAGCGGAATGCCGAGGCGCTCCAAGTCCGTCTCATTGAGGTCTTGGAGGACGTCGAGGTCGATCGCCTGCGCCGCAAATGCGTCGGCGTAGCATGCAAGCCCGATACCGGCAAGCCAGTCAGCCAGGCCGCTGGACATACCAAGATTCTAGTCCCTGCGTCCGCTGGACGGTCCCGCCGGAACCTGGCGCCGTTCAGCGCGCTGCTGAATCGTCACGCGAACGCCGCGCCCGCACCGCGGCCGCCAGCCCCTCGAGCAGCGGCTCGGTCTGCGCGAAGCCGATGCACGCGTCGGTGATCGACACGCCGCGCCTGAGCGCCCTGCCGGGCACGAGGTCCTGCCTGCCTTCCTCGAGGTGGCTTTCGATCATCACGCCCACGATGCGCGCATCGCCCCCGGCGACCTGCGCTGCGACGTCGCGCGCGACCTCGATCTGGCGGCGGTGGCTCTTGCCGCTGTTGCCGTGCGAGACGTCGATCATCACCTGCTCGCGCAGGCCGGCGGCGCGCAGCGCGGCGCAGCACTGCGCGACGTGCGCGGCGTCGTAGTTGGGCGACCTGCCGCCGCGCAGGATCACGTGGCAGTCGTCGTTGCCGAGGGTCTCGAAGATCGCCGCCGCGCCCGCCTTGGTCATGCCGATGAAGGCGTGCGGCGCGCGCGCAGCGAGAATCGCGTCGGCGGCGACCTTGATGCTGCCCTCGGTGCCGTTCTTGAAGCCCACCGGGCAGGACAGCCCCGAGGCGAGCTGGCGGTGGCTCTGGCTCTCGGTGGTGCGCGCGCCGATCGCGCCCCAGGAGACGAGGTCAACGATGTACTGCGGGCTGAGCAGGTCGAGGAACTCGGTGCCGGCGGGCAGGCCGAGCAGCGCGAGCTCCAGCAGCAGGCGCCGCGCGAGCTCCAGCCCTTCGTTCATCGCGAAGCTGCCGTCCAGGTGCGGATCGTTGATGTAGCCCTTCCAGCCCACAGTGGTGCGCGGCTTTTCGAAGTAGGTGCGCATCACCACCAGCAGATCGCCGCGCAGGCGGTCGGCGACCGACTTCAGCCTGCGCGCGTAGTCGAGCGCCTCGCCGTGGTCGTGGATCGAGCACGGGCCGACGACCGCCACCAGGCGGTCGTCGCCGCCGTGCAGCACCCGGGAAATGGCCCCGCGGCTCGACTCCACGAGCGCGAGCGCGACCTCGCTCGCCGGCACGCGCTCGAGCAGCTCGGCGGGGGCGACCAGCGGCCGCACCGCGCCGATGCGCAAGTCATCGACGCGCGCGTGACTGGAGTCGCCGGCTGAAGGCATGGCGCCGTGTAGCCTGCGTGCGGCGCGCGCCGCGCTCAGCGCTTGCGCGCGGGCTTCTTCTTCCCCGCCGCGGCGTGGCGGTATTCCCGGTCCTTCTCGATGTCCTGCCGCAGGTGGCTCAGGCGCCCGGATTGCAGCAGCGCGTTGCGGATGCGCTGCGGGATCACCGCCGAGTTGAGCGTGCCGTCTTCGTTGATGCGCGCGTAGACGCGCGTCGCCTTGCCCTCGGTGACGGGGGCGCCGGTCACCGCGTTGCTCGCCTTGCAGGTCCAATGCAGCGTGCGCTCGCCGATCTTCGCCAGCGACATGGTGGTGGCGATGCGGTCGCCGTAGGCGGCCGGGCCGATGAAGCGGAAGTGGATGTCGCCCATCACGAAAGTGGTGCGGTCCTTGCGGATCATCTCGTCGATCGGGAAGCCGATGGTGCGGAAGAACTCGTGCTCGGTCTCGTTGAACCAGGCGACGATCCGCGGGTAATAGACCAGCCCGAAGGGGTCGGACTCGCCCCAGTGCACGGTGATCTCCTTCCAGTACATCGCCTCGGCCATCGCGCCCCCTGCTGCGAAAGCCGGGATTCTAGACCGTCGGCTACAGCCGCATGTAGACGTAGCCTTCGCGGCTCTGCAGCCGGCCGATCTCGGCGATGCCCGAGGGCACCAGGGTCGCCTCCGGAATCACCTCGCCCGCGGCGATCCGGCGGCGCTCCAGGGTGTTGTAGCAGACGCGGAACTCGACGCCGCGCTGGCGGAACTGCCGGACCGCGGCGTCGTAGGCGCGGCCGGACTCGTCGCGCGCGCCGCGCAGCAGGAAATCGACCCCGTTGTTGTGCGCCACGACGACAACCTTGGCCTCCGGTGCGGCCTGGAGATGGTTGCCCAGGTTGCGCAGAGCGGCGCTCGCCGTATCGCTGCTCGAGATGTGGTACACCACTCGCGTCTGCGGCGGCGCGGAGTCCGGCAGCAGCTGCGCGAGCGCGAGCCAGCCCGCGAGCAGCAGGGCAATCAGGCCCGGGGCCGCGACGGCGAGCGGCGAGCGAAGCGGCCGCCGCCAACCGCTCGCCCGCCGAGCGCCGGCGAGTTCCGCCTGCAGGCTTTCGCGCAGCGCTTCGGGCGCCGCGCGCGTCTCGATCCCGCGGGCGACCGCCGTGCGCACCGCCTGCAGGCTCGCAAACGACCGGCGGCAGCGCGCGCACGACTCCAGGTGCTCCTCGAGGCCCAGGGCGAGCGGCAGGTCGAGCTCGCCGTCCGAATAGGCATTGAGCAGGCGCCCCGTCTCGGCGCAGTTCATGTCCCGGTGTCCTTCCGTCTCGCCTGTTCGCAGATCTTCGCCTGCAGCAGCCGGCGGCCGCGCGCCAGGCGCGACATCACCGTGCCAATCGGGACGCCCGCGATTGCGGCGATCTCCTTGTAGGAGCAGCCGTGCAACTCGCGCAGCACCAGCGCCTCGCGGAAGTCGCCCGGCAACGCCCTCAGGCAACGCCGCACCAGTTCGCGATCCGCGCGCTCGATCGCCGCGGCCTCGGGGTTGACCGGCAGCACGTACACCGCGCCCGCTGCCGCGCTTTCCGCGCCCATTCTCTCCTCGTCGAACTCCGCCGCCTCGGCGTAGGCCTGTTCCCGCAGCTCGTAGCAGGCGTTGCGCACGATCTTGAGCAGCCAGGGGCGCCCCGCCTCGCCGCGGAACGAGCCGAAGAAGCGCATCGCGCGCAGGAACGCCTCCTGCACGGCGTCGGCAGCCTGGGCCTCGTTGCGCGTCAGCCAGAGCGCGAGCGCGTAGGCCGCATCCAGGTGCGGCAGCATGAGGCGCTCGAAACGCGCGCGCTGTGCGGGTTCGATCACATCCCTCCTCTCCTCACTACCGGCGGCGGCCGGATTCTATTCCCGGGCCGGGAATATCGGCGCGTCTTGGGCGATATGCAGAGACTGGAGGCCGCATCGGGTCGGAATCCCCGACCCGGGCGCCCGCCAACCCATTGATCGCAAAAGGAGGACGGAATGAAGAGGAGAAAGCTGCTCGCCGCCGTGATCGGCCTGCCGCTCGCATTCGCGGGGGCGAGCGCCATCGCAAGCGACCCCGTCGGGCCCGACAAGGTGATCTACCACGTCAACGACACCAGCGCGCAGGCGGTCAACGCGCTGCGCAACATCGGCAATCACCTCGAAGTCAACCCCCAGGCGAAGATCGTGGTCGTCACGCACGCGCAAGGGGTGGACTTCCTCATGAACGACGCCAAGGACAAGAACGGCAATCCCTACCACGTCGCGGTCGAGCAGCTGAAGTTGCGTGGCGTCAGGTTCGACGTGTGCGAGATCACGCTGCGCAACCGCAAGCTCGCCAAGGACCAGTTCATCCCGGAAGTGAGCTACGTGCCCTCCGGGGTCGCCGAGATCACGCGGCTGCAGCAGCGCGAGGGCTTCGCCTACCTGAGGCCGTGACCATCGGCGCCTGAGGCGCCGCATCCGGTTCGCGCGAGGCCCGACTCCGGCGGTCGGGCCGCGGGCATAATGCGGCCCTTCGAATCCCGGGGTCATCCGTAATGCGCGCCGCTTCCGTTCCTGCCGTTGCCGCTCTGCATATCGGCCTCGCGCTCGTGCTCGCCGCGCTTGGCGGCTTCGCGTTCGCCCAGGCACAGAAGCCGGCACACGCCTACGAGCCCACCTCCGGGCAGCCCGGCAAGGACGTCGTCTGGGTGCCGACGCCGCAGGTGGTGGTGGACAGGATGCTCGACATGGCGAGGGTCGGGCCGAGGGATTACGTGATCGACCTCGGCTCGGGCGACGGCCGCACCGTGATCACCGCCGCGAAGCGTGGCGCCCGCGCGCTCGGCGTCGAGTACAACGCCGACATGGTCGAGCTCTCCAGGCGCAATGCCGCGAGGGAGGGCGTCGCCGCCAAAGCGTCCTTCGTGAAGGCGGACCTCTTCGAGACCGATTTCTCCGAGGCGACGGTGATCACGATGTTCCTTCTGCCCGAGCTCAATATCAGGCTGCGCCCGAAGATCCTCGCGCTCAAGCCCGGCACGCGTATCGTCTCCAACAGCTTCACCATGGGCGACTGGCAGGCCGACCAGACCGCGACGCTCACTACCGAAGCCGGCTGCAACACCTCCTGGTGCACGGCGCTATTCTGGATCGTGCCTGCGCAGGTGGCCGGCACCTACGGGACCCCGGCCGGCGAGCTCACGCTCAAGCAGAGCTACCAGATGCTCTCCGGCACGCTGCGGGCCGAGGGCAAAACCTACGCCCTGGAGGGCAAGGTGCGTGGCGAGGAAGTCACCTTCAGCGCCGGCGGCCGCACCTATCGCGGCCGGATGAACGGCACGAACCTCGAGCTGAACTGACCCGGGCCGCGGGCACCGGCCAGCGCCGGTCCGCCGCGCATTTGTAACAGCCGGGCATCCCGCCGCAGGCGGGACTATGCTGCGCGCATGGTCCCGCGCCTGGTCGTCGCGCTTCTGTTGGGCTTTGTCGCCACCGCGCCGCAGGCCTCGCCGCAGGTCTACAAGTGGGTCGACGCGAGGGGGGTCGTGAACTATTCGACTTCGCCGCCGCCGGATGCCGCGGCGACAGCGAAGCCGGTCGATGAGCGCATTTCCGTCATCGGCGCGGACCCGTCGGTCGCCCGGGCGGCCGCAGCGATGCGCGAACGCGAGGCGCGTCGCGCCGAGCGGGAAGAGCGCGAGTGGCAGCAGCGCCAGAGCGCGCTGCTCGCGCAGCAACCTGCGAGCGTTCCCGCTTACTGCGCGTTTGGCCCGGATTGCGGCCTGAGCTACTACCCCGTCTTCTATCCCGGCTACGCGTACCGCGCCGGTGGCGGGCACCCGATCGCGCGCTGGCGGCCGCACCCGCTGCCGCACGCGCACAGCGGCCCTTTGATTCGCGTGCGCGCCGGCGCCGCATACTCGGGCCCTCGCGGCGGCGCATACGCCAGCGTGCGCGCCGGCAGCTACGGCGGGCGCGGCGCCTCCCGCTAGGCGCGGCTAGGCACCGGATTCGATCGGCCTGCCGGCGGCGCGCCACTCGGGGAAGCCGCCCTCGAGGCGCCGTGCCTTCCAGCCGCGCTGCCTGAGCCTGGCGACCGCCTCGAACGACATGAGGCAGTAGGGGCCGCGGCAGTACGCGATCACCTCGCGCTTCTTCGGCAGCCTCGCGAGCTCGCCTTCGAGCCGCTCGATCGGGATGTTGACCGCGCCGGGCAGGTGTCCCGCCGCGTACTCCTGCGCCGGCCGCACGTCCAGCACGGTGACGAGGCCGTTGCGCGCGCGCTCAAGCAGCTCCATCGCCGGCACCGCCTCCAGCGTTTGGCGGTCGCCCAGGAACTCGCCGACCAGCTGCCGCACCTCGGCCAGGCGCGATTCCGCCACGCCGCGCAGCGCGCCGTAGAGCTGCACCACGTCGTCGCCCGCGAGCCGGTACAGCACCCGCTGGCCGTCCTTGCGCGCGGCGACCAGCCCCGCGCGGCGCAGCGCCTGAAGGTGCTGCGAGGCGTTGGCGACCGTGATCCCGGCCATCGCCGCGAGCGCGTCGACGGGGCGCTCGCCTTGCGCAATGAATTCAAGCAGTTGCAGCCGGTTGGCGCTCGCGAGCGCGTGCGCCACCTTGGCGATCGACCGGTACAGCTCGTGCTTCAGCGCGTCGCTTGACATCGCCGGGCCGTTCTCCTAATATTCAATTGATCGCTTGAATACTTTCTAAACAGCGACATCATACTCCCGCCGCCGCGCGCCGCCGAGACCCGCATGAACTTCCTCCTTGTCCTGAACGATCCCCCCTACGGCACCGAGCGCAGCTACAACGCGCTGCGCCTGGCGCGCAACCTGCTCGCCAGGGAAAAGGGCGAGGTTCGCGTCTTCCTCATGGGCGATGCCGCCGCCTGCGCCAAGGCCGGACAGAAGGTGCCGCAGGGCTACTACAACATCGGCGACATGCT
>CAZVHU010000119.1:0-10856 GCA_964627075.1 uncultured Enterobacteriaceae bacterium | reverse complement strand
GCGCCATCGCGACCGAGGCGAGGAAGGAGGGGTGGCGCGGCTCGTTCATCTGCTAGACTGAAAAATTCTCACGCCGCGATTCTAACCGTGGACGTCGCTTTTCCCAACAGCCCGTATCGCCTGCACGAGCCGTATGCGCCTGCGGGCGACCAGCCCGAGGCGATCGAGAAGCTCGTGGAGGGCATCGGCGACGGCCTCGCGTTCCAGACGCTGCTCGGCGTCACCGGCTCCGGCAAGACCTACACCATGGCCCACGTCATCGCGCGCCTGGGGCGGCCGGCGCTGGTGCTCGCGCCCAACAAGACGCTCGCGGCGCAGCTGTACTCGGAGTTCCGCGAGTTCTTCCCGCAGAACGCGGTCGAGTACTTCGTGTCCTACTACGACTACTACCAGCCCGAGGCCTACGTCCCGGCGCGCGACCTCTACATCGAGAAGGACTCCTCGATCAACGAGCACATCGAGCAGATGCGGCTCTCGGCCACCAAGTCGCTGCTCGAGCGGCGCGACTGCGTGATCGTGGCCACCGTATCGGCCATCTACGGCATCGGCGACCCCTCCGAGTACCACGGCATGATCCTGCACCTGCGGCAGGGCGAGAAGCTCGCGCAGAGGGAAGTGATCGCGCGCCTGGTGGCGATGCAGTACGAGAGGAACGAGCTCGACTTCCGCCGGGGCACCTTCCGCGTGCGCGGCGACGTGATCGACGTCTTCCCGGCCGAGCACGCGGAGCATGCCGTGCGCATCTCGCTTTCCGAGGAAGCGATCGAGCAGCTGCAGGTGTTCGATCCCCTGAGCGGCCGGGTGCAGCACGCGCTCGCGCGCTTCACCGTCTACCCCTCGAGCCACTACGTCACGCCGCGCGAGACCACGCTGCGCGCGATCGAGGCCATCAAGGCCGAGCTGCGCGAGCGGATCGACTTCTTCCAGAAGGCGGGCAAGCTGGTGGAAGCGCAGAGGATCGAGCAGCGCACGCGCTTCGACCTGGAGATGCTCGCCGAGCTCGGCTTCTGCAAGGGCATCGAGAACTACTCGCGGCACCTGTCGGGGCGCAAGGCGGGCGAGCCGCCGCCCACGCTCATCGATTACCTGCCACCCGACGCGCTCATGTTCATCGACGAGAGCCACGTCACCATCGGCCAGCTCGGCGGCATGTACCGCGGCGACCGGGCGCGCAAGGAGAATCTGGTGGACTACGGCTTCCGCCTGCCCTCGGCGCTCGACAACCGGCCGCTCCGGTTCGACGAGTTCGAGGCGGTCGTGCGGCAGACGATATTCGTCTCGGCCACGCCGGCCGACTACGAGCAGGGCAAGTCGGCGCAGGTGGTGGAGCAGGTGGTGCGGCCCACGGGCCTGGTGGACCCGCAGGTGACGGTGCGGCCCGCGGCGACGCAGGTGGACGACCTGCTCTCGGAGATCCACAAGCGGGTGAAGAAGCGCGAGCGGGTGCTCGTCACCACGCTCACCAAGCGCATGGCCGAGGAATTGACCGATTACCTCGGCGAGCACGGCGTCAAGGTGCGCTACCTGCACTCCGAGGTGGACACGGTAGAGCGCGTGGAGATCATCCGCGACCTGCGGCTCGGGGAGTTCGACGTGCTGGTGGGCATCAACCTGCTGCGCGAAGGCCTGGACCTGCCCGAGGTGTCGCTGGTCGCGATCCTCGATGCGGACAAGGAGGGGTTCCTGCGCTCGGAGCGCTCGCTCATCCAGACCATCGGGCGCGCCGCGCGCCACCTCAACGGCGCCGCGATCCTCTACGCGGATGCGATGACCGACTCGATGAAGCGCGCGATCGGCGAGACCGAGCGCCGGCGCCGCAAGCAGCTCGCCTACAACGAGGCGCACCGCATCACGCCCAAGGGCGTGCAAAAGCGCATCAAGGACCTGATCGACGGCGTCTACGACGCCGAGGAAGTGGCCGCCGAGCTCAAGGCGGCGCAGGACGAGGCGCGCTACGAGGCGATGAGCGAGAAGCAGGTCGCGCGCGAGATCAAGGCGCTCGAGAAGCAGATGCTCGAGCACGCGCGCAGCCTGGAGTTCGAGCAGGCGGCCGCGGCGCGCGACCGCCTGGCGGAGCTGAGGAAGCGTCTGTTCGGCGTCGAGCTGGCCTCGGAGTAGCCGGGGTAGCCGTGCGAGCTGCTCACGCAGCTACCGCGTCACTTGCGCGTCTCGACCTGAACCAGCTCCTCGGCTGCGACCGGCGCGCGCTCGCGCCGCGGCCGGCCGAGCTTCACCGGCTCCTCCGCGACTTCCGTCGCGCGCGCGGCGTCCGCGCGCGTCTCGACCATCTGCAGGCCCGCGCTCTGCAGGTATTCCTTCGGGTCGATGCGCGCGGCCTCGATCTGGGGCGCGGGCTCCGGGCGGCGCGGCAGCTCGCGCACCTCCGCCACGACGGCGGCCGCGGGTTGCTCCGCCGCCGGCATCGGGCGTGATTCCGGGGCAGGGCGCTCGAGCGGCGCCGGCTGCCCCGCCATTTGCGGCACGGCCTGCTCGGCGCGCTGCGGCGCCTGCTGCGCGGCCTGCTCGCCGCCGGGCCGGCGCTCCTGCCACTCCCCGCCAGGCCGGCGGTCGCGATCGCGACCGCCGCGGCGACCGCGGCGGCCCCGGCGCTGCTCGTCGCCTTCCTCGCGCGGCTGCTGCGGGCGGCCTTCGCCGGGCCGTGGGTGTTCCAGCCGCGGCTGGCCGTGCTGCGGCCGGCGCTCTTCCGGGCGTTGGCCTTCGCGCCGCTCGTCGCGCTGCTCGTGGCGACCCCCGCCTTCGCGGCGGCGCTCGTCGCGCCGCTCTGCGCGGTGCTCGTGGCGTCCCCCGCCTTCGCGGCGCTCGTCGCGCCGCTCGCCGCGCCCGCCGCGGTCGCGATCGCGACCGCCGCGCCCGCGATCGCGGTCGCGATAGCGCTCCTCGCCGTGGCGTGGGCGCTCCGGGCGCCGCTCGCCCTGCGGCTCGCGGCGCGGCTCCTGCGCAGCGCGGCGCGAGGCGTCGTTGGCCGCCGGCGCGACCGGCGTCTCGCCAGCTGGCTTCTCGGACTTGAGCCAGCCGAAGAGCCGCCCGAAGAATCCAGGCCTCGGCGCTTCGGCCGCGGCCGGCGTCGCGTCGGGTCTGGGCGCTTCCGCGGGCGCGGGCTGGCGCACGGGCTCGGGCACCATCGGCGCGGGCTGCTCGGGCGTGATCGCCTTCACCGCCGCCTCCTGGCGTTCGCGGCGCTGCTCGCTCGCCGATTCGATCGCCTGCGCTTCCTCGGGGCGCTCGACCAGCTCGTAGCTCACCGGCACGTGCTCCATCTGGTTGAGCTCGTCGTGCTTCAGGCGCTGGACCTTGTAGTGCGGCGTCTCCAGGTGCGAGTTGGGCACGAGGATGATGTTCACCTTCAGGCGCGCCTCGAGCTTCTGGATCTCGCCCCGCTTCTCGTTCAGCAGGAACGAGGCCACTTCCACCGGCACCTGCGCGTGCACCGCGCCCGTGTTCTCCTTCATCGCCTCTTCCTGGATGATGCGCAGCACGTGCAGCGCCGTGGACTCGGTGCCGCGGATGAAGCCGGTGCCGCTGCAGCGCGGGCAGCTGATGTGCGCGGTCTCCTCCAGCGACGGCTGCAGGCGCTGGCGCGACAGCTCCATCAGGCCGAAGCGAGAGATCTTGCCGACTTGCACGCGCGCCCGGTCGTGGTGCAGCGCGTCGCGGAAGCGGTTCTCCACCTCGCGCTGGTTCTTCTGCGACTCCATGTCGATGAAATCCACCACGATCAGGCCGCCGAGGTCCCTGAGGCGCAGCTGGCGCGCGATCTCGTCCGCGGCCTCGAGGTTGGTGCGGAAAGCGGTCTCCTCGATGTCGTGGCCCTTGGTGGCGCGCGCCGAGTTGACGTCGATCGCCACCAGCGCCTCGGTGTGGTCGATCACCACCGCGCCGCCCGAGGGCAGGTTGACGTGGCGCGCGTAGGCGCTCTCGATCTGGTGCTCGATCTGGAAGCGGGAAAAGAGCGGCACGTCGTCCCGGTAGTGCTTCACCTTGCCGACGTTGGCGGGCATCACCGTCTGCATGAAGGCGCGCGCCTGGTCGTAGATCTCGGCGGTGTCGATCAGGATCTCGCCGATGTCGGGCTGGAAGTAGTCGCGGATGGCACGGATCACCAGGCTCGACTCGAGGTAAATCAGGAACGGCTTGCCGCCCTGGTCGCGCGAGGCCTCCTCGATCGCGCGCCACAGCTGCAGCAGGTAGTTGAGGTCCCACTGCAGCTCCTCGACCGAGCGGCCGATCGCCGCGGTGCGCGCGATCACGCTCATGCCCTCCGGCACCTGCAGCCTGTCGATCGCGTCGCGCAGCTCGTTGCGCTCCTCGCCCTCGACGCGGCGCGAGACGCCGCCGCCGCGCGGGTTGTTGGGCATGAGCACCAGGTAGCGCCCGGCGAGGCTGAGGAAGGTGGTGAGCGCCGCGCCCTTCGAGCCGCGCTCGTCCTTCTCCACCTGGACGATCAGCTCCTGGCCCTCGCGCAGCGCGTCCTGGATGCGGGCTCGGCCGGCGTCGGTGTCGGGGCGGAAGTAGCTGCGCGCCACTTCCTTGAACGGCAGGAACCCGTGCCGCTCCTCGCCGTAGTCGACGAACGCGGCCTCGAGGCTGGGCTCGATGCGGGTGATGACTCCCTTGTAGATGTTGCTCTTGCGCTGTTCCCTTGAAGCGGACTCGATGTCGAGATCTATGAGCTTCTGGCCCTCGACGATGGCGACGCGCAGTTCCTCCTGCTGCGTCGCGTTGAAAAGCATGCGTTTCACTTCGTGTTCTCCTGCGCGCGCAGGAGACCCGGTGCTCGGTCGGTCAGTGTTCTCCTAGTGGGGAGCCGTTAGCTGAAGGATGCCGTGTGCGTGGCCGGAATCGATGCACCCTTTCTTAAGGGGTGCGGGGTGTTTTCCTTGTCGGTGAAGAACCCGCTGCGCGCGTTTCCAGTACTATCGCTACTTCCGGTGAGCGAAATTAACCTCTGCTTCAGGCCCGGCCATGGCCGGACAGGAGGCGGGTTGCAGGTCCCGGCGCGTGGCTTGCGCTCACCGCGTCTTGCGGTTCCTGTGCCTCGCAGCTCGAAGCAAGTCGGCAGATCATACGGAAAATGAATGACTTAAGCAAGGCTCGCGCCGTTTTGCTTGAAGTGGGCGAGGAAAGCGCCGCGCAGCGCGTCGACAACTTCCTGCTGCGGCGGCTCAAGGGCGTGCCCAAGAGCCACGTCTACCGCGTGCTGCGAAGCGGCGAAGTGCGGGTGAACAGCGGCCGGGTCAGGCCCGATTACCGGCTGCAGCCCGGGGACCGCGTGCGCGTGCCGCCGATGCGCACCGCGCAGGCGCCTGCGCGCCCGCAGCCGCGCCCCGCGGAGCTGCCGGTCCTTTTCGAGGACGCGACGCTGCTGGCGGTGGACAAGCCCGCGGGCCTTGCGGTGCACGGCGGCAGCGGCGTGAGCTACGGCGCCATCGAGTCGCTGCGCGCCGCGCGCCCGCAGGCGAAGCTGCTCGAGCTCGCCCACCGGCTCGATCGCGACACCTCGGGCGTGCTGCTGATCGCGAAGAAGCGCAGCGCGCTGGTGGAACTGCATCGCATGCTGCGCGAGAGCGAGGTCGAGAAGACCTACGTCGCGATCGTGAAGGGCGAGTGGCCGGGGGGTGGGCGCGAGATCCGCGAGGCGCTTCACAAGTACGTGACCGCGAGCGGCGAGCGGCGCGTGAGCGTGCGCGAAGGCGGCGTGCACGCGGTCACGCGCGTGCGGCCGCTGGCGAGCGCCGCGGGCTTCAGCCTGCTCGAGCTGCGGCTGCTCACCGGGCGCACGCACCAGCTGCGCGTGCACCTCGCGCACGCCGGGCACCCGATCCTGGGCGACGACAAGTACGGCGACTTCGGGCTGAACCGCGCGCTGGCGAAGCAGGGCGTGAAAAGGACGCTGCTGCATGCGCGGCGCCTGCGGCTCGCGCACCCGGTCACCGGCGAGCGCATGACCCTCGAGGCGCCTCTTCCGGCGGATCTCGCCGCCTTCGCGCGCGAGCACTTTCCCGGCCATGCCGCGTAGCGCGCGCTATTCGCTCATCGTCTTCGACTGGGACGGGACGCTGATCGACTCGGCCTCCGCGATCGTGGAGTGCATCCAGCTCGCCGCGCGCGACCTGTCGCTGCCGGTGCCCGACTGCGAACGGGCGAGCCACGTCATCGGGCTCGGCCTGCACGACTCGCTGCGGCATGCGGTGCCGACGCTGCCGCGCGAGCAGTACGCGGAGTTCGCGGAGCGCTACCGCAAGTATTTCCTCGAGCGCGAGGACTCGATGGGGCTCTTTCCCGGAATGCGTGCGCTGCTCGAGGAGCTGCGCGAGCGCGGCCACGCGCTGGCGGTCGCCACCGGCAAGAGCCGCAAGGGCCTTGAGCGCGCGCTCGCGGCGAGCGGGCTCGGCCCGGTGTTCAGCGCGACGCGCTGCGCCGACGAGACCCATCCGAAGCCGCACCCTGCGATGCTGCTCGAGCTGATGGAGCAGCTGCGCGTGGCGCCGCGGCAGGCACTCATGGTCGGCGACACCTCGCACGACCTGGCGATGGCGGCGGCAGCGGGCGTGGACGCGCTCGCGGTCGCCTACGGCGCGCACCCCGGCGAGCAGCTGCGCGCGCTCGCGCCGCGCGCCTGCGTGGCCGACGTCGCGGAGCTCAGGGCATGGCTCGAGACCCACGCCTGATCTGCGACTCGGCGGCACTCGCCGACTCCGGCAAGGGCATGCGCTTCGAAGTCGAGTATTTCGGAGAGCCGGCGCCGGCCTTCGTGGTGCGCTACCGCGGCAGGGTCCGCGGCTACCTCAACCGGTGCGCGCACGTGGCGATGGAACTCGACTGGCGCGAGGGAGAATTCTTCGACTCCGGCAACGACCATTTGGTATGCTCGACGCACGGGGCGACGTACGATGCGGCGAGCGGCGCCTGCTTGGGCGGCCCGTGCGGCAGGTCGCCGCTGGTGGCGCTGGAAGTCGAGGAGCGCGGCGGCAAGGTCTACTTTCTGGGAATCTGCGATGGCTGACAACGGCGGGATGTGGGAACGCGAGCTGATCGAGAAGCTCGCCACTGCGGCGCTCAAGGAGCAGCAGCGCTCGCGGCGCTGGGGCATCTTCTGGAAGCTGCTCACCTTCGCCTACCTCACGGTGATCATCCTGCTCGCCATCGACTGGAAGGCGCCGGGCGAATCCAAGGCGGGCAAGCACACGGCGCTGGTCGAGATCAGCGGCCTGATCGGTCCGGGCACGGATTCGAGCGCCGAGAAGGTGGCCACCGCGCTGCAGGCGGCGTTCAAGGACAAGAACACCGTCGGCGTGGTGGTGCGAATCAATTCGCCGGGCGGCAGCCCGGTGCAGGCGCAGAACATCTTCGACGAGATGCGGCGGCTGCGGCAGAAGTATCCCAGCACGCCGCTCTACGCGGTGGTCGAGGACGTCTGCGCCTCGGGCGGCTATTACGTCGCCGCGGCCGCCGACCGCATCTACGTCAGCAAGTCGAGCATCGTCGGCTCGATCGGCGTGCGCATGGACGGCTTCGGCGTCACCGGCCTGATGGAGAAGCTCGGCATCGAGCGGCGATTGCTGGTCGCGGGCGACAACAAGGGCATGCTCGACCCGTTCCTGCCGCTCGAAGAAAGGCACAAGGAGTTCGCGCTCGGCCTGATGAACGAGATCCACCAGCAGTTCATCGGCGCGGTGCGCGAGGGGCGCGGCAAGCGGCTCAAGGAAACCCCCGAGACCTTCTCGGGCCTCATCTGGAGCGGCGCGAAGAGCGTCGAGCTCGGCCTCGCGGACGCCTTCGGCAGCCTCGATTTCGTGGCGCGCGAGGTGATCAAGGCCGAGGACATCGTGGACTACACGCAGAAGGAGAACATCGCCGAGAAATTCGCGCGCCGCTTCGGCGCCGGCGCCGCCAGCGTCCTCGCCGAGCTGGCGCTGCGCCAGGTCCCGCTGTTCAGATAGCCTTTCCCAAACAAGGCGCTCCACCTGCCCCGGCCTCGGCATCGGCACCCGGCGTGCCAAGTGTAAAGCGTGACTTTACACTTTGGCGCCTGGGAACCGGGTCCACTCCGAGTGGAAGGGCGAGTGGGGCTAGGCCTGGAGGAGGAAGACCGTCGGGCGCTTGCCGGGGCGCGGCGGGGACTTGCGCCACTCGGCGACGCTGCGCGTGCGGATGCTCTCGTTCGGGAGCGTGAGATCGCTCGCGAGACAGAGCCGAGTCTCCGCGCCGCAGGTTTCAAGCAGCGCGGCCACGAGTGCGTCGTTGCGGTAGGGCGTCTCGATGAAGACCTCGGTCTCGCGCTCGGCGCGCGAGCGGCGCTCGAGCTCGCGGATGCGCTGCCCGCGCCGCGGCTTCTCGCGCGGCAGGTAGCCGCAGAAGGCGAAGCGCTGGCCTTCGAGCCCCGAGGCCATGAGCGCGAGCAGGATCGAGGACGGGCCCACGAGCGGCGCGACGCGAAAGCCTTCGCGGTGCGCGGCTTCCACGAGCTGCGCGCCGGGGTCGGCGACCGCCGGGCAGCCTGCTTCCGGGAGCAGCCCGAGCGAGCGGCCTTCGCGCAGCGGCGCCAGCATCTTAGCGACCGCTTCGGCCGGGGTGTGCGCATCGAGCTTCGCGATCGCGAGGTCGCGCAGCGCGCAGGGCATGCCGACCGCGGCGAGGAATGCGCGCGCCGTCTTCGGGTTCTCGGCGACGAAGTCCTTGAGGGAGCGCACGATTTCGAGTGCCGCGGCCGGCAGGGCGGCGCCGGGCTCGCCGCCGAGCGTGGCGGGAATTGCGTAGAGAACGCCCGCCATCAGGCAAGCACGGGCGATCCGGCCTCTGCGAGCATCCCGGTGAGCGCGATGAGCGGCAGGCCTACGAGCGAGGTGGGGTCTTCGGTCTCGATGCGCTCGATGAGCGCGATGCCCAGGCCCTCGGACTTCGCGCTGCCGGCGCAGTCGTAGGGCTGCTCGGCGCGCAGGTAGGCCTCGATCAGCTCGCGGCCGAGGACGCGGAAAGTCACACGGCAGGACACGAGGCGCGAGCGCAGCGTGCCGTCGCGCGCGTCGAGCAACACCACCGCGGTCTCGAAGAGCGCCGTCTTTCCGCTCAGCGCGGTGAGCTGGCGCAGGGCGTTGTCATGGTTGCCGGGCTTGTCGAGCCGCAAGCTGCCGCACGAGGCGACCTGGTCCGAGCCGATGACGAGCGCGCCGGGAAACTTCGCGGCGACCGCGCGCGCTTTCGCCTCGGCAAGGCGCAGCGCGCTCCGCGATGTGCTTTCGCCCTCGAGCGGCGTCTCGTCCACGCCCGGGCTCGCGCACTCGAAAGGGTGTCCCAGGCGCGCGAGCAGCGCCTGCCGGTACCTCGAGCCGGATGCCAGCACGAGTTGCCGGGGCGCGGGCATGGTATTGTTTTGACAGAGATTTTTCGGCGATGATATCATCCGCCCCCTGATGTCGCACCAGCCCGTCATTGACGGCCTGGAGTTCGCGAGAAATGGCTCCAAGCTGCAAGGCGACTGGCCGCTCGCCGATTTCCCGAGGCTCCGCGATGCGCTGCGCTCCGGCAGTGGCGCGCTGCGTTACGCGCTCGAGGGCGTGCCGGAGTTGCAGGGGCGCCCGGCGCTCAGGCTGCGGCTCGAAGGCACGCTCGAGCTGACGTGCCAGCGCTGCCTCGGGCCGCTCGAGCATCCGTTCCGCATCGAGTCCTCGCTGCTGCTGCGCGCGACGCAGGCCGAGATCGACGCCGAGCCGGTGGACGCCGAGGCGCCCGAGCAGATCGTCGCCGGAAGGGAGATGCCGGTGCACGACCTGATCGAGGACGAGTTGTTGCTCGCCTTGCCGCTCGCGCCGCGGCACGAGCGCTGCGCGGCGCGCAGCGCGGGCGGGGCGCAAGAGAAGCACTCGCCGTTCGCGGGACTGCGCGACCTGCTGGGCGGCACCAGGCACTGAACTTTTTCGAGGAGCAGAACATGGCGGTCCCGCAGAACAGAAAATCCCCCTCCAAGCGCGGCATGCACCGCTCGCACGACCGCCTGAGCGCCCCGGCGCTGGCGGTCGAGCCGACCACGGGCGAGGCGCACCTGCGCCACCACGTCAGCCCGACCGGCTACTACCGCGGCAAGAAGGTCGCCCGGGGCAAGGGCGAGTAGGGCCGGCGCAAGGCGTCCACTGGGCGGCGGCCCATGGACATCACGGTGGCGATCGATTGCATGGGAGGCGATCACGGCCCCCATGTGACAGTGCCGGCAGCGCTCGACTACCAGCGCGCGAATCCCGGCGTGCGCCTCGTGCTCGTGGGCTCGCGCCAGGCGATCGAGGACGAGCTGGCGGCGCACGGCGCCTCGCAGGGCCCGGGCTTGCGCGTGCACCACGCCTCCGAGATCGTCGCCATGGACGAGCCGCCGGCGCAGGCGCTGCGCTACAAGAAGGACTCCTCGATGCGGGTCGCGGTGAATCTCGTCAAGTCGGGCGAGGCGCACGCCTGCGTCTCGGCCGGCAACACCGGCGCGCTGATGGCGATTTCCCGCTTCGTGCTCAAGACGCTGCCCGGCATCGACCGGCCGGCGATCGCAACGGTGCTCCCCAACGTGACCGGCGGCTACACCACGGTGCTCGATCTCGGCGCGAACGTCGATTGCACCCCCGAGCAGCTGATGCAGTTCGGGATCATGGGCGCGATGCTGGTGGCGGCGCTCGAGCACCGCGAGCGTCCCAGCGTGGGGCTGCTCAACATCGGCGTCGAGGACATCAAGGGCAACGACACCGTGAAGCAGGCCGCCGACCTGTTGCGCGAAAGCGGCGTCAACTTTCACGGCAGCGTGGAGGGCGACGACATCTACAAGGGCACCACCGACGTGGTGGTGTGCGACGGCTTCG
>CAZVHU010000118.1:0-10977 GCA_964627075.1 uncultured Enterobacteriaceae bacterium | reverse complement strand
AGTTGGGCTTGACCTGCATGAAGCCGACCGTGCCGCGCGCGTAGTCGGCAAAGGTGCTGCCGATGCGGTTCACCTCCAGCACCAGGCGGCTCGCGGCGACGAGCGCGTCCCTGCGCGTGTCCATCGGGGTGGGGCCGGCGTGCGAGTCCTGCCCGGCGATCGCGACGTCGTACCAGCGCTGGCCGAGCGCGCCCTGCACCACGCCGATGGTGGTGCGCGTCGCCTCGAGCACCGGCCCCTGCTCGATGTGCGCCTCGAAGTAAGCGCCGACCGGCTGCGCCCTGGCGGTGCCCGCGTAGCCGATCGCGGCAAGCGCCTCGCGCACGGTGATGCCCTCGACGTCCTTCTGCGAAAGCACGCTTTCCAGAGTATGCACGCCGGCGAACACCCCCGATCCCATCAGCGTCGGGACGAAGCGCGAGCCTTCCTCGTTGGTCCAGGACACGACTTCGAGCGGCGCTTTGGTGGCGATGCCGGCGTCGTTGAGGGTGCGCACGACTTCCAGCCCCGCCATCACGCCGTAGGCGCCGTCGAACTTCCCGCCCGAGGGCTGCGAGTCGAGGTGGCTGCCCATCAGCACGGGCGCCGCCGCGGGGTCGGCGCCGGCGCGCCGCGCGAACATGTTGCCGATCGCATCCACGCGCACTTCCAGCCCCGCTTCGCGGCACCAGCGCGCGAAAAGGTCCCTGCCCTGGCGATCGACCTCTGAGAGCGTCAGGCGCCGCACGCCGCCCTTGTCGGTCGCGCCGATCCGGGCGAGCTCCATCAACGCGCTCCACAAGCGCTCGCCGTTGACCTGCTTCGGGGAGTTGGTCTGCTGCATCGCACAGTGCCGGCGAATGGCTGCGCCGGCTGCGGAACTGTACACCGAACCGTCTTGTTGCGGCACGCTTTGGATTGCAGACTGGCGCCTGCCCAAGGGAGGATCCAAGCGATGAAACCCGAAATCAGCGCAGACCTCGCGATCGCGCTCGTCAAGGTGCAGGGCGTCCAGATTTCCCGGGAAGGCGCCGCCGAGTGCGCAGCATGGGTCGCCGGCGTGCTGGAGCGCGCGGCGCCCGCGTTCGCACAAGTGGCGTTCGAGGACGAACCGGCGGGCTACACCGCCGCGCAGCGCCGGAGCGCGCCATGACCGAAGCCGAGATCCTCGAGCTTTCCTGCGCGGAGCTCGCGCGCGCGATCGCGGCGCGGCGCGTGACGGCGGTAAAGGCGATGGAGGCGGCGCTCGCGCGCGCCGCCGCGGTGCAGCCAAGGCTCAACTGCTTCCTGCGCGTGGATGCGGACGCGGCGCTCGACGCGGCGCGCCTCGCCGACAGGGAGATCGCGCGCGGCCACGCGCGCGGGCCGCTGCACGGCGTGCCGATGGCGCACAAGGACATGTACCACCGCGCCGGCGTCGCCTCGAGCTGGGGCGGCAGGATCGGCCCGGGGCGGCCTGCGCCCGCCACCGCCAGCGCGCTCGAGCGGCTCGACTCCGCCGGCGCGATCCAGTTCGGCGTGCTCAACATGGCCGAGTGCGCCTTCGGGCCCACCGGCCACAACTACCACTACGGGCACTGCCGCAACGCCTGGGACCCCGAGCGCATCACCGGCGGCTCCTCCTCGGGCTCGGGCACCACGGTGGCTGCGCGCGCGAACTTCGCCGCGCTCGGCTCGGACACCGGCGGCTCGATCCGGCTGCCGGCGACCTTCTGCGGCACCGCGGGAGTCAAGCCCACCTACGGGCGCGTTTCGCGCGCGGGGGCGATGCCGCTTTCGTATTCCATGGACACGGTGGGGCCGCTCGCGCGTACGGTCGAGGACTGCGCGCTGATCCTCGGCGTTCTCGCAGGCGAGGATCCGCGCGACCCGACCGCCGATCCGCGCGCGGTGCCCGACTACGTGGCCGCGCTCGGGCGGCCCGTTGCGGGCCTCGCCATCGGCCGGCCGCGGCAGTACTACTATCAGGGCTGCGATGCGGAGATCGTCGCGCTGATGGACGCGTCGCTGGAAGCGTTCCGCAGGCTCGGCGCGCGCGTGGTCGAGGTGGACCTGCCGGAGATGGACGCCTGGAACGCGGCGGGCTCGATGATCATCTCGGCCGAAGCGGCGGCGCTGCACGGCAACTGGCTGCGCAGCCGGCCGCAGGACTATTCGCCCCAAGTGCGCGCGCGGCTGGAGTCCGGCCTCGCGGTCCCAGCGGCCTCCTACATCGACAGCCTGCGGCTGCGCGGGCCGGCGCTCGCCAGCTTCTCGCGCGCGGTGTTCTCGAAGGTGGACGTGCTGCACGCGCCGGTGGTTTCGTTCCAGACCCCCACGATCGCCGAGACCGACGTCGGCGGCGGCCCGAAGATGGCGCAGCTGCTCGCGCAGGTGACGCGCCTGACGCGCCCGGCGAACTACCTCGGCGTGCCGACGCTCTCGGTGCAGGCCGGCTTCACGCGCGCCGGGATGCCGGTCGGCATGCAACTGCTCGGCCGTCCGTTCGACGAGGCGACGCTGTTCGCGCTCGGCCACGCATTCCAGGGCGCGACCGACTTCCACAGGCGCGCGCCGAAGCTGTAAATTACGCTCCTCGCTCCACCTCCCTCTCGCCTCCCCACATCGAACCCCGACCGGAGACCGCAATGCGCCTCGCCGCACTGATCGCCGCAGCCGTTTTCGCCACCAGCGCCCTGGCGCAGAAGCAAACCCCGGTGCGCTTCGCGCTCGACTGGCGCTTCGAGGGGCCGGCCGCGCCCTACTTCGTCGCCATCGACAAGGGCTATTACAAGGCCGAAGGCCTCAACGTCACCATCGACCAGGGCGCGGGCTCGGTCGAAGGCATCAACCGCGTCGCCTCGGGCGCCTACGAGGTGGGCTTCGCCGACATCAACTCGCTCATCAAGTACCGCGACCGCGCGCAGAACATCCCGGTGAAGGCGGTGATGATGGTCTACGACTCGCCCGCGTTTGCGATCGTGACGCTGAAGAAGAACAACATCCGCGCGCCCAAGGACCTCGAGGGCAAGGTGCTCGGCGCGCCCGCGCCCGACGGCGCCTACGCGCAGTGGCCGATCTTCGTGAAGCAGAACAACATCGACGCCTCCAGGGTGAAGATCGAGAACATCGGCTTCCCGGTGCGCGAGCCGATGCTGGCGCAGGGCAAGGTGGACGCGATCACCGGCTTCTGGTTCTCCTCGTTCATGAACCTGCGCGCCAACGGCGTGCCGGCCGACGACATCGTGGTGCTGATGATGCGCGACTACGGCCTGGACCTCTACGGCAACGCGATCATCGCCAACCCAGAGTTCATCCGCGACCACCCCAAGGCGCTGGCGGGCTTCGTGCGCGCCACCATCAGGGGGATCCAGGACACGATCAGGAGCCCCGACACCGCGATCGACTCGCTCATGAAGCGCAACCCGATCGCCAAGCGCGACGTGGAGCTGGAGCGCCTCAAGATGTCGCTCGCGCGCAACTTCGTCACCAAGGAAGTGCAGGCGAACGGCCTGGGCGCAGTGGACGTGAAGCGCCTGGAGCGCTCGATCGACCAGATCGGCATCGCCTTCCGGTACACGCAGAAGC
The DNA here is from genome assembly GCA_964627075.1 of uncultured Enterobacteriaceae bacterium. Lineage (GTDB taxonomy): Bacteria > Pseudomonadota > Gammaproteobacteria > Burkholderiales > SG8-39 > 2-02-FULL-66-14. The sequence continues at coordinate 7,431 of CAZVHU010000118.1, read as the reverse complement.
CCAAAGCCGCCGACGTCTTCACCGCGCAGTTCCTACCGGCCAAAGAACAGCGCCTGCCGAAGTAGCAGGGGGCGCGTCGACGCCTCTCGCGCCCCCCGCACCCCCCGAGCGCGGCAGCGTGCGCCGTGAAATCTGAAACGCTGGTCCGGCTCGAGCGGGTTTCGATGGTCTACGGCCGCGGCGGCACCGCGGTCAAGGCGATCGAGGAGGTCAGCATGCAGGTGGCGCACGGCGAGTTCATCGCCGTGGTCGGCCCCTCGGGCTGCGGCAAGAGCTCGCTGATGCGCCTGGTCTCGGGGCTGCACCCTCCTGCCGCCGGCACGCTCACCGTGGAGGGCAGGCCGGTCGCCGGGCCGCTCAAGTCGGTCGGCATGGCGTTCCAGAATTCCAATCTGCTTCCCTGGCGCACCGCCGCCGACAACGTGCTGCTGCCGCTGGAGATCGTGCAGCCCTACCGCGACCGCATGCGCGCCGAGCGCGCGCAGTTCCGCGCCAAAGCATTGAAGCTGCTCGAATCGGTGGGCCTTGCCGGCTTCACCGAGAAGTTCCCCTGGCAGCTCTCGGGCGGCATGCAGCAGCGCACCTCGATCTGCCGCGCTCTGGTGCACGAGCCCGAGATCCTGATGCTCGACGAGCCCTTCGGCGCGCTCGACGCCTTCACGCGCGAGGAGCTGTGGTGCACCCTGCGCGACATCCAGGCCGAGCGCAAGGTGACGGTGATGCTGGTGACGCACGATCTGCGCGAGGCGGTGTTCCTCGCCGACACGGTGTACGTCATGTCGAACCGCCCGGGCCGGATCGTGCGGCGCTGCGAGGTGAAGATCCCGCGGCCGCGCGACCTCGAGGTCACCTACACGCCCGAGTTCCAGGCGCTGGTGCACGAGCTGCGCAGCCTCATTGGCGGGCGGCATTGATGGGGCGCACCCAGATCGTGGCGCCGATCGCCTTTACGCTGGCGCTGTTCCTGCTGTGGGAGCTGGTGTGCCGCGCCTTCAGGGTGCCGCTCACCATCCTGCCGCCGCCCTCCGAGGTGTTCGCCGCGCTGTGGCAGTTCCGCGGCGTGATCGCCGACAACTCGGTGGTCACGCTCTGGACCACGCTCGCGGGATTTCTCATCGCCACGGGCTTCGGCCTGCTGCTGGGCATCTTCGTCGGCTGGCACAAGGCGATCTACGCGGGCCTGTACCCGGTGCTGGTGGGCTTCAACTCGATCCCCAAGGTGGCGGTGGTGCCGGTGCTGATCCTGTGGTTCGGCATCGGCGAGATCCCCGCGGTGCTGACCGCGTTCCTGATCTCGTTCTTCCCCATCGTGGTGAACGTCGCCACGGGGCTTGCCACCACCGAGCCCGAGCTCGAGGACGTGTTGCGCGCGCTCGGCGCGTCGAAATTCGACATCATGAGGAAGGTCGGCATCCCGCGCTCGCTGCCCTATTTCTTCGGCTCGCTCAAGGTGGCGATCACGCTCGCCTTCGTGGGCGCGGTGGTGTCCGAGACGGTCGGCGCGAACAAGGGCATCGGCAAGCTGATGCTGGACGCGCAGGCGAGCTTCCAGGTGCCGATCGTGTTCGCCGGCCTGATCGCGCTGGCGGTGCTTGGCATCGCGCTCTACGCCATCACCGCACTGATCGAACAACGTTTTACGAAGTGGGCCTTCAGGGGCCAGGCGGCTCATTAGCAGGGTTTTCCGGTTGGGCATAGACTTCCTCCGGCAAGGAGGGCTTATGCCGGATCAGCCACCGAAGCGTGCAAGGAAGCGCAGCGCGGCGGTCAACCTGGTGCTCGCCGGCACGACGGCGACCCTGGTGGGCTGCGGCTCGCCCGTCGAGCAGCGCGATGCCTACTCCGACCTGCAGTCCTGCGTGAAGGACTGGAACAACGCCTCCCTGTGCGAGCCGGTGCGCGACAACCGCTACGCCTCGACCTATTTCTACGGCCCGCCGTACTACGGGCGCGGCACCACCTACACGCTTTTCGGCCGCACGCGCAGCCCGGCAATCGTGGCGAGCCCCAACGCGATGGCCGCCAACCGGCTGCCCACCGGCACGGTGGCGAACTCGCCCACCGCGTCGCTTGCCATGCGCACCGGCGCGGGCTCGAGCAACGTCTCGCGCAGCGGCTTCGGCTCGACGGGCCGCGCCAGCGCCTCCACGTCCTCCAGCAGCTAACCCGCGCGCGATGCGGCGCGAGACGCAGGAGCCGCGCGCCAACTGGCGCAGCCGCTGCGAGCAGGCCGGGTTCTACTACCACTCGATGGGCGGCACCTACTGGGACGAGTCCGCCTGCTACGCCTTCAGCGCCGAGCAGATCGACCGCCTGGAAGAGGTAACCGCCGAGCTGCACCACTTGTGCCTGCAGGCCGTAAAGGAGGTCATCAACTCCCGGCGCTTCGCCGAGTTCGCGATTCCCGAGCGCTTCCACGACCTGGTGGCGCAGTCCTGGGCACGGGGCGAGCCTACCCTCTTCGGGCGCTTCGACTTCAGCTGGGATGGCGCGGGCGAGCCCAAGCTCCTCGAGTACAACGCCGACACGCCCACCGCGCTGCCGGAAGCGGCGGTAGCACAGTGGCACTGGCTGGAAGACACGCATTCCGACGCCGACCAGTTCAACTCGCTGCACGAGAAGCTGATCGCGCGCTGGCGCGAGCTGCACGCGCAGCTGGGCGGCGGGCCGCTGCACCTCGCGTGCCTCAAGGATAACGACGAGGACCTCGGCAACGCAGAATACCTGCGCGACTGCGCGCTCCAGGCCGGCTGGGACGCGCGCCACCTCTTCATCGAGGACCTCGGCTGGAACGGCGAGCGCTTCGTGGACCTCGACGAGCAGCCGGTCGGGACGCTGTTCAAGCTCTACCCGTGGGAGTGGCTGGTGCGCGAGGAGTTCGGCGCGCACCTGCTCGCGCGCCCGGCGCGGATGATCGAGCCGGCGTGGAAGATGCTGCTCTCCAACAAGGCGCTGCTGGTGCTCCTGTGGGAGATGAGCTATGGCCACCCCAACCTCCTGCCCACCTACTACACGCCGGAGAAGTTCGGCGCCGAGTACGTCAAGAAGCCGCTGCTTTCGCGCGAGGGCTCGAACGTCACCATCCGCACGCGCGGCGTGGTGCGCGCGCAGCCCGGCGGCTACGGCAGGGAAGGCTTCGTCTACCAGGCCGTCGCGCCGCTGCCCGAGTTCTCCGGCCGCTATCCCGTGATCGGCTCCTGGATCGTGGGCGACGAGCCCGCCGGAATCGGCATCCGCGAGGACGACTCGCCTATCACGCGGAACTCCAGCCGCTTCGTGCCGCACTACTTCAAATGAGGGGAAAGGGGAGGGACCGATGGACTTCGTGAAATTCTCGCTCTCGGGCTTCGACGAGTTCCTGATCTACGCCGGGCTGTCGATCGTCTTCATCTACGTCTACATGATCCTGTACCTGTGGATCACGCCCTACAACGAGTTGAAGCTCATCAAGGACGGCAACGTCGCCGCCGCGGTGAGCCTGTCGGGGTCGGTGATCGGCTTTTCGCTGCCGCTCGCCGCCGCCATCAGCCACAGCGTGCACCCCTGGGACATGATGCTCTGGGGCGTGGTCGCGGCGCTGGTGCAGCTGCTGGTCTACGTCGCGGTGCGCTTCACGCTGCTCAACGTCACGCGCCGCATCCCCGACGGGCAGGTCGCCTCGGGCGTGGTGCTGGGCGCGATCTCGATCGCGGCGGGGATCCTCAACGCCGCCTGCATGACTTATTGAGGCGGCTCGAGGGGCGCGAAGTGTAAAGTCAGACTTTACAGTCAGGGCCCTGGACCCCCGCTTTCGCGGGGGCGACAGGGAACTGCGGGAGCGGCCTCCTAGCCGCCGTAGGCGACGACCTTCTGGCGCTGCTCGCCCAGGCCCTGGATGCCGAGCGTCACGACGTCTCCGGGCTTGAGGAACACCGGATTCGGTTTCATCCCCGCGCCCACGCCCGGCGGCGTGCCGGTGGTGATGATGTCCCCCGGGAGCAGCGTCATGTAGTGGCTCACGTGCGACACCAGCTTCGCGCAGCCGAAGATCATGGTGCGCGTGTTGCCGCTCTGCATGCGCTTGCCGTTGACGTCGAGCCACATGTCGAGCGCTTGCGGGTCCTTCACCTCGTCGGCGGTGACCAGCCACGGGCCGATCGGGCCCGCGGTGTCGAAGCCCTTGCCCTTGTCCCACTGGCTGGTCGCCATCTGGAACGAGCGCTCGGAGACGTCGTTGACGATGCAATATCCGGCGACGTGCTCGAGCGCCTGGTCCTCGCTCACGTACTGGGCCTTCGAGCCGATCACGATGCCCAGTTCCACCTCCCAGTCGAGCTTGGTCGAGTTCTTCGGCTGGATGATGTCGTCGTTCGGGCCGCTGATCGAGGTGGTCGCCTTCATGAACACGATCGGCTCGCTCGGCACCGGCGCGCCGACTTCCTTGGCGTGGTCGAAGTAGTTGAGGCCGATGGCGACGAACTTGCCGATGCCGACGTAGGGCACGCCGAGGCGCGGGCCGCTGTTCACGATCGGCAGCTTCTCGGGCTTCACCTTGGCGAGCATCTTCAGGCCGCGCGGCGAGATCTCCTTCGGGCCGATCGTCTCCACCACCTTGGAGAGGTCGCGCAGGCGACCCTCGGCGTCGATGATGCCCGGCTTTTCAAAGCCGTTCTTGCCGTAGCGGCACAGCTTCATATCGTCATTCCCCCGTCGATTGAGTACATGTTGCCGGTCGCAAACAGGGACTCGTCGGATGCGAGGAACACCAGGATCCCCGTGATGTCGTCCACCGTGCCGAGCCTGCCCATGGGCTGGCGCGCGATGAAGTCCTTCTTCGCCTGCACCGGGTCGGCGAAGGCGTTGATGCGCTGGTGCAGCGAGGGCGTGTCCACCGTCCCCGGGCCGATGCAGTTGCAGCGGATGCCCTGCTTCACGTAGTCGGCGGCGATCGCCTTGGTGAGGCCGACCACCGCCGCCTTGGTGGCGCCGTAGACGAAGCGGTTGGGCAGGCCCCTCACGCTCGAGGCGATCGACGACATGTTGATGATCGAGCCGCGGCCCTTGTTCAGCATCCCCGGCAGGAACGCCCGCGTCACGTAGTACATCGACTTCACGTTCAGGTTGAAGCTGAAGTCCCAGTCCCTGGGCGTGCAATCGAGGATGGTGCCGTGGTGCACGTAGCCCGCGCAGTTGAAAAGCACATCCACCGGGCCGACTTCGGCCGCGCACTTGCTGACCGCCGCCTCGTCGGTCACGTCGAGCACCCGCGTGCGGATGCCGTCCTTGCCCTCGATCTCGGCGAGCGTCTTCGGATTGACGTCGGTCGCCCAGACCTGCGCGCCTTCGCGCGCGAACGCGAGCGCCGCGCCGCGCCCGATGCCCTGCCCTGCCGCCGTGATGAACGCGACCTTACCAGCAAGCCTGCCAGCCAAGCGAAATCCCCCTGAGACGCGCGATTATATCGTTTAGACTCGTCGCTGAAGGAAGCGGCAGGGGAGCGCAGTGAACCAGCTGGATTTCAAGGGCCGCGCCGCGATCGTGACCGGCGGCGCGCAGGGCATCGGCCTCGCCATCGTCAGGCGCCTGATCGCCTCGGGCGCGAAGGTGCGAATTTGGGACCACGACCAGAAGCTGCTCGCGAAGACCGCGGCGGCGCTGGGCGCCGCTGTGAGCGGCGACGCGGTGGACGTGACCGACCAGGCGGCGGTGGAGCGTGGCACGCGCACCGCGCTCGAGACGCTCGGGCAGATCGACGTCTTCGTCAACAACGCCGGCATCGCCGGGCCGACCATGCCGGTGACGGAGTACCCGGTGGCCGACTGGAAGCGCGTCCTCGACATCGACCTGAACGGCCCGTTCCTGTGCTGCCGCGCCGTGGTGCCGCACATGGTGAAGGCGGGCTACGGGCGCATCGTCAACATCGCCTCGATCGCCGGCAAGGAAGGCAATCCGAACGCCGCCGCCTACGCCGCGGCCAAGGGCGGCCTCATCGCCTTCACCAAGGCGCTTGGCAAGGAGCTCGCAAAAACCGGGGTGCTGGTCAACTGCGTGACGCCGGCCGCGGCGCAGACGGCGATCCTCGACCAGGTCACGCCGGAATTCGCGCAGTTCATGCTGTCCAAGATCCCCATGGGCCGCTTCGTGAAGGTGGAGGAGATCGCCGCGATGGCCTGCTGGCTCGCCTCGGAAGATTGCTCGTTCTCCACCGGCGGCGTGTTCGACATCTCCGGCGGCCGCGCCACCTACTAGGCTGAGGTCACGACATGGCAAGGCACGAAAAGAAACCGGCGCTGCGCTCGATCCAGTGGTTCGGGCGGCAGGACATCTACGGCTTCATCTACAGGAGCTGGATGAAGAACCGCGGCGTGCCGCACGACCAGTTCGACGGCCGCCCGGTGATCGGCATCTGCAACACCTACTCCGAGCTGGTGCCGTGCAACTCGCACTTCCGGACGCTGGCCGAGCACGTGAAGCACGGCATCCTGGAGGCGGGCGGATTCCCGCTCGAGTTCCCGGTGATGTCGCTCGGCGAGACGCTGCTCAGGCCCACCGCGATGCTCTACCGCAACCTCGCCAGCATGGACGTCGAGGAGTCGATCCGCGCCAACCCGCTCGACGGCGTGGTGCTGCTGGTGGGCTGCGACAAGACCACGCCGGCGCTCCTCATGGGCGCGGCGAGCGTGGACATCCCGGCGATCGCGGTCTCGGGCGGCCCGATGCTCTCGGGCAAGTACCGCGGCACCGACATCGGCTCGGGAACCAACACCTGGTCGATGTCCGAGGACCTGCGCGCCGGCAGGATCACGCTGGACGAATTCCACGAGGCCGAATCCTGCATGCACCGCTCGCACGGGCACTGCATGACCATGGGCACCGCCTCGACGATGGCCTCGATGGTGGAGGCGCTCGGCATCGGCATGCCCGGCAACGCCGCCTACCCGGCGGTGGATGCGCGGCGCAACGTGCTCGCCCGCATGGCCGGCCGGCGCATCGTCGAGCTGGTGCGGCAGAAGGTGACGATCTCGAAGATCCTGACCAAGCAAGCCTTCGAGAACGCGATCCGCGCGAACGCCGCCATCGGCGGCTCGACGAATGCCGTGATCCACCTGATCGCGATCGCCCGGCGCCTCGGCGTGGACCTGACGCTCGCGGACTGGGACCGCCTCGGCCGCGGCGTGCATACGCTCGTGAACCTCATGCCGAACGGCAAGTACCTCATGGAGGATTTTTGTTATGCAGGGGGGTTGCCTGTCGTTCTTCGCGAGCTAGGGGAAAACAAGCTGCTCCACCGCGATGCAGTTACAGTGAACGGCAAGACCATCTGGGAGAACAACAAGGACGCGCCCTGCCACAACCGGGACGTGATCACTCCGTTCAGGAAGCCGTTCAAGAAGAACACCGGCATCGCCGTGCTGCGCGGCAACCTGTGCCCGGGCGGCGCGATCATCAAGC
>CAZVHU010000117.1:0-11023 GCA_964627075.1 uncultured Enterobacteriaceae bacterium | reverse complement strand
TGGATGCCGTGGTGCCGGTCGCGGTCGATCACCGCGTGCATCGCGCGGTGGATGTGCAGCAGCACGCCGTTCTCGCGGCACCAGTTGGCGAGGCCGGTGTTGGCGCAGAAGCCCCCGGTCAGGTAGTCGTGCATGACGATCGGCGCGCCCAACTGCTTGGCGAACTCGGCGCGCCGGTACATCTCCTCGGGCGTGGGCGCGGTGACGTTGAGGTAGTGGCCTTTCTTCTCGCCCGTCTCGGCCTCGGCCTTCTTCACCGCCTCCATCACGAAGCCGAAGCGGTCGCGCCAGCGCATGAAGGGCTGCGAGTTGACGTTCTCGTCGTCCTTGGTGAAATCCAGCCCCCCGCGCAGGCACTCGTAGACCGCGCGGCCGTAGTTGCGCGCCGAGAGCCCGAGCTTGGGCTTGATGGTGCAGCCGAGCAGCGGCCGGCCGTACTTGTCCAGCTTGTCGCGCTCGACCTGGATGCCGTGCGGCGGGCCGCCGCAGGTCATCACGTAGGCGAGCGGGAAGCGCACGTCCTCGAGCCTGAGCGCGCGGATCGCCTTGAAGCCGAACACGTTCCCGACGAGCGAGGTGAACACGTTGACCACCGAGCCCTCCTCGAACAGGTCGATCGGGTAGGCGACGAAAGCGTAGAAGCAGGAGTCGTCGCCCGGCACGTCCTCGATGCGGTACGCGCGTCCCTTGTAGTGCTCGAGGTCAGTGAGCAGGTCGGTCCAGACCGTGGTCCAGGTACCGGTCGAGGACTCGGCGGCGACCGCGGCGGCCGCTTCCTCGCGCTCGACGCCCGGCTGCGGCGTGATCTTGAAGCAGGCGAGCAGGTCGGTGTCGCGCACGCGGTAGCCCGGCTCCCAATAGGTTTGCCGGTACTGCTTGACCCCCGCGCTGTAGGGCTTGGCTGCGGCCACGGCTGCCATCTCGTTCTCCTTCGCGCGGCATGCGCCGCGATTCGCGATCGGCTACAGACTAGCGCGTCCATAACATAAGGGATATTCAGTTTTTATTGTGGTTATCATAAGCATCCCTTGGGAAAGGAAGCCGCGAAATGAGAAACGCTACGCTGCGCCAGCTGCGCACCTTCTCCGAAGTGGCGCGCCACCAGAGCTTCACGGCGGCGGCGCGCTCGCTGCACCTCACCCAGCCTGCAGTCTCGATGCAGGTGCGCCAGCTCGAGGAGCAGGCAGGGGTACCCCTCACCGAGCTGCTCGGCAAGCGGCTGCACCTCACCGAGGCCGGCCGCGAGCTGCAGCGCTACGCCGCCGCGATCTCGGAGCTGCTGCGCGAGGCCGAGGACGCGATGAAGGCGCGCCGCGGCGGGGTCGGGGGCGAGCTCTCGATCGCCGTGACCTCGACGGCCAAGTACTTCGCGCCGCGGCTGCTCGCGGAGTTCCGCAAGCGCCACCCGGAGGTGCGCCTGCGCCTGGCGGTGAGCAACCGCGAGGCGGTGATCGGCGAGCTTGTTGCCAACAACGTGGACCTCGTGATCATGGGCCGACCGCCGCGGGGCCTGGACACCGAAGCAGCGGCCTTCGCACCGCACCCGATCGCGATCATCGCGGCGCCCGAGCACCCGCTCGCCGGCCGCAAGCGGCTGCCGCTTGCGCGCCTGGCGAACGAGACCCTCATCATCCGCGAGCGCGGCTCCGGGACGCGTGCTGCCATGGAGCACGTGTTCGCCGAGCGCGGATTCCGTGCCCGCGAAACGCTCGAGATGAGCAGCAACGAGACCATCAAGCAGGCGGTGATGGCAGGAATGGGGATCGCGTTCCTCTCCACCCACACCATCGGGCTGGAGCTGCGCGCAGGGCGCCTCGTGCTGCTGCCGGTCGCCGGGCTGCCGGTGATGCGCGACTGGTACGCGATCCACCGCCGCGGCAAGCGCCTGTCCCCCGCGGCGCAGGCGTTCAAGTCGTTCCTGCTCGAGCAGGGCGCGGCGCTGATCGAGCGCGCGCTCGCCTGAGGCCGCGCCGCGGGCCCTCTGGTCCCTATAATCGGCCGATGCCCGGGATGCCTTTCATGAGCCCGCTCGAGTTCGAGGCAGGCGTGCTCGCGCCCGAAGCCGGCCAGGGGCCGTCGCACTGGTTCGTGTTTCGCGGCGACCGGCTGCTGATCGAGCTCGGGCCGCCCAGCCGGGCGCCGAGCGACGACCTCCGAGTGCCGGTGCGACCCGCCTGGGCCCGATTACCGGCTCAAGAAGTGTTGCAAAAGTACAACAATATCTTGGGGTCCGGCATTGCGCGACCACTATATCTAGGGCGCCTGGCGCAAGCGACTTGCTGGGCGCTCGAGGCGCCGGCCGACGCGCCGGCGCCGGCCGGCACGAGCTGGGAAGGGCTGCGCACGCTCTTCTCGGTGCTCGACGACGCGCACTTCTCGCTCGCCGGCCGGGCGCTGCAGCTCGTCGACTGGGACCGCACGCACCGCTTCTGCGGGCGCTGCGGCACGCCCACCGAGCCGAAAGCCGAAGAGCGCGTGCGCGTCTGCCCGTCGTGCAAGCTCGCCGTCTACCCGCGGATTGCGCCCGCGGTGATGGCCCTCATAAGGAGGGGGCGCGAGTTGCTGCTCGGGCGCAGCCACCATTTCCCGCCCGGCATGTACAGCGCGCTCGCCGGCTTCGTCGGCCCGGGCGAGACACTCGAGCAATGCGTCGAGCGCGAAGTCGGCGAGGAAGTCGGCATATCGGTGTCGCGAATCCGCTACTTCGCGAGCCAGCCGTGGCCGTTCCCGCACTCGCTCATGATCGCGTTCGTGTGCGACTGGCAGAGCGGCGAGATCTCTCCGCAGCCGGAGGAAATCGAGGCCGCGCACTGGTTCGATGTATTGCAATTGCCAAAACTTCCCAGCAGAATCTCGATCGCTCGCCGGCTGATCGACGCGGTCGCAGGCGAGATGCGAGCAGAACTCGCGTGAAACGAGGGCTTCGAACGAATTGAAGAGCAACAACGAGCACGAGCGCCCGCCGCCCGGCGGGACTGAAGGCGCAGCCTGGACCGGATCCAGCAGGGCTGCGCCTTCTCGTTTTTACGGGGGGATTTCGCGATGAACGGACTGCACGTGATCGGCGATTTCAGCGGCTGCCGCTGCGATCCGCAGCGCCTGCTCGACGGCGCGGCCTTCGAGCGCAAGTGCGCCGAGCTGGCGCAGGCGGCCGGGTTCGCCGTCACCGACGTCCGGCTTGGGCGCCGCGAGGGGGCGGGCTACGCCGGAATGGTGATGCTCGGCGAGTCGCACGTCGCGGTGCGCACCTGGCCCGAAAGCGCGGGCCTGACGCTCGACGTCTACCTGTGCAGCAGCGCCGCCGACAGCCGCGACCGGGCGCGGCGCATCTTCGACTCGATGACCACCTGGTTCGACCCGGCGGAGGCGGCCGCGACCGAGCTCGACCGCGGCCAGCACCTGATCATGGAGCCGCTCAACGACTCGACCGGCTTCTACATCCGGGCGCAGAAGAAGCTCGGCGAGTGGCAGACCAAGCACCAGACGATGGAGGTCTTCGAGACGCCGCAGTATGGCCGCATCGTGCGCAGCGACGGCTGCAACATGACTTCCGAGCGCGAGGAATTCGTCTGCCACGAGAACCTGGTGCATCCGGCGCTCACGGCGCACGCCGCGCCGCGCAAGGTGCTGGTCATCGGCGGCGGCGACGGCGGCGCCGCGGAAGAGGCGCTCAAGCACCCCTCGGTGGACCAGGTGACGATCTGCGAGATCGACGCCGAAGTCATCCGGCTCGCCAAGGAGCACCTGTTCGCGGTGCACCGCGGCGCGTTCGACAACCCGCGCCTGCGGGTGGTCGTGGGCGAGGGCATGAAGTTCATCCGCGAGACGCACGAGCGCTTCGACCTGATCGCGCTCGACCTCAACGACCCCAAGGGGCCGGCCGAGGCGCTCAACTCGGTCGAGTTCCTCCAGCATTGCCGGCACGCGCTCGCGGTCGGCGGCGCGCTCGCGCTGCACATCGGCGCCCCGGTGGCGCGGCCGCAGCGGGTGGCCGAAATCGCGCAGCGCCTGAACGGCGTGTTCCGCATCGTGCGGCCCTACACCATGTACATCCCGCTCTACGGGACGCAATGGGCGATGGCGGTGTGCTCGGACAAGCTCGACCCCAAGAGCTACACCGCCGACGAGATCGACCGGCGCATCGAGACGCGGCACCTCGCCGACCTCAGGTTCTACAACGGCGAGACCCACGAGGGGGTGTTCGCGCTGCCCAACTTCATCCGCGACCTGGTCAACCCGCCGCGGCTGAAGCTGCAGACCCGCGGCCGCCGTCTCGGCGTAGTGCGGGCAGCCGCCAAGTAGCCGGTTCTGCCGGTATAGTGAAAGGGGTGCCTCGAGCACCCCTTTCTTTTTCATGGCGACCGAAGAGTTCGAAGAGCTGAATCCCCAGCCGCGCCTCCTCATGGGGCCGGGGCCGATCAACGCCGACCCGCGGGTGCTGCGCGCCATGTCGGCGCCGCTGCTGGGGCAGTTCGACCCCCAGTTCCGCGACTACATGGCGCAAACGTCCGCCCTCTATCGCGGCGTCTTCCAGACGACGAACCGCTGGACGCTGCTCGTGGACGGCACCGCGCGCTCGGCGATCGAGGCCGCGCTCGTGTCGCTGATCGAGCAGGGCGACCGGGTGCTGGTGCCGGTGTTCGGCCGCTTCGGCCATCTCATCGCCGAGATCTCGCGCCGCTGCGGGGCGGAGCTGAAGGCCGTCGAGATCGAATGGGGGACGGTATTTCCTCCCGAGCGGCTGGAGGCCGAGGTGAGGGCCTTCCGGCCCAAGCTGGTGGCCGTCTGCCATGGCGACACCTCGAGCACCATGGCGCAGCCGCTCGCCGACCTCGGGCGCATCTGCCGCGCGCGCGGCGCGCTGCTCTACGTGGACGCGACCGCGACGCTCGGCGGCATGGACCTGCCGGTGGACGCCTGGCAGCTCGACGTGGTGAGCGCCGGGCTGCAGAAGTGCCTGGGCGGCCCGCCGGGGAGCGCGCCGCTCACCTTCAACGAGCGCGCCGCGGCGCTGATCGAGCGGCGGCGCCACACGGAGCTCGGCCTGCGCCCGCCGGGAGCGGTGGACGGCGAGGGCCCGCTCATCCGCTCCAACTACTTCGACCTCGCGATGGTGATGGACTACTGGTCGGAGAAGGCGCTCAACCACCACACCGAGGCGAGCTCGATGCTCTATGCGGCGCGCGAGTGCGCGCGCATCCTGCTCAAGGAAGGCCTGCAGCAGGCGTTCGCGCGCCACGCGCTCGCTTCGCGCGCGATGGTGGCGGGCCTGCAGGCGATGGGCTTGCGGATCTTCGGCGATCCTGCCCACAAGATGGCCAACGTCACCGGCGTGCGCATCCCGGACGGCGTGAACGGCGAGCGCGTGCGGCGCGCCATGCTGGAGGATTTCAACATCGAGATTGGCACTTCCTTCGGGCCCCTGCACGGCCGCATCTGGCGCATCGGCGCCATGGGCTACAACGCGCGCAAGGACGCGGTGCTGGTGACGCTGGGCGCGCTCGAGGCGGTGCTCGCGGCGGAGGGCTTGAAGCTGCCGCGCGGCGCGGCGGCGGACGCGGCGCTCGCCCTGTTCCGGGAAGTGCGGGCCTGAGGCCCGCCTTGCCGCAAACCGCAACATCCCCTCCAGGCAGTTCCGCTACTTCCTCGGCCTCGCCCACACCGCCTCGGTGGCGGGCGCGGCGCGCATGCTCGGCATCGCGCAGCCAGCGATCAAGCGAGGCTACCAGGCGCGCACCGCGCTGGAAATTTCATTGTTCGGCGCGGGCGCGTTCTATTTCCTGGATGGCCCCGGCGGCGGGAACTTCGCGCGCCAGTGGCGAGCGATGTCTATGCGCCGGCAGACCCAGACGCGGTCGTGGCGCTCGATGTGGTCGAGGAATTTGCGCAACGCAACAAAGCGCCCGGGCCGCCCGAGGAGACGGCAATGCATTCCGACAGACATCATGCGCGGGGCGTCCCTGCCCTCGCGGTAGAGCACGTCGAAGCTGTCGCGCAGGTAGGCAAAGAAGTGCTCCGCGGTGTTGAACCCTTGCGGCGTCGCGAAGCGCATGTCGTTGGCGTCCAGCGTGTAGGGCACCACCAGGTGCTGGACGCGCGCGCCGTCGGATTTCTCGACCTCGGTCCAGAACGGCAGCTCGTCGCCGTAGTAGTCGCTGTCGTACTCGAAGCCGCCGTGCTCCACCACCAGCCGCCGCGTGTTCGGGCTGTCGCGCCCGGTGTACCAGCCAAGCGGCCACGCCCCCTTGGTCATGCGGCGGATGATCTCGGTCGCCTTGCGCAGGTGCTCGCGCTCGGTGGCCTCGTCCACGTTCTGGTAATGGATCCAGCGCCAGCCGTGGCAGGCGATCTCGTGGCCGAGCTCTGCGAACGCGGCGGTCGCCTCGGGGTGGCGCTCGAGCGCCATCGCCACGCCGAACACGGTGAGCGGGAGCTTGCGGCGCTCGAACTCCCGCAGGATGCGCCAGACGCCCACGCGCGAGCCGTACTCGTAGACCGACTCCATCGACAGGTGCCGCGCCGGGTAGGCCTGCGCGCCGATGATCTCGGACAGGAACTGCTCGGAACCGGCATCGCCGTGCAGCACCGAGTTCTCGCCGCCCTCTTCGTAATTGAGGACGAACTGCACCGCGATGCGCGCCTTGCGCGGCCAGGCCGCCTGAGGCGGGTTGCGGCCGTAGCCTATGAGGTCGCGCGGGTAGGGGGCGGGCATCGCGGCCGAGTCTACAGGACGGCGCGGGGCTGGCCCTACAATGCCCCGCGATGCACTCGCTCGCAGATCTCAACCGCGCGGGGCACGAGGCCTTCGCCGCCGCGCTCGGCGCGGTGTTCGAGCATTCGCCGTGGGTCGCCGGGCGCGCGCACGCCGCGCGGCCGTTCGCGAGCGTCACCGCTCTGCACCAGGCGATGATGCGCGCGGTGTTCGAAGCCTCGCGCGCCGAGCAGCTCGCGCTCATCCGCGCGCACCCCGAGCTCGCCGGGCGTGAGGCGGCCGCCGGCACCCTCACCGCCGACTCGGCGAGCGAGCAGGGGCGCGTGGGGATCGACGCGCTCACCCGGGCGGAGCTCGAGCGCATGCGCGAGCTCAACCGCCGCTATTCGGAAAAATTCGGCTTTCCGTGCATCATCGCGCTGCGCCTGCACGCCGACCGGGCGAGCGTGTTCGCCGAGTTCGAGCGCCGTCTGGCGAACGACGCCGAGGCCGAGATCGAAAACGCCCTCGGGCAAATCGGCCACATCGCGCGCGGCCGGCTCGACAGGCTCGTGAAGGAGGGCTGAATGGGACGTCTCACCACGCACGTGCTCGATACCCTGCACGGCGCCCCCGGCGCCGGCATGCGCATCGAACTCTCGGTGCTCGAGGGCGGCAAGTGGAAAGCCCTCAAGTCGCTCGCCGCCAACCGCGACGGCCGCACCGACGAGCCGCTGCTCGAGGGGGCCGCGCTCGCCAGGGGCGAATACCGGCTCGTGTTCCACGTCGCCGAGTATTTCCGCGGCCGCGGCGTGAAGCTCCCCGAGCCGCCGTTCCTCGAGCGCGTGCCGGTGAGGTTCGGCATCGCCGAGCCGGCGGCGCACTACCACGTGCCGCTGCTGTGCACGCCCTGGAGCTACACCACCTACCGCGGAAGCTGACGCGTTGGACGCGTACCTGCTCGACTGGGCGAGCCTGCTGCTGCGCTGGGCGCACTTCGTCGTGGGCATCGCCTGGATCGGGGCCTCGTTCTACTTCATCTGGCTCGACGACCACCTCGAGCCCTCGAAGGACCCGCGGCTCGCCGGCGAGCTCTGGACGGTGCACGGCGGCGGCTTTTATCGCGCGCACAAGTATCGAGTCGCGCCCGAGCGGCTGCCCGAGACCCTGCACTGGTTCAAGTGGGAGGCCTACTGGACCTGGATTACGGGCTTTGCGCTGCTCGTGCTGCATTACTACGCGAGCCCGGGCCTGTATCTCGTGGACAAGTCGGTGCTCGACATCCCGGGCGGCTTGGCAGTCGCGACCGGCGCCGGCTCGCTCGTCGCCGGCTGGGTCGTGTATGACCTGCTCTGCAAGTCGCCGCTTGGGCGCGACGACCGCGCGCTCGGCGCGGTAATGCTGGCGCTGCTCGCGGCCGCGGCCTGGGGCTATTGCAGCGTGTTCGGCGCGCGCGCGGCGTTCATCCACTATGGCGCGCTGCTCGGCACCATCATGGTGGCCAACGTCGCCATGGTGATCATCCCCGGGCAACGGGAGCTGGTGCGCGCAAAGCAGGAAGGCCGCGAGCCCGATGCGCGCTTCGGCATCGCCGGGAAACAAAGGAGCGTGCACAACACCTACTTCACGCTGCCGGTGCTGCTGGTGATGATCTCGAACCACTACGCGATGACCTGGGGCGCGCGCCACGCGTGGCTGGTGCTCGTGGCGCTTTCGCTCGCGGGTGCGCTCGTCCGGGCCTGGTTCGTCGTCCGCCACCAGCGCCGACCGCCGGCATGGCTGCTCGTCGCTGCGCTCGCGTTGATCGCGGCCTGCGTCGCCGCGCTCGCGCCGCGCGCCGCGCCCGGCGCTGGCGCGGCCTCGTTCGCCGAGGTGCGGCGCGTGATCGACGAGCGCTGCACCGGCTGCCACTCGGAGCGCCCGAGCTTCCAGGGCTTCGCGCAGCCGCCGCTCGGCCTGATGCTCGACTCCGGCGAGCGTATGCGCCAGCACGCAGGGGCGATCCACAAGCAGGCGGTCGCCTCGCGCGCGATGCCGCCCGGCAACCTCACGAGGATGACCGACGAGGAGCGAGCGCTTCTCGGGCGCTGGATCCAATCGGGCGCGAAACTCGATTGACCCTCCACCGCCGTGGGCAGTGCGGCCCGGTTGCTTTGTGGCGAGGCGCCGGAGCAGAATGCCCCGGGCATCGGCCGGCCCAGGCCGTTCTTCTTGAGGAGGAACCATGCTTGCCGCCACAGTGAAAGTGATCGGCGCGCCGACGCAGCGCGAGCGCGACGACATCGAGGCGCTCGCCGCCCTCTAAGCCGATCACGAGCGCACCGCGCACCGGCCGCGCGCCCTCGCCTACGAGCAGGCGATGGAGAAGCTCGCCGCGATGTGCGCAGGGTCAGAAAGCACGCGGCCCGAGCTCGCGCGCGCGCCAGCTGCTCGCCGCAAAGTAACGCCCCCGGCCACGCCGCCGCGGCAGGCCGAAGTGTAAAGTCAGGCTTTACACTCGGCCCGTCGCGCCCGGCCGCTGCGCTCAGGCGACCGTCTTCAGGACCTCGCGCACCAGCCCGAACAGCTGGTCGATCTCGGACTTCTGGATGATGAGCGGCGGCGCGAGCGCGATGACGTCGCCCGAGACGCGGATGTAGGCGCCGCGCTCGAAGGCCTTGAGGTGCGCTTCGAAGGCGCGCGCGCCGGGCGCCGCGCCCGGCCGCGGCGCGAGCTCGATCGCCGCGATCAGCCCCATGTTGCGGATGTCGATCACGTTCGGGCAGTCGCGCAGCGAGTGCGCGCCGTCTTCCCAGTACTGCGCGAGGCCCGCGGCGCGCGTCAGCAGTCCCTCCTCCTCGTAGACCTTGAGCGTGCCAAGGCCCGCGGCGCAGGCCACCGGGTGCGCCGAGTAGGTGTAGCCGTGCGGCATCTCGATCGCGTTCTCGGGCCCCTGCATGAACGCCTGGTAGATCTGCTCCTTGATCATCACCGCGCCCATCGGCACGGTGCCGTTGGTGATGCCCTTGGCGGTGGTGATGAGGTCGGGCGTGACGCCGAAGTGCAGCGACGCGAACGGCTTGCCGAGGCGCCCCCAGGCGGTGATCACCTCGTCGAAGATGAGCAGGATGCCGTGCCTGTCGCAGGTCTCGCGCAGCTTCTCGAGGTACCCGACCGGCGGCACGAACACGCCCGCCGAGCAGGCGACCGGCTCCACGATCACCGCCGCAATGGTCGAGGGGTCATGCAACTGGGTGAGGCGCTCGAGGTCCTCGGCGAGCTCGGCGCCGTGCCTGGGCTGGCCGCGCGAGAACGCGTTCCTCGCGAGGTCGTGCGTGTGGCGCATGTGGTCCACGCCCGCCACCAGCGCGCCGAAGATCTTGCGGTTGCCGACGATGCCGCCGACCGCGGTGCCGCCGAAGTTGACGCCGTGGTAGCCCTTCTCGCGGCCGATCAGGCGCACGCGGTGCCCCTCGCCGCGCACGCGATGGTAGGCGAGCGCGAGCTTGAGCGCGGTGTCCACCGACTCGGAGCCCGAGTTGGTGAAGAACACGCGCGTCAGGCCGGGCGGCAGCAGCTGCCGGATCTTGTCGGCGAACTCGAACGCCAGCGGGTGGCCCATCTGGAACGGCGGCGCGAAATCGAGCGTCGCCACGCCCTTTTGCACCGCTTCCACGATCTGCTTGCGGCAATGGCCGGCGTTCACGCACCACAGGCCCGAGGTGCCGTCGAGGATCTTGCGGCCCTCCGGCGTGTAGTAGTACATCCCTTCCGCGCGCGCGAGCAGCCGCGGCGTTTTCTTGAACTGGCGGTTCATCGAGAACGGCATGAAGAACGCCGAGTTCTCGAGCGACGTCGTGACGGCTTCCGGGCGGGCTCTCTCGTTCATTTTGATCTCCTAGGCGGCTTTCCTGCTCGAATCGGCGACGCCGGCCCTCGCCAGCACCGCGTTCAGCAACACGTTGCAGCCCGCCGCGAGGTCGGCAGGCGTGGCGCTCTCGGTCTCGTTGTGGCTGATGCCGCCGGCGCAGGGCACGAACACCATCGCGGTGGGCGCGACGCGCGCGAGATACACCGCGTCGTGCGCCGCTCCGCTCACGATGTCGCGGTGCGTAAGGCCGAGCGCTCCGGCCGCGCGGCGCACGCTCGCCACGAGCTCGGGCGCGAACTCGGAGGGCGGGAAATACACCACTTCGCGCAGCTCGATCTTCACCCGGCACTCGGCCTGGATCGCGCCGACGCAGCGCTCGAGCTGTTCGCACATCGCCGACAGCGTCGCGTCCCGCGCGCTGCGCAGGTCCACGGTCATGCGCACCTCGCCCGGCACGACGTTGCGCGAATTGGGCCTGACCT
>CAZVHU010000116.1:0-11117 GCA_964627075.1 uncultured Enterobacteriaceae bacterium | reverse complement strand
TGTCGAACAGCGGCTCCTTGTCTTCCTGGTTGTCCTTGTTGTAGGCGAGCGGCTGCGCCTTCATGAGCGCGAGCAGCGCCACCAGGTGCCCGAACACCCGGCCGCTCTTGCCGCGCACCAGTTCCGGCACGTCCGGGTTCTTCTTCTGCGGCATGATCGAGCTGCCGGTGCAGAAGCGGTCGGGAATCCGGACGAAGCCGAAGCGCGGGTTCATCCACAGCACCAGCTCCTCGGCGAAGCGCGACAGGTGCACCATGACGAGCGCGGCGCACGCCGCGAACTCGATGGCAAAGTCCCGGTCCGAGACCGCGTCGAGCGAGTTCGTGGCCAGGCCCTCGAAGCCGAGCTCGCGCGCCACGCGCCCGCGGTCGATGGGGAAGCTCGTGCCGGCGAGCGCCGCCGCGCCGAGCGGCAGCACGTTCACGCGCCGGCGGCAGCCGGCGAGCCGCTCGCGGTCGCGCGCGAGCATGGCGTGGTAGGCCATGAGGTGGTGTCCGAAGGTGACCGGCTGCGCCACCTGCAGGTGCGTGAAGCCGGGCATGACGAGCGCCGCGTGGCGCTCGGCCTGCTCGAGCAGCGCCGCCATGAGCGCGGCGAGCGCGGCGTCGATGGCGTCGATCTCCTCGCGCAGCCACAGCCGCACGTCGGTCGCCACCTGGTCGTTGCGCGAGCGCGCCGTGTGCAGGCGCTTGCCCGCGTCCCCCGCGAGCGCGATCAGCCGCCGCTCGATGTTGGAGTGCACGTCCTCGGCATCGAGCGACCACTCGAACTTGCCGGTCGCGATTTCCTTCCCGATCCGCGCGAGGCCGCGCTCGATCGCCGCGAGGTCCCCGCGCGTGATCACGCCGCAGGCGGCGAGCATGCGCGCGTGCGCGAGAGAGCCGGCGATGTCGTGGCGCGCGAGGCGCTTGTCGAACGCGACCGAGGCGGTGAAGCGCCTGACCAGCGCGTCAACCGGCTCCGCGAAGCGCCCCGACCAGGGCTTCTTCCCGGCCGGACCCGTGGACGCGGCGCGCGCGCGCCGCTTTGATTGCGGGGGAGCCATGGGGCATACTCGGCACGCGCCAGGCGCGCTATGTCAATGAGTATAAAGCAAAACCCCGGCGACCAGACCTTGCCGGACTTCCGCAACCTGGGCGTCGCGGCGCGCGTGCTGATCGCGGCGAACGCGGCGACATTCCTCGTCGCGCTCGCCGCGGCGGGCACGTGGTCCGACGCGCTCGACGCGTTCGTGCGCGCAGCCGCGATCCTCGAGCCGGTGCTGGTGGCGAGCCTCACCGCGCTCTATCTCGCCTCGCCGTGGCTGGTGCGCATGCAGTTCTGGGCGGGCGGCGCGATCGTGCTCGCGGTGGCGATCGCATTCACCGCGGGCGTACACGCGCTGCTCGCGGGGATCGTGCCGATGGACCGCGCGCGCACCCTCGTGCTCGCCGGCGCGCTCACGCTCGCGCTGCTCGCCTACCTGCGGCTGCACACCAAGGCGTTCTCGCCCGCGATCACCGAGGCGCGGCTGCAGGCGTTGCAGGCGCGCATCCGGCCGCATTTCCTGTTCAACAGCCTGAACGCGGTGCTGTCGCTGGTGCGCCGCGACCCCAAGCGGGCCGAGCACGCGCTCGAGGACCTCGCGGACCTGTTTCGCGCGCTGATGTCGGACAACCGGAGCCTGGTGCGCCTCGCGGACGAGATCGCGCTCCTCGAGCGCTACGCCGCGCTCGAGCAGCTGCGCCTGGGAGGCCGGCTGCGCATGTCCTGGGAGCTCGATCACGCGCCGGTGGACGCGCTGCTGCCGCCGCTGCTCCTGCAGCCGGTGCTCGAGAACGCCGTCTACCACGGCATCGAGCCCGCAACGGGCACGGGCGACGTCTTGGTGCGCATCGAGCGCCGCGGCGACCGGGTGCTCGCGCGCATCGAGAACCCCTACCAGCCCGAGCACTCGCACCGCGCCGGCAACCGCATGGCGCTTGCCAACATTCGCGAGCGCCTGATGCTGTTCTTCGACGCCGAGGCGCGGTTGGACTCCCGCGTGGAAGGCGATCGCTACCTGGTCGAGATCGAGATCCCCTACCGCACCGGAAGGACCCAGGCCGTGGCATGAGCGAGCTGCGCGTCTTCATCGCCGACGACGAAGAGCTCGCGCGCGAGCGCCTGCGGGCGCTGCTCGGGGACATGGCGGCCGAGCTCCCCACCAGGGTGGTGGGCGAGGCCGGCAACGGCATCGACGTCATCGAGCAGCTGCCGGCGAGCGGCGCGCAGGTGCTGCTGCTCGACATCCAGATGCCCGGCATGGACGGGCTGGAGGTGGCGCGGCACCTTGCCGCGCTGCCGGCGGCGCCCGCGGTCGTGTTCGTCACCGCGCACGACCGGCACGCGGTCGAGGCGTTCGAGCTGAACGCGCTCGACTACCTGATGAAGCCGGTGCGCGCCTCGCGCCTCGCAGCGGCGCTGCGCAAGGCGGCTGCATCGGGCCCGGCGCCGGCGGAGCGGGTCGCGCGCGCCGCGGGCGGCGCGCGCGAGTATTTCTCGGTCGCCGAGCGCAACCGCATCGCGCTGGTGCCGGTGCGCGACGTGATCTACTGCAAGGCGGAGCTGAAGTACGTGACGCTGCAGACGCTGCAGCGCGAGCACCTCATCGAGGAGTCGCTGGTGGCGCTGGAGAAGGAGTTCGCCGAGCGCTTCGTGCGCGTGCACCGCAACTGCCTCGTCGCGCGCAGCGCGATCCGCGGCTTCGAGCGCGCCGCCGGCCCCGACGAGGAGCCGCACTGGGTGGTGCTGCTGGAGGGCGTGGCCGAGAGGATCCCCGTGAGCCGCAGGCAGTGGCCGGTGGTGAAGGACCTGGTCGTGGAAAAGAAAGACTGACGCGTGGCGACGAAGGTGGTGATCGCCACGCGCCGGAGCCGGCTCGCGCTGTGGCAGGCCGAGCACGTCAAGGCGCGGCTGGAGGCGCTGCACGCGGGCCTCGAGGCCGAGTTGCTGCCGCTCTCGACGCGCGGCGACGAGCTGCTCGATGCGACCCTCGCCAGGGCGGGCGGCAAGGGGCTGTTCGTGAAGGAGCTGGAGGCAGCGCTCGCCGAGCGCCGCGCCGACATCGCCGTGCATTCGATGAAGGACGTGCCGGTCGAGCTGCCGCCGGGTTTCGCGCTCGCGGCGATCACGGCGCGCGAGGACCCGCGCGACGCCTTCGTTTCGCCGCGCTACGGCTCGCTCGCGGAGCTGCCCGCGGGCGCGGTGGTGGGCACATCGAGCCTGCGGCGCCGGGCGCAGATCGCGGAGCGCTTCCCGGCGCTCGAGGTGCGGCCGCTGCGCGGCAACCTCGACACGCGGCTCGCGAAACTCGACCGCGGCGACTACGCCGCGATCGTGCTCGCCGCCGCGGGCCTGAAGCGCCTGGGCCTGGCCGCGCGCATCCGCAGCCATCTCGAGGTCGAGGAAAGCCTGCCCGCGGCCGGGCAGGCGGCGCTCGGCATCGAGTGCCTCGCCGCGCGCGCCGATCTCATGCGGCTGCTCGCGCCGCTCGCCGACGCGGAAGCGGGCGCATGCGTGCGCGCCGAGCGCGCGGTCAACCGCGCGCTCGGCGGCAACTGCGCCATCCCGCTCGGCGCCTTCGCCGTGAAGCGCGGCGCGCGCCTGCGGCTGCGCGCGCTGGTCGCCTCGCCCGATGGCCGGCGCATCGCGCGCGCCGAATGCGAGGGGGACGCCGCGGCGCCCGAGGCGCTCGGCGAGCGCGCCGCGCAGCTCCTGCGCGAGCGCGGCGCCGAGGAGATCCTCGCGGCGCTGGCGCAATGAGCGCCGCGCCCCTCGCGGGCAGGCGCATCGCGGTGACGCGGCCGCGCGAGCAGGCGGCGGGACTGGCGGCGCTCGTTCGCGAGGCGGGCGGCGAGCCGCTCGTCTTTCCCGCGCTCGAGATCCTGCCGCCCGCGGACGCCGCGAAGGCACTCGCGGCGATGGCGCGGCTGGAGGAGTTCGACCTGGCGATTTTCGTGAGCCGAAACGCGGTGCAATGGGGGCTCGAGCTCGCGCGCCGCGCCCGGGGCGGCAAGCCCTGGCCGGCGCGGCTCGCGGTGGCCGCCGTGGGCAGCGGCACGCGCCGCGAGCTGGAGAGCCGGAGCTTTTCCGGCGTCATCGCGCCCGAGGGCGAGGCCGACAGCGAGGCGCTGCTGGCGCTGCCGCAGCTCGCTTTTGCCGCAGGGAAGTCGGTGCTGATCGTGCGGGGCGAAGGCGGGCGCGGGTTTCTCGGCGAGGCGCTCGCGGCGCGCGGCGCGCGAGTCACCTATGCGGAGTGCTACCGCCGCGCGCTGCCCGATGCGGATCTCGCGCCGCTTGCCGCGGCGCTCGGCCGGGGCGCGGTGGATGCGGTGACCGCCTCCTCTGCCGAGGGGCTCGCGAACCTGCTCGCGCTGCTCGAGCCCGCGGCGCGCGAAAAACTCCTGCGGCTGCCGCTCTTCGTGCCGCACCGAAGAGTGGCCGAGGCCGCCGCGCGCTACGGCGTGCGCGAGGCGATCGTCGCCGGGCCGGGCGATGCCCAGACCGTCGCCGGGCTGGTGGCATACTTCGGCCGCAAGCCCTAGGAAATTCGCATGGATCCTGCGCAACCGGAAGCGCCGCCGCCGCCACAATCCGCCACGCCGGCGAAGCCGCGCACGCGGTGGCTGGCGCTGCTCATGCTGCTGATCGCGGCGGCGCTGGCGCTGTTCTGGCTCGACGCGCGCAACCGCATCGGCGCCACGCAGGAGGAGCTGGCGCGGCGGCTGCGCGACATCGAGGCCGACAGCCGCGACGCGCGCGCGCTCGCGCGCCGCTCCGAGGAGGCGATGCGCGAGCTGCAGGCGAAGCTCGGCACGCTCGAGGCGCGCATCACCGAGTCGCAGAGCCAGCAGGTGGCGCTGGAGGCGCTCTACCAGGAGCTGGCGCGCAGCCGCGACGAGTGGCAGCTCGCCGAGATCGAGCAGGTGCTGGCGATCGCGCAGCAGCAGCTGCAGCTCTCGGGCAACGTGCGCGCGGCGCTGCTCGCGCTGCAGCTGGCCGAGGCGCGCCTGTCGCGCGCCGAGCGGCCGCAGTTCCTGCCGGTGCGGCGGGCGCTGGCGCGCGACATCGAGCGCCTGAAGGCGCTGCCGGCGCTCGACCTGCTCGGCATGAGCATGCGCCTGGATGCGCTGATCGCGGGCGCGGACAGCCTGCCGCTCGCCTACGACGAGCGCGCGGCGAAGGCGACCGAGGAGCGCGCCGCGGCGAAGGAAGCGAAAACCGCCGCCGAGGAGGGCTTCTTCTCCAGGCTCGGCGGCGAGGTGTGGAAGGAGCTGCGCGCGCTGGTGGTGGTGCGCCGCGTGGACGCGCCCGAGCCGCCGCTCGTGCCGCCCGCGCAGGCCTGGTTCCTGCGCGAGAACCTCAAGTTGCGGCTGCTCAACGCGCGCCTGGACCTGCTGGCGCGCAACGAAGCCGGCTACCGCGAGGACCTGCGCGTGGCGCAAGCCTGGATCCAGCGCTACTTCGATGCGCGCTCCAAGGCGGGCCAGGCGGCGCTTGCGCAGCTGAAGCAGCTCTCTGCCACCTCGATCAGCCTCGAGCTGCCGTCGCTCGCCGAGAGCCTCGAGGCGGTGCGCGGCTTCAAGACGCGCCGCGATCCCGAGCGCCGGCCGAAATGAGGGCGCTTTTCTGGCTGCTCGCGGTGTGCGCCGCAGCGGTGGCGCTCGCGCTGTTCGGGCGCCTCAACGAGGGCGTGGTGGTGCTGGTCTGGCCGCCGTGGCGCATGGAGCTGTCGCTGCTGCTCGCGGCGATCGGCCTGCTTGCCGCCTTCGCGCTGCTCTACGCCGCGGTGAGCCTCGTGGGCAACGCGCTCGCGCTGCCCGCCAAGGTCGCCGCCTACCGCGAGCGCCGCAGGCGCGAGCACGCCCAGGGCGCGCTCGCGCTCGCGCTGCAGGCGTATTTCGAGGGCCGCTATGCGCGCGCCGAGAAGGAGGCGGCGCTCGCCTGGGACGCGAACGTCTCGCCCGGCGTGGCCGCGCTGGTGGCGGCGCGCGCCGCCCACCAGCTGCGCGAGTTCGAGCGCCGTGAGCGCTGGCTCGAGCGCGCCGCGGAGGCGGGCGAGGCGCTCAATGCGGCGACGCTGCTCACGCAGGCCGAGCTCGCCCTCGAGGAGCTCGACTACACCGGCGCGCGCAACGCGCTCACCAGCCTGCACGGCGCGGGGCCGCGGCACATCGCCGGCGCGAGGATGCTGCTGCGCGCCGAGCGCGGCGCGCGCAACTGGGAGGGCGTGCTGCGGCTCGCCGGCAGCCTGGGCAAGCGCGGCGCGATCTCGCCGACGCTCGCCGCCGAATACCGCGTGCAGGCCGAAATCGAGCTGCTGGCGCGCGCCGCGGGCGACCGCGACGCGCTCGCGGCGCGCTGGCGGCGCATCGCCGCCGAGGACCAGGCGCACCCGCGCGTCGCGGCGGCGGCCGCGCGCCACGCCGCGCGCGCAGGCGACCTCGAGTTCGCGCGCGGGATCCTGGAGCGCAGCCTCGGCGCGGAATGGAGCCCGAACCTGGTGACGCTCTACGGCGACCTGCCGGCGGGCGAGGCGCAGGCGCGCGAGCGCGAGGCGCAGGCGCGCATCGAGCGCGCCGAGCGCTGGCTGCCCGCGCACGCCGACGACCCGCAGCTGCTCGCCGCGCTCGGCCGGCTGTGCGCCGCGGCGGGCCTCTGGGGCAAGGCGCAGCGCTACCTCGAGGCGAGCGTGTCGTTCGAGGACTCGCGGCCCGCGCGCCTGGAGCTTGCGCGGCTCGCCGAGCGCGAGGGACGCACGAGCGAGGCGCAGGCCCAGTTCCGCCGCGCCGCCGAGCTGGCCTGAAGCGGGTGCAGGCGGCCGAAGTGTAAAGCCAGGCTTTACACTCTGGCCACGAGCGCCCGCAGCTCGCGCAGCTTCGCCTTTAGCCGCATGGCGTTCTCCGGCCCGACGCGCATCATGATCTTGTGGCCCGCGGAGCGCGCTTCCAGCTCGGCGTCGGCGTACTCGTAAAGCACCTTGCGCTGCACGACCCGCACCGGCGCTTTCAGGTCGGGCGCGGCGAGCAAATGGTCGATCACCTGCACCAGGCGGTCGTTGAAGTAGCCCTCGGGGTAGCCGAGCTCGCGGTAGGCCTGCTGCAAGAGGGGATAGAGCCGCACGTAGGCCTCGACCAGCCTGGCGGCGTCGAGCGACTCGGCGAGCGCGACGTAGGGCCGGTAGCGCGCGGCGTTGCTCGCCGCGATCGCGCGCGCCACGCCTTCGCCCTCGAGCAGCATCGGCCCGGCCGCCGGCCGCACCGGCATCAGCCGCAGCGCCGCCTTCTCGCGCGGCAGGTTGTCCACGGTGGCGACGATGCGCCGCACGATGTTCTGCGGCTGAAACAGCGCCTCGAACGCGCTCCTGCCGGCAAGCGCGGCGATGGTCTCGCGCAGCAGCGTGTCGCTCATTTCGAGCGCCGGCAGCGGCGCCGCCTCGCTTGCCTGCGGCACCGGGTGCTCGATCTGCGGCCCGGGCCTGGCGACCGGCTTCGCGGGCGCGGCTTCCTCGCGCGCCACCGGCGGCGCCGGCGGCGCTTCCGTGCCGATGCGCTGCAGGAAGTAGATCGCCACCGCGGCGCCGCAGGCGACGATCGCGATGGCGAGCCAGCGCGCCGGATCCTTCATGACTGCGAATAGTGCTCGCGCCCGGGGCATCGTTGCAAGCGCCGGCGGCCCGCCGCCGGCCTGCAGCGGCCCAAGTGTAAAGTCTGACTTTACACTTCGGCCTGCTAGACCCAGTCGCGCGGCCTCAGGAACTCGGTGTAGAGCTTCTCTTCGGGCGAGCCCGCCTCGGGCTTCCAGTCGTAGCGCCAGGCGGCGACGGGCGGCAGCGACATCAGGATCGACTCGGTGCGGCCGCCCGACTGCAGGCCGAACAGCGTGCCGCGGTCGTAGACCAGGTTGAACTCGACGTAGCGCCCGCGGCGGTAGGCCTGGAAGGCGCGCTCGCGCTCGCCGTAGGGGGTGTTGCGCCGGCGCTCCGCGATCGGCGAGTAGGCGGAGATGAAATGGTCACCCACCGAGCGCGCGAGCGCGAAGCAGGTGTCGAAATCGGGCTCGGCGAGGTCGTCGAAGAAGATGCCGCCCGCGCCGCGCGGCTCGCCGCGGTGCCTGAGGAAGAAATACTCGTCGCACCACTTCTTGTAGCGAGCGTGGCGCCAGGCGCCGAAGGGCTCGAGCGCGCGCTTGCACACGGCGTGGAAGTGGCGCGCGTCCTCCTCGAAGCCGTAATACGGAGTCAGGTCCATGCCGCCGCCGAACCACCACGCGTCCGGCTCGCCCGCTTTGCTGGCCGCGAAGAAGCGCACGTTCATGTGCACCGTGGGGCAGTAGGGATTGCGCGGGTGCAGCACCAGCGACACGCCCATGGCGTCGAACGAGCGCCCCGCGAGCTGCGGGCGCGCGGCGGTCGCGGAGGCGGGCAGCTGCGCCCCCTGCACGCGCGAGAGGTTCACCCCGCCGCGCTCGAACAGCTTGCCTTCCTCGATGACGCGCGTGAGGCCACCGCCGCCCTCGGCGCGCGCCCAGGCGTCGCTCCCGAACTTGCCGCCGTCGAGCAGCTCGAGCGCGCCCACGATGCGCCCCTGCAGCTCGGCGAAATAGGCGTGAACCGCGTCAGCGTTCATGCTTTTCGGCGTTCACCGGCGCTCATCGGCGGTTCCTCGCCTCAGCCACGCTTCAGCGCCCGGTGCCCGATGTCGGTGCGGTACTGCATGCCCTCGAAGCGAATCGCGCCCGCCACCTCGTAGGCGCGCGCGCGCGCGACCTTGATCGAGTCGCCGAGCGCGGTGACGCACAGCACCCGCCCGCCGTTGGTGACGACGCGCTTGCCCTCGAGCCTGCTTCCGGCGTGGAACACGCGGCAGTCCTCAGCGGGCTTGGGCAGTCCTTCGATCGGATCGCCCCTGCGCGGCTCGTCCGGATAGCCCGCGGCGGCGAGCACCACGCCGAGCGCGGCGCGCCGGTCCCACTCGGCGGCGGCCTGGTGCAGCGTGCCGGCGATCGCGTGCTCGATCAGCTCGAGCAGGTCGGACTTGAGGCGCATCAGGATCGGCTGCGTCTCGGGATCGCCCAGGCGGCAGTTGAATTCGAGCGTCCTGGGCACGCCGGCCTTGTCGATCATCAGGCCGGCGTAGAGAAAGCCCGTGTAGGGCATGCCGTCCTTCGCCATGCCGGCGATCGCCGGCTGGATGATCTCGCGCATGACCCGCGCGTGCAGCTGCGGCGTCACCACCGGCGCGGGCGAATACGCGCCCATGCCGCCGGTGTTGGGGCCGGCGTCGCCGTCCTTCAGGCGCTTGTGGTCCTGGCTGGTGGCGAGCGCGAGCGCGTGCGCGCCGTCGGCGATGACGATGAAGCTCGCTTCCTCGCCCTCGAGGTACTCCTCGATCACGACGCGCGCGCCTGCCGCGCCCAGGCGCCGCTCGCCGAGCATCATGTCGATCGCGGCGCGCGCCTCGGCGAGCGTCGCCGCGACCACCACGCCCTTGCCGGCGGCAAGCCCGTCGGCCTTGATCACGATTGGCGCGCCGTTCTTCTCGACGTAGGCCTTCGCCGCCGCCGCATCCTCGAAGGTGGCGTGGCGCGCCGTGGGGATGCCGTGGCGCGCCATGAAGCTCTTGGCGAAATCCTTCGACGATTCGAGCTGCGCCGCGGCGCGCACCGGCCCGAAGATGCGCTGGCGCGCCTCGCGGAAGGCGTCCACCACGCCGGCGGCGAGCGGCGCCTCGGGGCCGACCACCGTGAGCGCGATCGATTCGCGGCGCGCGAAGTCGAGCAGCTCCGGGATGGCGGCGAGCGCGGCGTTCTCGAGCCCCGGCTCGGTGGCGGTGCCGCCGTTGCCCGGCGCGACGAACACCTTCTGCACGCGCGGGCTCTGCGCCAGCTTCCACGCCAGCGCGTGCTCCCTGCCTCCCGAGCCGATGACCAGCAGCTTCACGACCCCGCCTTTCCCGAACGTTCACGCTGCGCGGCGGCGGCAACGCCGCTGCGCAGCGCTCGTCGTTTTTCAGTGCCTGAAGTGACGTACTCCGGTGAAGACCATGGCGACGCCGCGCTCGTCGGCGGCGGCGATCACCTCGTCGTCGCGCACGCTGCCGCCGGGCTGGATCACCGCCGCGGCGCCGGCGTCGATCACCGCGTCGAGCCCGTCGCGGAACGGAAAGAACGCGTCCGAGGCCACCACCGAGCCGGCGAGCGAGAGGCTCGCGTTCTGCGCCTTGATCGCGGCGATGCGGGCGGAATCCACGCGGCTCATCTGGCCGGCGCCGACCCCGAGCGTCATGCCGCCGCCGCAGAACACGATCGCGTTCGACTTGACGTACTTCGCCACGCGCCAGGCAAAGAGCAAATCCGCCCACTGGGCCTCGGTCGGCTGCTTTCTGGTCGCCACCTTGAGCTCGGAGCGCTGCACCGCTTTCGCGTCCGGGCTCTGCACCAGCAGCCCGCCGCCGACGCGCTTGAGCTCCATCGCCTGCGCGCCGTGCGCGAGCGGCACCTCCAGCACGCGCAGGTTCTGCTTGGCCGCGAGCAGCGCGCGCGCATCGGGCTCGACGCGCGGCGCGAGGATCACCTCGGCGAAGGGCCTGGTGCATTCCTCGGCGGTGGCGCGGTCGAGCGCGCGGTTGAAGGCGAGGATGCCGCCGAATGCCGACACCGGGTCGGTCTTGAACGCCTTGCGGTAGGCGGCGAGCGGCGAGGCGCCGGTCGCGGCGCCGCAAGGGTTGGCGTGCTTGATGATGACGCAGGCCGGCTCGGCGAAGCTCTTGACGCACTCCCAGGCGGCGTCGGCATCGGCGATGTTGTTGTAGGAAAGCTCCTTGCCCTGCAGCTGCCGGTAGCTGGCGATGCCGCCCGCGACCGGCTGCAGGTCGCCGTAGAACGCCGCCGACTGGTGCGGGTTCTCGCCGTAGCGCATCGGCTGCAGCTTCCTGAACTGGAGGCTGAGCACGTCCGGGTACTCGCCGCGCTTGCCGCCGGCATCGAGCGAGGTGAGGTAATTGGCGATCGCGCCGTCGTAGGCGGCGGTGTGCGCGAACGCCTTCTTGGCCAGCACGAAGCGCCTCGCTTCCCACACGCCGCCCGTGGCTCGCATC
>CAZVHU010000115.1:0-11220 GCA_964627075.1 uncultured Enterobacteriaceae bacterium | reverse complement strand
TGTTGATGGCGACGAAGTCGGCGAAGTCGAGCATGTCGATCTTCTCGAGCTGGCTCGCGGCGCCGAACTCGGGCGTCATGACGTACAGCGACGCATCCACGTGCTGCACGATCGCCGCGTCGCCCTGGCCGATGCCCGAGGTCTCGGCGATCACAAGGTCGAAGCCGGCGGCGCGCGCCGCGGCGATGGCCTCCGGCAGGCACGCCGCGATCTCGGCGCGCGACTCGCGCGTTGCCAGGGACCGCATGAACACGTTCGGGCCGTGGATCGCGTTCATGCGGATGCGGTCCCCGAGCAGCGCGCCGCCCGTCTTGCGGCGCGAGGGGTCCACCGCGATGAGCGCGATCTTCAGGCGGCCGCCCTGGTCCAGGTGAAAGCGCCGCACGAGTTCATCCGTCAGCGAGCTCTTGCCCGAGCCGCCGGTGCCGGTGACGCCGAGCACCGGCGCCTTGTTCTTCGCCGCGGCGTCGTGGATCGCCTTGCGAAGGCTCGCGTCGGCGGCGCCCGATTCGAGCAGCGTGATCACCTGCGCGAGCGCGCGGTGCGAGCCGCCGGCGATCGCCGCGAGCGGTTCGCGCGGCGCGTATTGCGCCGGGTCGAAATCGCAGCGCGCCAGCATGTCGTTGATCATGCCCTGCAGGCCCATCCTCTGGCCGTCCTCGGGCGAGTAGATGCGCGCCACGCCGTAGCCGTGCAGCGCCTGCATCTCCTCGGGCACGATGACGCCGCCGCCGCCGCCGAACACCCGGATGTGCGCGCCGCCGCGCTCCTTGAGCAGGTCCACCATGTAGCGGAAGAACTCGAGGTGCCCGCCCTGGTAGGACGACACCGCGATGCCCTGCACGTCCTCGGAGAGCGCCGCGGTGACGATCTCCTCCACCGAGCGGTTGTGGCCGAGGTGGATCACCTCCGCGCCCGAGGCCTGGAGGATCCTGCGCATGATGTTGATCGAGGCGTCGTGGCCGTCGAACAGGCTCGCCGCGGTGACGAAGCGGATCTTGTGCTTCGCCTTGTAGGCGAGGCTGTGGCTTTCTGACAGGTCGGTCATCGCCCCTCCCCGGGGGGAAAGCCAGCCTACTTGACGTTTACGTCAACGTCAACCAAGGATCCCGCCCGCGGCAGCCGGGATTATGGGCCGGCGGACCGTTCCCCGACCACCCCTGGCGGCTCGAGCAGGAACCGCCTGAGCACGCCGATCTGGTCAGGGCTCATGAGCGCCGGCGCGTGGCCGACGCCGTCGAACTCCGCGATCTGCAGATCCGGCTTCGAGTCGCGCATGCGGGCGAGCGTCGCTGGCGCGAGCACGTCGGAGTTCGCGCCGCGCAGCACCAGGACCGGACAGCGCACCTGCGCCCACACGCCCCACAGATCGATGCCGGCGAGAAAATTCGGGCCCATCGGGAATTCCGGATCCGCGTGCCCGCGAAGCGTTTGCGCGATGCCGGGGTCGTAACGCAATCGCAACTCGCCGCTCGCCTCGCGCCGGACGCTGTGCTCGGCGAGGTGGCGCCATTGCGCGTCGGTGAGCCGGCCGAAGGACGCACAGGCCTCGCGCGTCCAGGCCTCCACCTCCGGCATCGAGCGGAAGGCGCGGTCTGCGCCCACGTAGCCCTTGAGGCGAAACAGCGAATTCCAGGCGATGAACGGCCCGACGTCGTTGAGCACCAAGCGGCGAATCGGCGACCCCGGCTTTGCCGCGAGCAGCATGCCGATCAGGCCGCCCATCGAGGTGCCTACCCAGTCGACACTGGCGCGCGCCGCGGGGCTGGCGCCCCGCAGCGCGGCGAAAAACGGCAGCGGCGCCGGCGCGCTCACGCGGGCGAGCAGCGCCGCGGCGTCGGCGAGATAGGTGGAGAAGCGGTAATCGCCCTTGTCCGCGAGCCATTCGCTTTCGCCTCGCCCGACCACGTCGGGACAGACGACGCGGCAGTCGCGCGCGAGCTCGCTCGCGAGGAAATCGAAATCGCGGCTGTTGCGGGCAAGGCCGTGCACGCAGATCACCACGTGCTGATGGTGGACACGGCCCCAATCGAGATAGGCGATGCGGTGAAAGCCTCCTCGAGAAAGCGACAGAAGCGAGCCGCGCGAGAAAGTCACCAGCACGCCCTGTGGCCGAGGCCCGCGACGACGCAACCCGGCGCAGCGCCGCCCGCTGCACGGCAGGGTTTCCGGCCCGCGCCGGACGCGCCCCGAACGGAAGGAGGAGGGAGGAGGTTCCCGTTCAGAGCGTCTTGCGGCGCGGCCGGAAAGCCTTTGCCTGCGGCTAGCCCTCGAATGCGCCCCGGCGCTCGAGCTGCCTGATGCGCCGCTCGAGATCGGCTGCGTCGGAGGACTGCGCGAGAAACGCCTCGGTCTGGCGCTCACGCGCGCGCCGTGCCCAGCGCTCGATGCGCGCCAGGGTATTGCGCACGAGCCACGCTACGGCCCCAGCGCGCATCTGCCGGGCCGTCTGCTCGATGTGCGCAAAATCGAGTCCGCTTGGCCTCGCGTTCTGGAGCTGTTCGAGCTCGCGCTGCGCCCGGTTCGCCGACTTTGCCAGCGCCCCGGCAAAGCGCTTGGATCCCACCCACCGGTGGATGAACCCGTCGCCTTCGTAGAGCGGTCCCGTGATTCTCATCGCGTTGCCTTTCCGAATAGGTTATGCTGCATTGCACACAACCAATTTAAGGGCGCAGGTTGTCAAAATCAAATAGGAAAACCAAATACTTAACATAACAAAAGCGGTATGACCCTTTTGGCGATATTGCAATGCACCGTCCCCTGCGCCTGGCCGAAGGCCGGGCGACGCAAGTGAACCCGATGGAACTGCACCAGTTGCGCACCCTCGTGGCAGTCGCCGATGCCGCCCAGCTGACGCGGGCCGCAGAGCGCTTGGGCTTGAGCCAGCCCGCCGTGAGCGCCCACATACGCGCCCTCGAGAAAGGGTTCGGCGCAAGGCTGTTCGAGCGGGTCGCGAGCGGAATGATGCTCACGCGCGCCGGGCGGGAGCTGCTGCCCTACGCCGAGCAGGTGCTGCGCGCGGCCGAGGCCATGCGCCAGGCCGCAGCGGCGCTCAAGGGCACGGTGTCCGGCCGCCTCCGACTGGGGACGATCGTCGACCCGGAATTGCTTCGCCTGGGCGAGTTCCTCGGGCGGGCCGTGGAGCGCTTCCCGGGGCTGGAGATCGAGGTGCATCAGGAGGTCACCGGGGTCGCGCTCGAGGCCGTGCGCGACGGCACGCTGGACGCGAGCTTCTACTTCGGCGACCTCGACGGCGCCGGAATCGGGGGCGTGCGCCTGGCCGAGGTGGCCTACCGCGTGGTCGCGCCGGCGGCGTGGGCCGAGCGCGTGCGCGGCGCGGGGCCGAAGGAGCTGGCCGCGCTGCCCTGGGTCCTGTCGCCGCCGAGCAGCTCCGTCCACCGCATCGTGCACGCCCTGTTCGCGCAACAGGGCATCGCGCCCAGCAAGGTCATCGAAGCCGACAACGAGCAGGTGATCGCCAGCCTGGTCGCGGCGGGCGTCGGCCTGTCGGTGATGCGCGAGCAGCTTGCGGAAGAGAGAAAGCACGCCGGCGAGATCGTGCGGCTGAAGAAAATCCACCCGCGCGCCACGCTATGGTTCATCCATCGCGCCGACCGGGCGCAGGATCCGGCAATTGCCGCGTTGCTCGGCGTGCTGCGCGAGACCTGGAGCGAGGATCGCGCCGGGCGGGCGCGGCGCGGCGCGCCCGTCGCCGCGCGCGCCTCCTAGGTCAGTCGCGGTAGGACCGGTCCTTCGCGTCCACCAGCCGCTGCATGGCGGCGAATACGTCCTCGCAAGTGCGCTTCTCGCCCGGCCCCGATTCGCGCACCGTCTGCGCGAACACCTCCGCCCGGATCGGGTTGAGCGCACCCGCCGCGCTCGAGGCGATCTGCACGTCGCAGGCGCGCTGCAGCGTCCAGAGCATCATGAACGCCTCGGGCACGCTCGGGCCCCAGGCGAGCAGGCCGTGGTTGCGCAGGATGAGTGCGCGCTTCGCGCCAAGCGAGCGCACCAGGCGCTGCTTCTCGCCCGCCTCGACGGTGATGCCCTCGAAGTCGTGGTACGCGACCTGGTCGTGCAGCTGCGCCGCATAGAAGTTGGTCGGCGACAGGCCCTCCTTCAGGCTCGCCACCGCCATTCCGCTAGTGGTGTGGGTGTGCATCACGCAGTGCGCCGCGTCGAGCGCACCGTGGATCGCCGAGTGGATCACGAAGCC
This sequence comes from uncultured Enterobacteriaceae bacterium, assembly GCA_964627075.1. GTDB lineage: Bacteria > Pseudomonadota > Gammaproteobacteria > Burkholderiales > SG8-39 > 2-02-FULL-66-14. Next base: position 7,004 of record CAZVHU010000115.1, on the reverse strand, counting down.
GGCCTTGTTCACCGGCCATTTCGCCTCGCGCACCGGATTGCCCTCGAGATCGATCAGCAGCAGGCTCGAGGCCGTGATCTCGCTGTAATGCAGCCCGAACGGGTTGATGAGGAACAGCTTCTCCGGCCCCGGCACGCGCAGCGTGATGTGGTTGAAGATCATCTCGGTCCAGCCGAGATGGTGAAAGATCCGGTAGGCGGCGGCGAGCTGCACGCGCAACTCGCGTTCGGCCTGCGTCGGCTTGGTCCGGCGCGCAGCGCGCGCCGTGCCCTGGTGGTAGATGGTCATCCCATGCCCCCTCGCGCCCCAGTCTACTGCGACTTCTCGAGAATCGTGACCGAGCATGCGGCCTCGTCGAAGCCCATGACGCCGCCGCCGTTCTCGGCGAGCGCGAGCGCCGCGCCCTTTGCCTGCCGCTCGCCCGCCTCGCCGCGCAGCTGCAGGCACAGCTCGTAGATCATCGAAAGGCCCGTCGCCCCGACCGGGTGGCCCTTGGAAACCAGCCCCCCGGAGAGGTTCACCGGGATCCGGCCGCCGAGCGCGGTGGCGCCCGACTCGGCGAGGCGCCCGCCTTCGCCCGGCGCGCAAAAGCCGAGCATCTCCATCTGGTAGATCTCGGAAAACGAAGTCGCGTCGTGCAGCTCGACCACGTCGATGTCGGCGGGCTTGAGGCCGGTCCTCGCGTAGGCGCGCTCGGCAGCGACCCGCGACAGGCCCGGCTCGTCGAGCCGCCGGTACTTGCCGCCCGAGAGCGTGCACGCGCGCACGCGCACCGCGCGCGCCTGCGCCGCGCGCGGAAAGGACGCCAGCGCCTCGCGCGAGCACAGGATCGCGGCGGCCGCGCCGTCGCCGATCGGCGAGCACATGGCGCGCGTGAGCGGCTGGCTGACGACGCGGTCCTCGAGCACCTGCTCGATCGAGAGGTCGAACCGGTATTGCGCCTTGGGATTGAGGCTGCCATGGCGATGGGTCTTGGCCGCAGCCGCCGCGATCTGCCGCCGGGTGGTGCCGTAGCGCTTCATGTGCCACGCCGCCTGCATGGCGTAGGTGTCCATGTAGATCGTGCGCCCGGGGCCCGGCGCGAAGGGCACGCCCGATTCCTCGCCCGCCTTGCGGTAATAGTCCTGCCAGAGCTGCGGATCGAGCTGGTCGATGGCGCTGGCGAAGATCTCCGGGACGCGCCCGGGGCGGTCGGGCGAATGCAGCTTCTCGACGCCCAGCGCGAGGCTCACCTCGACCTCGCCCGAGAGGATGTCCTTCCATGCGCCGTGAAAGGCCTGCGACGCGGTGGCGCAGCCGGACTCGACGTTCACCATCGGCACGCGCTCGGGGAACAGCCCCTCCTGCACCAGGGGCGTGAAGCACACCTGGCCGCGGATCCCGGCCTGGCCCCAGCTCGCCATGCCGCAGTTGCCGAACCAGGCCTGCTCGATCAGCTCGCCCTTCGCGAGCCCCGCGTCGGCCAGCGCCTCGAGGTAAGCCTCGCGCGCGAGGTCCTTGAAGCCGCGCTCGGGGTGCTTGCCGAAGGCGGTGCAGGCGGCGCCTATGACGAAGGCTTCGCGGGGCATGGCGGGCGCTCAGGATAGGGGGCGGCGGGGGAGTTGCCAACTGTAAAGCATGACTTTACACTTGCGCCATGCCACTCCCCCAGCCCCCCTCGACCCCAGCGGTCATCCAGCATCCCGGCGACATGGTTCGCCAGCGCATCCCCGCGAGCATGAGCGTCACCGAGGCCGCCAGGCGCCTCGGCGTGTCGCGCCAGCAGCTGCACGCGCTCATCGACGGCCGCGCCGCCGTCACGCCGCGCATGGCGCTCAGGCTGCAGGCCGCGTTCGGCCCGGCCGCCGAGAGCTGGCTCGTGATGCAGATGCATTACGACCTGTCGCGCGCGAGGAAAAGCCCCCCGCGCGGCGTGAAATCGATCGGCTGACTCGGCGGACCGGCGCGGCGCCGCGGCCGCGCCCTGGCATTCGCACGCGATCGCGGCGCGCCTCCCGCGCGAGGGGTCTCACGTGACGCCGCGCGCTGCCGCCTACGCGCTGCTCGACCTGCGCAGCCACGAGCATGGCGCGGCGCGCATGCGCGCGCTGCTCGTGGCGGTCAACCTGCTCGGCATCGCCTCGGTCTCGGTGGGCACCATCGATGCGGTGGGCCCTGCGGCGCGCGCGATCGCCGCCACGGTCACCGGCATCGTCGCCACGGTGTTCCTCGTCGAATACGCGATCCGGCTCTGGGTCGCGCCGGAGATCCCGCACATGGGCGACGAGAGCAAGGCCCGGGCGCGGTTGCGATGGGCGCTGTCGCTCGAAGGCCTGATCGACCTCGTCGCGATCATCCCCGCGCTCGCCACCGCCTCGGGCGGCGCGCGCCTCGGCGCCGAGTCGGCCTCGGTGTTCGTGCTGCTCTGGGTGCTCAAGCTCGCAACCCACGCACCGGGCGTCACGCTGATCCTGCGCGTGTTCCGCAACGAGCGCTCGCCGCTGGTGGCTGCGCTGGCGCTGTTCACCATCGTGCTGCTGTCCTCCGCGACCGCGATCCACCTGCTGGAAGGCGAGCGCCAGCCCGAGCCCTTCGGCAGCATCCCGTCGGCGCTGTGGTGGTCGATGACGACGCTCACCACCACCGGCTACGGCGACGTCATCCCGCAGACCAACGCTGGCCGGATGATCGGCGGCGTGGTGATGCTGTGCGGCATCTCGGTCCTGGCGCTGCTCGCCGGCATCCTCGCCACCGGCTTCGCCGAGGAGGTCAAGCGCCGCGAGTTCACGCGCATCTGGGACCTCGTGGCGCGGGTGCCGCTGTTCGCCGAGCTGGGCGCGATCGCCATCGCCGACATCGTGGCGCGGCTGCGCTCGCGCACCTACCCGGCCGGCGCCTACGTGGTGCGCAAGGGCGAGCGCGGCGACGCCATGTACTTCATCGTGAGCGGGCGCGCCGAGGTGCGGCTCGGCAGGCCGCTCGCGACGCTCGCCGAAGGCGACTTCTTCGGCGAGATGGCGCTGCTCGACCGCAAGCCGCGCTCGGCCGACGTGGTGACGCTCGTGCCCAGCACGCTGCTGGTGCTGGAAGTCGCCGACTTCTACCAGCTCGCCGCGCAGCAGCCGGCGCTCATCGCCTCGATCGAGGCCGAAGCGAAGCGCCGCCGCGCGCGCGGCGGGCCGGCCGCCCCGGCCGGGGCGCTTTCCGAAACGCCGCCCGCTTAGCGCTGCCCGCCGCGCGCGCCCACCGGCAGCCCTGCCGCCTCGAGCGCAAGGCTGTCGACGATCGGGCAGCTGCGCGGGTCGCGCCCGGCGGCGCAGGTGCGCACCATTTGGGCGAGCCTCGCCCGCATGCGCTCCAGGTCCGCGATCTTCGCCTCGACGTCAGCGAGCTTGCCCGAGGCCAGCGTGCGCGCGCGAGCGCAATCCGGCGTGCGCTCCAGGCGCAGCAGCTCCGCCACCTCGCCGAGCGCGAAACCGAGCGCTTGCGCGCGACGGATGAAGCGCAGCCGCCGCACCGTCGCCTCGCCGTAGCGACGCACGCTTCCGGCGGGACGCCGCGGCGCCTCGAGCAGCCCCAGGCGCTGGTAATAGCGAACGGTCTCCACGTTCACCCCACAGGCTTTCGCCACGCCGCCGATCGTGAGTTCAGCCATCCTGCGCCTCCTTGACACCGTACCCGGGTACGGAGTGTACGATCATCGGCCATGAACCGCCCCGCCCCCGAATCGGCCTCGATTCTCGCCGGCTGCGTCTCGGCGCTCGGCGCCTCGACCTGCTGCGTATTGCCGCTCGTGCTGGTCGCGGCCGGCGTCGGCGGCGCGTGGGTCGGGCAGTTGCGCGCGCTCGCGCGCTTCCAGTGGGTGTTCATCGCGCTCGCCGTCGCCGCGTTCGGCTACGCGTTCTACCGCCTGTACCTGAGGCCCGCCCAGGCGTGCGCGCCCGGCACGGCTTGCGCGCTGCCCGAGACGCGCAGGCGCCAGCGCATCGCGTTCTGGGTGACGCTCATCGGCGCGAAGGCCCTGCTCGTCTCGCCGATCGTCTATGGCTACCTCGCGGCTTAGCGCGATCCTGCTCGGCGCGGCGCTGGCATGGCCAGCCTCCGCCGCCGAGCCGCAGCGCGCGCAGCTCGACGTGCCGGGCATGAATTGCTCGCTCTGCCCGGTCACCGTGAAGAAAGTGCTCGAGCGTACGCCCGGCGTTCTCGAGGCGAAGGCCGACCTCGCCACGAAGAGCGCCCAGGCGACCTACGATCCCGCCAGGACCTCGCCCGAGGCGCTCGCCAGGCGCCTCACCGACGCCGGCTATCAGGCGATGGCGCGCACCAGGTGAGCGCTCTCGCGCCCGTGCTGCGCAGCACGCTCACCTGCCCGCATTGCAGGCGCGAGAGCGTCGAGACGATGCCCGAGGACGCGTGCCTGTTCTTCTGGGACTGCCCGGGCTGCGGCGCGCGCCTCAAGCCGAATGCGGGCGACTGCTGCGTGTTCTGCAGCTACGGCAGCGTGCCCTGTCCGCCCAGGCAGTGCGCGGGCCGGTGCGCGTAATCCCGCGCCGGCGACCGGGCCCCAGCCGCGCAAGTGTAAAGTCTCTCTTTACACTCGGGGGCTGCGGCGCCGCATCAGATAGTAGGCCGCCGGGATGACGAACATCGAAAGCAGCGGCGCGGTGATCATGCCGCCGAGCATCGGCGCGGCGATGCGCTGCATGACCTCGCTGCCCGCGCCCTCGGACCACATCAGGGGCGCAAGGCCCGCGAGGACCACCGCCACCGTCATCGCCTTGGGGCGCACGCGCTGCACCGCGCCGTGGTCGATCGCCTCGACGAGCTTCTCGGGCGGGTACTCTTCCATCGCGTGCTTGAGGTAGAGCAGCATCACCACGCCGAATTCGGCCGCGACGCCCGCAAGCGCGATGAAGCCGATGGCGCTCGCCACCGACAGGTTGTGGCCGAGCGCCCAGACGTACCAGAAGCCGCCGATCGCGGCGAAGGGCGGCACGACCATCAATAGCAGCGCCTCGTCGAACCTGCGGAAAGTGAGGTAGAGCAGCAGGAAGATGATCGCGCCGGTGAAGGGTACGACCACCGCCAAGCGCTTTGCCGCGCGCTCGAGATACTCGAACTGCCCCGACCAGGTGATGGAGAGCCCTGGCGCGAGCTTCACCTTCTCCGCCACGGCGCGGCGCGCGTCCTGCACCACGGAAGAAAGGTCGCGCCCGCGGATGTCGACGTAGATCCAGCCGGAAAGGCGCGCGTTTTCGCTCCGCAGCGACGGCGGGCCGTCGGCAATCGCGATGCGCGCCACCGACCCGAGCGCGATCTGCGCACCGCCGTCGGTGACCACAGGCAGGGCGCGGAGCTTTTCCACCGAGTCGCGGGCCTCGCGCGGGTAGCGCACGTTGATCGGGAAGCGCCGCCTGCCCTCTATCGTCTCGCCCACGTTCTCGCCGCCGATCGCCGCCGCGACTACCGATTGCACGTCCATCACCGAAAGGCCGAGCCTGCCGGCGGCCTCGCGGTCGACCTGCACCTCGACGTAGCGCCCGCCGGTCACCCGCTCGGCGAGCGCCGAGGTGACGCCAGGCACCTCCTTCACCACCCGCTCGATCGCCTCGGCCGCACGCTCGATCTCCGGCAGGTCGTTGCCCGCCACCTTGATGCCGAGCGGGCTCTTGATCCCGGTGGCGAGCATGTCGATGCGGTTGCGGATCGGCGGGATCCAGATGTTCGACAGCCCCGGGAGCTGCACCAGGCGATCGAGCTCCTCGACCAGCTTCTCCGGCGTCATCCCCGCTCGCCACTCCGAGCGGGGCTTGAGCTGCACCGTGGTCTCCACCATCTCGAGGGGCGCGGGGTCGGTCGCCGTTTCGGCACGGCCGATCTTGCCGAACACGCGCTTCACCTCGGGCACGGTGGCGATCAGCTTATCCGTCTGCTGCAGGATCTCGGCGGCCTTCGCGGGCGAGATGCCGGGCAGCGCGGTGGGCATGTAGAGCAGGTCGCCTTCGTAGAACGGCGGCAGGAACTCGCCGCCCAGGCGCGACGCGGGAATCGCGGTGAGCCCGAGCATCACGAGCGCGACAGCGATCGTCGCCTTCGGAAAGCGCAGCACGCCGGCAAGCAGGGGGCGGTAGACGGCGATCAGCCAGCGGTTGAGCGGATTGCTGCGCTCCTGCGGGATGCGGCCGCGGATCAGCAGCCCCATCAGCACCGGCACGAGCGTGACCGACAGCCCGGCGGCTGCCGCCATGGCGTAGGTCTTGGTGTAGGCGAGCGGCGAGAACAGGCGCCCCTCCTGCGCTTCCAGCGCGAACACCGGCACGAATGACAGCGTGATGATGAGGAGCGAGAAAAACAGCGCCGGCCCCACCTCCGCCGCCGCCTCGCCGATCAGCCGCCAGCGCTCCTCGCCCTCGACCGCGCGACCCTCGAGCCTCTTGTGCGCGTTCTCGATCATCACGATCGCCGCGTCCACCATGGCGCCGATGGCGATGGCGATGCCGCCGAGCGACATGACGTTGGCGTTCACGCCCTGGTAGAGCATGACGATGAAGGCCGCGAGCACACCGAGCGGCAGCGTGACGATGGCGACGAAGGCCGAGCGCAGGTGCACCAGGAACAGCACGCACACCAGCGCCACGATGGCGAACTCCTCGGCGAGCTTGTCGCGCAGGTGCGCGACCGCGCGCTCGATCAGCTCCGAGCGGTCGTAGGTCTCGACGATCTCCACGCCGGGCGGCAGGCTCCCTTTCAGGCTCGCGAGCTTGGCTTTAACCGTGCCGATCGTCTCCAGCGCGTTGCGCCCGGCGCGCATGACGACGATGCCGCCCGCGACCTCGCCTTCGCCGTCGAGCTCCGAGATGCCGCGGCGCATTTCCGGGCCCATCTGCACGCGCGCCACCTCTGCGAGCCGCACCGGCACGCCGCCCTTGGCGGTCGCGAGCGGGATCGAGCGGAAGTCGTCGAGCGTCTTCAGGTAGCCGCTCGCGCGCACCATGTACTCGGCCTCGCCCAGCTCGAGCACCGAG
>CAZVHU010000114.1:0-11301 GCA_964627075.1 uncultured Enterobacteriaceae bacterium | reverse complement strand
GCGCGCGCCGCGGCGCCCGGGCCGTCGGGCACGTAGTCGAAGGGCTCGACCGCGAGGTCGCCGGCGTAGCCGTGGCGCACCAGCGCGGCGAGCAGCGGCGCGAAGCGCTGCTCGCCCTGCCCCGGGCCGCGGCGGTTGCGGTCGTTGAGCTGCACGTGGGCGATCATCCCCTTGGGCAGCCACTTGTCCACCAGCGCCGGCAGGGGCGCGCTCTCCATGCGGCCCGCCGAGCTGCAGTCGAGCATCGAGCGCAGCGCCCGGCTGCCGACCGCCTCCACGATCGCGGCCGCTTCCTCCAACGTGTTGATGAGCGGCGTCTGGTCCGACGACAGGGGCTCCACGCAATACATCACGCCCGCCTTCTCCGCGCGCTCGGCCACGGCCGCGAAGGTCTGCTGCGCGCGCGCCAAGGCCGCCGCGCGCGTGTCGCCCGGGTCGATGCGCCGCTGGTGCGGGGAGCCGTGCACGAGGTAGCGCCCGCCCAGCGCCGCGCACTGGTCCACCAGCGCGAGCAGCACGTCGAGCGTCTTCCTGCGCACCGCGTCATCGCGCGTCGAGATCGACAGTCCCGCGGGCTTGATGAGCAGCCAGTGCAGCCCGGTGATCGCCACCCCCGCGTCCTCGGCCGCGGCGCGCGCCGCCGCGATCTGCGCGCTGCCCAGCCGCTGCGGCTCCTCCGACAGCGTGTACGGAGCGATCTCCAGGCCGTCGTAGCCGAGCTTGGCGGCGTACTCGCACTGCTTGGGGAACGGCATCGGAGCGATCACTTCGTTGCAGAGCGCGATTCGCATCAGGCATTCCTCGAAAACAGCCGCCGCGCGGCCGGCACCTGCGCCAGCAACGTGAGCAGCACTGCCGCCGCCAGCACGCCGGCGATCGGCCGGGTGAAGAACGGCGAGAGGTCTCCATCCGAGATCACGAGGCCGCGGCGCAGGCTCTTGTCCACGATGTCGCCGAGCACGATGCCGAGCACGAAGGGCGCGGCCGGATAGCCCTGCCGGCGCAGCACGAAGACCACCGCGCCCACCGCCAGCATCACCCAGATGTCGAACACGCGCGAGGCGATCGCGTAGGCACCCAGCGTGCACAGCACGAACACCACCGGCATGATGATCGCGCGCGGCACCCTGAGCACCCACATCAGAGGCCGCACCATCACCAGCCCGAAGACCAGGATGCACAGCGTCGCGGCGAGCGTGATCGCGACCACGTCGTAGGCGAACTGCGGCTGGCTCACCATCAGCATCGGTCCGGGCTGCACGCCGTGGATGATCATCGCAGCCATCAGCACCGCGGCCGGTGCCGAGCCCGGCACGCCGAGCGCGAGCGCCGGAACGATGGCGCCGGGAATCGCGGCGTTGTCGCCGGTCTCGGCGGCGAGCATGCCTTCGACCGAGCCCTTGCCGAACTGCTCGCGCTCGGGCGAGAAGCGCTTGGCGGCGGCGTACGACGACCACGCGCCCATGTCCTCGCCGACCCCGGGCAGGATGCCGATGGACACGCCGATCGCCCCCGAGCGCAGGATCGTCTTCCAGTACCTGAGCACGTCGGCGATGCGCGGCAGGATCGAGTCCACGGCGTTCAGCGCCGCCTTCCTCGCGGGCTCGGCGAGCACGGCGAGGATCTCGGCGAAGCCGAACGCGCCCACCAGCGCGGGGATCAGCGCGATGCCGCCCGAGAGCTCGTTCCAGCCGAAAGTGAAGCGCGCGTGCGCGTGGATGCCGTCGAGCCCCACCTGCGCGGTGAATAGCCCCAGGAACCCCATCAGCCAGCCCTTCAGCGGGTCGTCGCCGGTGAGGCTGCCCGACATCAGCACCCCCAGCAACGCCAGCCAGAAGAACTCGAACGCCTGGAACTTGAGCGCCGCCTCCGCGAGCGTCGGCGTGAGCGCTGCGAGGCAGGCGATGCCGAAAAGCGACCCCATCACCGAGCCGGTGGTGGCGATGCCCATGGCGCGGCCCGCGAGACCCTTGCGCGCGAGCGCATGGCCGTCGAGCGTCGCGGCGGCATTGGCCGCAGTGCCCGGTATGTTGAGCAGAATCCCGGTGCGGCTGCCGCCGTAGATCGCGCCCACGTAGACGCAGACCAGGATCAGGATGGCGTCGTTCGGCGGCAGCTTCACCGTGAGCGTGGTGAACAGCGCGATGCCGAGCGTCGCCGAGAGCCCGGGGAGGATGCCGATCAGGATGCCGGTGAGCGTGGCGCCGAGCGCGTAGAACACCTGCCACGGCCCGGCAAGCCCTGCGAGCGCCTTGCCGAGCATCGCGAGCCCCTCCATCAGGGCAGCCTCACCAGGAACACTTCCTGGAAAAGAAAAGCGATCGCAATGCTCACGCCGAGCGCGATGGCTGCGCTGCTCAGCGCGGCTCGGCGCAGCGGCGCCTCGCTCGCCGCTTCTCGATCGAGGACGCGGAACACCAGGATGGCGACGAACAGGAACGCGCCCGATGTGAGCCAGAACGGCAGCCCCTTTCCGAGCAGGCCGCCGGCATAAGCCACGCACAGCGCCAGCGCGAGCGCGATGCGCTTGCCCTCGCCGGCGCGCAGGACGGCGCCCTGTTTCGCGCCGCGCGCGAGCGCGCGAACGCCGAGCGCCGCGCCGAACACGACCATCAGCGCCCCCAGCAGCCCCGGCACCAGGCCCGGGGCCGACAGGGGATTGATGCCTAGGCTCGCGAGCCGGTCCATGCGCCACGACGCGGCGAGCACCGCGGCGCCGAACGCGATCCAGCCTGCCGCGCCGATCAGGTCGGCGCGCATGGGGTCAGAGCCCGATTTCACCTGCAGAATCGGGCTCAGACCCCAGGCGAGAAAACCGGGGTCTGACCCCGGGAAATCGGGCTCTGACCCCGATTTTCATGGCGCTCGATCAACGCTTGATACCGATCGACTCGGGCGTCACCTTCGCCATGCCCGCGGCCTGCAGCATGTAGGCGTCCTCGACCACGGTCGGCCACACCACGTCGTAGGCCGCCTTGCCCGAGGACGGCGTGAACAGCGCGCCCTTCTGCTGGGCGTAGCTGCGGATCTTCTCCGAGGTGGCGATCCTCTCGGCCCAGAGCTTGTCCATGGTGGCCGCGACCTCGGCGGGCACCCCTTTCGGGATGAAGATGCCGAACGCGGTGGTGATCTTCGGGAAGTTCGCGATCGACTGCGTGATCGGCTGGATGGTGCCGACGCCCTCGATGCTGAGCGGCTGGTCGGCGACCACTGCGAGCGGCCGCAGGCGCCTGCCTTTCAGCATCTCGGTCTGCTCGACCGCGAGCTGCGTCGTCACTTCGCTCTCGCCGCCGACGGTGGCGACCACCGCGGGCGCGCCGCCGTCATAGGTGACGTGGCGATACTTGACGCCGGTGGCCTTGGAAATCGCCTCCATGGCGAAGTGCCCCGATGAGGTGTTGCCCGCGGTCGCGACCTTCACCTCGCCGGGCTTTGCCTTCATAGCGTCGAGCAGCTGCGCGAGCGTCTGGTAGGGCGTGCCGGGGTTGACGCTCACGATCGAGACGTTGGTCACCGAGAGGTAAAGGTGGAAGTCGTCCACCTTGCTGTTGAGCATCCCGAGCAGCGGGTAGGTGCCCAACTGCTTCGCCGCGCCCGCGGTCCAGGTGTAGCCGTCCCTGGGCGCCTCCATCGCGTTCTTGGTGCCGATGGAGCCTGCGCCGCCGGGCTGGTTGACCACCACCACCTTCTGCCCGAGCGCGGGCTCGAGCTCGGCGGCCGCGAGCCGTGTCACCTGGTCGGTGGCGCCGCCCGCTGCCCAGGGCACGATGATGGTGATCGGCCTCGCCGGCTTCCACTGCGCCGCCGCCGCGAAGGCGAAGGACGCGAGCGCCGCGCCGAGCAGGATTTTCGCTTGCCAGGTCTTCATGGTGTTGCCTCCTTTGGAAAGGGTCATTTGCGCAGGTAGCCCAGCACGAGCTCGACCATGTGCCTCAGGCGCGCCGCGCGGTTGCGCGGCGCCAGCAGTTCGCGCTGGAAGATGGCCGAAAGGGTATACCGGTTGCCGAGATAAAAGTAGCCCAGCGCGGCGATCGAGATGTAGAGCTGCACCGGGTCGACGCCGCGGCGGAACACACCCTCGCGCGCGCCGCGCGCCAGCACCTTCTCGATCATGGCGGCGAAGGGCGAGTGCATGGCGACGATCCGGGTCGAGCGCTTGACATGGCGCGCGCGGTGCAGGTTCTCGCTGTTGAGCAGCGTCAGGAACTCGGGGTGCGCGAGGTAGTAGTTCCAGGTGAACTCGACCAGGCGTCGCATCGCCAGGCGCGGCTCCAGGTCTTCCAGCCGCAACTCGCGCTCGGCGCTGCGGATCGCGGCGTAGCTCGCCTCAAGAACCGCGAGGAACAGGTCGTCCTTGTTGCCGAAGTAGTAGTACAGCATCCGCTTGTTGGCGCCGGCGCGCGCGGCGATGCGGTCCACGCGCGCCCCGCCCAGTCCGTTGCGCGCGAACTCTTCGGTGGCGGCCCTGAGGATGCGCTCCCGGTTGCGCTCCGGGTCGCGGCGGTGGTTGCGGCGGCCGTCGTGTCGCATGCGCTTCACTCCATGCCGAGCAGCTTGTAGATGCGGCGCGTGTACTCGCCGAAGGATTCGTGCGTCTTCATGTCGAGCGTCCTCGGGTGCGGCAGGCCGATGCGGAAGTTGTCCGCCATCCTGGCGGGCCCGGCGGTGAGCACTACCACGCGCGTGCCGAGGAACACCGCCTCCGAGATGCCGTGGGTGACGAAGACGATGGTCTTGCCGGCTTCTTTCCAGATGCGCAGGAGCTCCAGGTTCATCTTCTCGCGCGTGAGGGCGTCGAGCGCGCCGAAGGGCTCGTCCATCAGCACGAGCTTGGGATCGTGCACCAGCGCCCGCGCGATCGCCGCGCGCTGCTGCATGCCGCCCGAGAGCTCGTAGGGGTACTTGTCCTCGTAGCCGGCGAGCCCGACCAGATCGAGCAGTTCGCGCGCGCGGCTGCGCGACTCGGCCGCCGGCAGTCCCAGGATCTCGACCGGCAGCAGCACGTTCTCGAGCACCCGCCGCCACTTCAGGAGCAGCGGCGCCTGGAACACCATGCCGACGTCGCGCGCCGGGTTGAAGGGGTGGGTCGCCGAGCCGATGCGCACCGTGCCGCCGTCGTGCTCGTGCAGCCCGGCAAGGATCTTGAGCAGCGTCGACTTGCCGCAGCCCGAGGGACCGACGAGAGACACGAGCTCGCCCGGCATGACATCGAACGTGGCGTCAGAGATCGCCAGGTGCTCCCGCCGCCCGCGGCGGTAGACCTTGGTCACGCCCCTGAGGTGGATGAACGGCTCGGTCATTCCACTCTCGCGTCCTTCACCACCAGCAGGCGCTCCAGCGCGAGCACGATTCCGTAGAGCAGCATGCCGATCAGCGTGATCAGGATCACCGCCATGAACATCGCCGGCGTGTCGAGCGTGACCTGCACCTGCAGCATCAGGTAGCCCAGGCCCTTGTCGGAGCCGAGGAACTCGCCGACGACTGCGCCCGCCACCGCGAGGATCGCCGCCACCTTCATGCCGGAGAAGATGTAGGGCAGCGCCCCGGGGAGCTGGATCTTGGAAAACAGCTGCCAGCGCGAGCCCTTGAGCGACCTCACCAGGTCGAGCAGCTCGGGCTCGGTCTCGCGCAGGCCCCGCGCCGTGGTGAGCAGGATCGGGAACACGCAGATCGAGAAGGCGATCAGCGTGTTGGGCAGCACGCCGTACTTGAACCAGACGATGATCAGCGGCCCCAGCGCCACCTTGGGGATCATGTTGAGCGATACCAGCAGCGGCATGAAGAACGACTCCAGCGCCTTCGACCAGGTGAACACCAGCGCGAGTGCCACGCCCACCGCGAGCGCCAGGAAGTAGCCGGAGAAGATCTCCATCATGGTGACGAGCGTGTTCTTCCACCAGTCGTAGTTCGGCTGCAGCAGCGCGTAGGCCGTCTCCACCGGCGAGGGCATGACGAACTTGGGCACCTTGCCCAGCACCACGAACAGGTACCACGCGCCCACCAGCACGATGTGCGCGAGCACCGCGGCCAGGTAGCGCGGCAGGGCTTCGCTGAATCGGTCCATGTCTTGACTCCTGTCCGGGTCCCGCGCGCCTCAGGCGAGCCAGCGCTCGAGGTTGGCGCGCACGAAGTCGTCGTCCGAGAGGTCGGGGTGCTCGCGATACACGCGGTCGATCTCCTCGGCCTGACCTGGCGAGAGCCGCTCGTTCGGGTCGAGGCACCAAGTGCCCTCGAGCAAGCCCTGCCGGCGCAGCACCTCGTGGCAGCCGGGGATGCAGCCGGCGAAATCGTGCGCCACGTCGAAGAACGCGCTGTTGCAGTCGGTGACACGCGCATCGAGCGCAAGCAGCTCCTCGTCCACCGGGCCGCGCCGGACGCGCTCGAGCAGCTCGACCGCCTTTTTCGTCCACACGCTCCAGTGCCCGAGCAGCCCGCCCTTGATGCGCACGCGCACCTCCTCGCTGCCGCGGCGCACCGCGAGCGGCACCGCGAGGTCGAGCACGATGTGGTCGTCGTTGCCGGTGTAGAGCGTGACGCGCTCCTCGGCGCGCGCCGCCACCAGGCCTTTCGCCACGTCGAGCGTGCGGTAGCGGTTGAACGGCGCCACCTTCACCGCGATCACATTGTCGATGGCGCAGAAGCGGCGCCAGAATTCCACCGGCAGAGCGATGCCGCCGACGGCGGTCTGCAGATAGAACCCGACCAGCGGGACCTCCGCGGCGACTGCGGCGCAATGCCCGATCAGCTCGTCCACCGATGCGCCCTTCATGGCGGCGAGCGACAGCATCGCGGCGTGATAGCCGTGCGCAGCCGCGAACTGCGCTTCGCGCTTCGCCTGCGCGGTCTTGCCGGAAAGCCCGGCGATCATGATCGCGGGGCGCTTCGCCCAGTCGCGCGCGCACTCGGCGGCGAGCCTGAGCACCGGCTCGTAGAGGCCCGCCTCGCGGATCGCGAATTGCGTCGCGTGCACGCCGACCGCGAGGCCGCCCGAGCCGGCATCGAGGTAGTAGCGCGCGAGCGCCCTCTGGCGGCGCGGGTCCAGGCGCCGTGCCGCGTCGAGCGCGAGTGGGTGCGCCGGGATGACGCAGCCGCGCCGCAGCGGCGCCAGGACCTCGGCCGGCAGGCTCGACCAGTGCAGGGGCATGCGGCGGCGATTTTAACCGGGCGGTTAATGGCTGTGGCGCCATTGACGCTCGGCGGCGGCACCGATAACATTTTCCCGCTCACCCCGTCCCACGCATCCAATCCCTATCGGCAAGGAGGTCCCGATGCTCAGAATCGCCGCCGCCGCGCTCGCCGCGGCCGTCGCGCTGCCCGCCGCCGCGCAGCAGAAGCTGGAATTCATTCTCAACTGGGTGCCCGGCGGCGACCACGCGCCCTACTACTACGCCAAGGCGCAGGGCTGGTACGCCAAGGAGGGCATCGACCTCGTGCTCGAGCCGGGCAAGGGCTCGATGCTCGCGGTGCAGAAGGTCGGCGCCGGCGCCAACTCGATCGGCCTCGCCGACATGGGCAACGTGCTGCTCGGCAAGGGCAAGGGCGCCGACTCGGTGGGCGTGTTCAACGTCTACGCCAACTCGCCGCAGGGCCTTTACTGGCTGAAGAGCTCGGGCATCAAGGGCATCAAGGACTTCCCGGGCAAGAAGATCGGCAACCCGGCCGCCGACGGCGCGCGCCCGATGTGGCCGGCGCTCGCCAAGGCGAACGGCGTCGATCCCAAGTCGATCACCTGGGTAAACGTGGACGCCAACGCCAAGCTCTCGGCGCTCAAGTCCAAGGCGATCGACGTCACCACCTCGTTCTACAACATCCATCACATCTTCCAGCGGGAGCTCGGCGACGACATGGGCTTCGTCGCGTGGCGCGACGTGGGGCTCAATCCCTACGGCAACTCGGTGATCGTCAACGGCGCGTTCCTCGCCAAGAACCGGCCGCTGGTGGACAAGTTCGTCAAGGTGACGCAGCGCGCCTTCGCGGCCTGCGTCAAGGACCCCAAGCCCTGCGTGAAGGCGCTGGTCGACGCCAACGGCGCCCTGCAGTTCGAGAACGAACTCACGAACTGGGGCCTGGTGGAAGTGCTGATGAGCGACAAGTTCTCGCGCGAGGTGGCGCTCGGCATCCACGACGACGGCCGCATGAAGGCCGACTACGAGCTGGTGCGCGACTACGTCGGCATCGAGAAGCCGTTCGACGTCAAGGCCGCCTACACCAACGAGTTCCTCGACCGCTCAATCAAGATGCCCAAATGAGCTTCACCACGAGAGGCACCGAGAACACAGAGAGAAGCGACGCGAAGCCTGAATCGGCCAATACCACCTCGCCTTTCACCATGTCCTCTCGTGTTCTCCGTGGTCGCCCGTTCCTAGCCTAGCTCGGGGCCCGCAGGGCAGAAGACGAGCTGCTCGTCGCCGGGCGCGCGGCTCGCGCCATGGACCATGCGCGTGAACGGGCGCTGGAAGGCGAAGCCGCGCGCTTCCAGCCAGGCGCGCAAGCCGGCCTCGCGGTCCGCCACGTCGATGTAGAGCGGCGCCGCGACCCGCGCGAGCGCCGCGGCGAGAAGCGCGCGCGCCGCGTCGGTGTCGCGCGCCACCAGCGGCCCGAGCTGGCGCGCCTCGCGCCCCTCCCGGCCGAGCAGGTAGCCCTCGATTCGCCCCTCGCGCTCGCACACCAGCGCCGCTTGCGGCAGGCGCGCGGCGAGCGCGCGCAGCAGCTTCTCCCTGCTCGCGCCGAACGCCGGCGCATCGAGCGCAAGGAGTTGCGGCCAGTCGCGCGCCTCGAGCGGCCGCACGCCCGGGATGCCGGCCGCGCCCGCGTAGCGCGCAGGCTGCGCGAGCGCGAGGCGCGCGAAGCCCCAGCAGTCGCTGAAACCTTCCTGCGCGTAGACCGCGCGGCCTGCGGGGGTCGCGTCGAGCACCAGTGTAAAGTGTGACTTTACACTTGCGGCCTGCGCAGCCCGCAGCAGCCGCGTGGCGTAGCCCTTGCGCCGGTGCTCCGGGAGCACCAGCACCATGCTCACCCAGGCGAACTTGCTTCCGTAGGGCAGCACGATGGTCGAGGCGGCGAGCGTGCCGTCGGCAAGCGTAATTCCGCGGCCGCGGCCGAGCTCCAGCATCAGCCGCCAGTCGGCGTCGATCTGGTTCCAGTTGGCGGCGCGCGACAGGGCGACGCAGCCCGCAAGGTGCTCGGGCCCGAGCGCGTGCTCGCGCTCAATACTTGCCGTCACGCGCCTCGAAATGCGTCGGCTTGCCCAGGCTCGGCCCGCCTCGCGCCACCCAGTCCGCGACCCAGTCGATCATCTTCTCAAGCGGCACCCGCGGCGTGCCGAAGAGCCGCTGCGCGCGCGCCGTGTTGACGAGCCAAGCGCTCGATGCCTCGCGCCCGGTGACCACGGGCGCCTTGCCGAAGCGCTTGCCGAATTCGCCTGCGAGCCAGCGCACGCTCACCGTCTCGGGGCCGCTCACGTTGGTGGCCGAAGCGGGCGCGGAGCAGTGCGCGAGCAGCCGCAGCGACTGCTCGTTGGCGTCGCCCTGCCAGATGACGTTGACGTGGCCCATGGTGACGTCCACCGGCTGCCCGGCGTGCACCCTGGAGGCGACGTCGTGGAGCACCCCGTAGCGCATGTCGATCGCATACTCGAGCCGCACCGCGTGAACGCGCGTGCCCCAGCGGCGCGAGGCGAAATCGAAGGCGCGCTCGCGCCCGACGCACGAGGCCGCGTAGTCGCCAGGAGGCGGCGTAGTGGGCGTGTCCTCGGTCGCACCGCCGCTCGCAACGTCGGCGAACGGGTAGACGCACGCCGTCGAGAAAACCACGATGCGCGAGTCGCGGAAGGTCTCCGCCACCACGAACGGCACGCCGGCATTCATCGCCCAGGTGAATGCGGGATCGCCGGCGGCGCCGAACTTGTGCCCGGCCATGAAGACCACGTTGGGCGTTCTCGGCAGGCGCTCGATCGCCGCGCGCTCGAGCAGGTCGGCCGCGACGCACTCCACGCCCCAGCCTTCGAGCCGGGCGCGCAGCGACGCGTCCGAGAAGCGCGCGACGCCGATCACCCGCCGCGAGGGATCGGCGCGCTTCGCCATGCGCGCGAGCGTCGGCCCCATCTTGCCGCCGACGCCGAGCACCAGGATGTCGCCCGGCGCCCGCGCGAGGTCCGCGGCGAGCGCGGGCGTCGGCGCGCTCATGAACTCCTCGAGCGCTGGGACGTCGGCGAAGCGCTGCGGCAGTGCCGGACCGGCCATGCGGTGAATTATAATTTCGGCGCTGCTGCCGACGTCCCGGGAGGATCGCATGATCGCATACACGCAATTTCGTTGCGCGCTTGCGCGCATTGCATCGGGAGCCGCTGCGCTCGCACTCGCGATGCCAGCTCTGGCGCAGGCGACCCGCGTCGTGGTGCCGGGCCCGCCCGGGGGCTTTGCGGACATCATCGTGCGAGTCGCCTCAGAACCGCTGCAGGTATCGCTCGGCAATCCGGTAGTCATCGAGCACCGGCCGGGCGCGGGCGGCGTGGTGGGCCTGGAGTTCCTCAAGAACGCGCGGCCCGACGGTGCGACCGTCGCCATGATCAACCTCTCGGCCGCGGCCAACGAGACACTCGTGAAGGGCAAATCCTACGCGCTGCTCGCCGATTTCGAGCCGGTCGGCAAGTACGCCTGGCTCGCCAACGTGCTGATCGTCAATCCCGCGCTCGGCGTGGACAGTGTCGCGGCGCTTCTCGAGACGCTGAAGAGGCAGGGCCGGGCGAGCTTTTCCTCGGGCGGCGTCGGCAGCCCCGGGCACCTCACCGGGGAGCTGTTCAGGGCGCGCACCGGCCTTGCCTTGACGCACGTGCCCTACAAGGGCGCGCCGCCCGCGGTCACCGCGGTGATGGCGGGCGAAGTGGCGCTGATGTTCGCTACCGCGTCGTCGGCGATCGGGCAGGTGCGCGGCGGCAAGCTGCGCGCGCTCGCGGTGACCACGAGCGAGCGGCTGGGCCAGCTGCCCGAGGTGCCGACGCTCGCCGAGGCGGGCCTCGGCGGCATCAACGTCACCGACTGGGCGGGGCTGGTCGCGCCCAAGGGAACGCCGCCCGAAGCGCGCGAGCGTGTGCACCGCGCTTTCGCCACCGCGTTCACCGACCCCGGCGTGCAAGAAAGGCTCCGCGGCGCCACCGTCCTGCCGCTCGCCAAGCCGCTCGACGCGCGCGAGTTCGGCGCCTTCCTGCAGGCCGAGATCGACAAGTGGGGCAAGGTCGTGCGAGAGGCCGGCATCGCGCAATGACGCGCCCGGGCGCCGGATTCGTGCCAACGACGGCCTAGC
>CAZVHU010000113.1:0-11399 GCA_964627075.1 uncultured Enterobacteriaceae bacterium | reverse complement strand
GGGTCAGAGCCCTATTTCGGCTCGAAAAAGCAGTTCCGGCGGCCCGATCGAAATAGGGCTCTGACCCCTATTTTCAGGCGCGCTGCGGGCCCGGCCTGCCGTCCTCGACCACGAAGCTCGCGAGCGTGCTGCAGGGCGCGTCCGGCGCCTCGACCGACTGCATCGCGCGCAAATCCGCGCGCAGCAGCCCGGGGGCGAGGTCCACGCGCACGTAGCCGCGGTAGCGGCTGTCGGCGAAAGTCACGTGCGGGTTGTCGGCGAGCATCGCCTGCTGCCGCTCGTGCGGCCAGCTCTGCGAGGTGATCGAGGTGCCCACGAACTCGCTCGCGACCACGGGCGAGTCCGGGTCGTCGAAGTCGGCCTTGAGATCGCAGACGTGGAACGCGTGCACGTCGCCGCCCAGAACCACCGGGTTGGCGACGCGCCGCCCGGCGATGAACTCGAGCAGGCGCCGGCGCGCCGCGGGGTAGCCGTCCCAGCCGTCGGTCCATGCTTGCCGGCCAGGACCGGCAAGCATGTCGAAGCGCGCCATGCGCGTCTGCTGCGCGAGCAGGTTCCAGCGCGCGCCCGGGCGGGCGAGCGCGCCTTCCAGCCAGCGCTCCTGCGCGCGCCCGAGCATGCTGCGGCCCGGGTTCTCCAGGCGCGGGCATTTCTCGACGTCCACGGTGTTGGAACCTCCGCGCCGGCCAGGCCGAGGGCAGGCGTGCCAGGCGCGGTACTGGCGGTCATCCAGCACGCAGAAGCGCGCGAGCGTCCCCCAGTCGAGCTCCGTGTAGATGCGCATCTCCGGTCCCTTGGGCCGCATGCGCGCGGGCATGGGCATATGCTCGTAGTAGGCGCGGTAGGCGGCAGCGCGGCGCTCGAGGAACTGCTCGCGCGGCATGCCGTCCTCGGGCCGGTCGTCGGCGTAGTCGTTGTCCACCTCGTGGTCGTCCCAGGTGACGATCCAGGGGCAGGCTGCGTGCGCGGCCTGCAGGTCCGGGTCGCTGCGGTAGCGCGCATGCCTGGCGCGGTACTGCTCCAGCGTGTAGGGCTCGCCGGCCTCGTGCGCGCGCACGTGCGCCACGCCCCACGACGATTCGTAGATGTAGTCGCCGAGGAACGCGACGAGGTCCGGGTGATCGGCCACGACGTGCCGGTAGGCGCCGTAGTAGCCCTGCTCGTACTGCTGGCACGAAGCGAAGGCGAAGCGCAACGTCGCCACGCTCGAGCCCGCGGCGGGCGCGGTGCGCGTACGCCCTGCAGGGCTCATCGCGTCGCCGGCGAGGAACCGATAGAAGTACCAGCGCGCGGGCTCCAGGCCCCTCACCTCGGCGTGCACCGAGTGCGCCCACTCCGCCGTCGCGGTCTCGGCGCCGCTTGCGACGATGCGGCCGAAGGCGCGGTCTTCGGCCACTTCCCAGCGCACCGGCAACGGCTCCGGGCCGAGGCCGCCGCCGGGAGCGAGCGGGTTGGGCGCAAGGCGCGTCCACAGCACGAACCCGTCGGGCATCGGATAGCCGCTCGCGACGCCGAGCGAGAACGGGTAAGCAGCAAACGCGATCCTGCGCTCCGCAGCGCGCGCGGGCAGCGCGCTCGATACGCCGAGCGCCGCCGCGGCGCGAAGAAAGTCCCTTCGATCGACCATGCGAAAAGGATAACGCGCGACCCCCGCGCGCCGACGACAGCGCGGTAGACTCGCGCCTTCGGCGGCAAGGAGCGAAGGCGATGATCCATTTCGTGGTGCACGAGGAAGGCGATGGCGTCGGCGTGGTCGTGGTCGAGGGCGTCAAGGCCGGGCAGGAGCTCACCGGCTGGATCATGCAAGAGGACAAGACCGTGAAGATCACGGCGCAGAACGACATCCCGATCGGCCACAAGGTGGCGCTGCGCGACTACCGGCCGGGCGACACCGTGATCAAGTACGGCGTGGACATCGGCAAGGTGGTGGCGCCGATCGCGCGCGGCTCGCACGCCCACGTGCAAAACATCAAGACCAAGCGGTGGTAGGACATGGACCTGAGCAGAGCGACATTCTGGGGATACAAGAGGGAGAACGGCCGTATCGGCGTGCGCAACCACGTCATCGTGCTGCCGGTGGACGACATCTCGAACGCGGCGGCCGAGGCGGTGGCGAACAACATCAAGGGCGCGATGGCGCTGCCGCATCCGTATGGCAGGCTGCAGTTCGGCGCCGACCTCGATCTGCATTTCCGCACGCTGATCGGCACCGGCGCGAACCCGAACGTCGCCGCGGTGGTGGTGATCTGCATCGAGGACCAGTGGGCGAAGAAGGTCGCGGACGGCATTGCGGCGACCGGGAAGCCCGTCGCCTATTTCGGCATCGAGCAGCACGGCGACCACGACACCATCCTGCGCGCATCGAAGGCGGCAAGGGAGTTCGTGCAGTGGGCCTCGGAGCTGCGGCGCGAGGAGCGGCCGCTCAAGGACCTGTGGGTGTCGACCAAGTGCGGCGAGTCCGACACCACCTCCGGCTGCGGGGCGAATCCCACCGTGGGCAACGCCTTCGACAAGCTCTACCCGCACGGCGTCACCCTGGTGTTCGGCGAGACCACCGAGCTCACCGGCGGCGAGCACCTGGTCGCTGCGCGCTGCCGCAACGACGAGGTGCGCAGGAAGTTCCAGTTCATGTTCGACCGCTACCAGGCGATCGTCGAGCGCCACAAGACGAGCGACCTGTCGGACTCGCAGCCCACCAAGGGCAACATCGCCGGCGGCCTCACCACCATCGAGGAAAAGGCGCTCGGCAACATCCAGAAGATCGGCCGCAAGTGCGTCGTGGACGGCGTGCTCGACAAGGCCGAGGAGCCGACCGGACCGGGGCTGTGGTTCATGGATTCGTCCTCGGCCGCGGCGGAGATGGTGACGCTGTGCGCGGCCGCCGGCTTCACGGTGCATTTCTTCCCCACCGGCCAGGGCAACATCATCGGCAACCCGATCCTGCCGGTGATCAAGCTCTCGGCGAACCCGCGCACGGTGCGCACCATGGCCGAGCACCTCGACGTCGACGTCTCGGGGCTGCTGCGCCGGGAAATGACGCCGGACCAGGCCGGCGACAAGCTGCTCGAGTGCATGTTCCGCACCGCCAACGGGCGCCTGACCGCCGCCGAGGCGCTCGGCCACCGCGAGTTCGTGCTCACGCGCCTCTACGAGAGCGCGTAACGAGACCGCGCCACGCATGCAGAGCCTGAGCGTCAGGGTCTGGCGCGGCGGCGCGGACGGACAGTTCCGCGGCTACGAAGTGCCGCGCCACGACAGCCAGACGGTGCTCGACGTGGTGACGCACATCCAGCGCGCGCTCGACGCGACGCTCGCCTACCGCTTCGCCTGCCGCGTCGGCATGTGCGGCTCGTGCGCCATGACGGTCAACGGCGTCGCGCGCTGGACCTGCCGCACCCACGTGGACAAGGTCGCGCCGGAGGGCGCGCTGGAGATCGCGCCGCTCGCCAACCTTCCCGTGGTGCGCGACCTCGTCACCGACATGCGCGAGTTCTTCGACAAGTGGGCGCGCGCGAAGGGACGCTTCCAGGGCGCGCAGTCGCGGCGCCAGGATTTCGCGCGCGTGCCGCCGCAGAGCGCGCCGCGCAGCGACGTGGACGCGGCGATCGAGTGCATCGGCTGCGGCGTGTGCTACAGCTCGTGCGACGTCGTGGCGTGGAACCCGGGGTACCTCGGCCCGGCGGCGCTCAACCGCGCCTGGACCCTGATGCGCGACGAGCGCGACACCGGCCACTCGGCGCGGCTGCGCGCGGTGGCGGGCGACGCCGGCTGCCACGCCTGCCACACGCACCTGAGCTGCAGCGAGCGCTGCCCCAAGCGCATCGCGCCGACCGCCTCGATCGCGGGCCTGAAGCGCGCGGTGGCGAAGGCGGCGCTGCGGGGCAAGCTCTGAGCGCCATGGCGCGATCCACGCTCCCGGCGCGCAACGAGACCATGCTCTGGATCGCGCAGCGCGCGAGCGCTGCAGTGCTCGCGCTGTGCGTCGTAGTGCATCTGGCGACGCTCGTCTACGCGGTGCGCGGCGGACTGTCGGCGGCGGAAATCCTCGCGCGCACGCGCGGCAGCTTCGGCTGGCTCGCCTTCTACGCGCTGTTCGTGCTCGCAGTGACGGTGCACGTGCCAATTGGCTTGCGCGCGCCGCTCGCCGAGTGGCTCGGCTGGCGCGGCCGCTCGCGCGACCTGGCGCTCGTCGTCTTCGCAATGGCGCTCGCCTGGCTCGGCATGCGCGCGGTGTTCGCGGTGTTCGTGTGAGCCGCGGAGTAGGGGCCCCTTTGGGGATGCGACCGGCGAGCACGAACAGGTCCCGCCGAAAGTGCAGCCGTTGCACTTGTTCGATCGGCTCGGAGGCGGGCGGATGACTGATTGGCGGGCGCGCAACCATCCCGCTTGGTGGGCGTTCCTCGTGCACCGGGTGTCGGGTCTCGCGCTCGCGCTCTTCCTGCCGCTGCATTTCTGGGCGCTGGGGCAGGCGCTCGGCGGCGCGGCGCAGCTCGACGCGTTCCTCGCCTGGACCGAGCGGCCGCTCGTCAAGCTCGCCGAGTGGGGGCTGGTGCTGCTGCTCGCCGCGCACCTTGCCGGCGGGCTGAGGCTGCTCGCGCTCGAATTCCTGCCCTGGCGCGAATGGCAGAAGGGCCTCGCGGCCGCCGCAGCTGCCGTCGCGCTGGCCGTCGGGCTCGCCTTTGCCCTCGCTCTGTAAGTAGAATGTCCGCAAGGAGGACGGGATGAAACTCGCAAGACTCGCAAGATTCGCAACGCTCGCTGCAGGCCTGTTGCTGGCCGCAGCCGTCCAGGCGCAGGCCTGGCCGCAGAAGCCGGTGAAGTTCATCGTGCCGTTCCCACCGGGCGGCGCCACCGACATCTCGGCGCGGCTGCTGGCGCAGAAGCTGCAGGAGATGTGGGGCCAGACGATCGTGATCGAGAATCGCGGCGGCGCCGGGGGCGGCGTCGGGGCGGCCGAAGCCGCGCGCGCGGCGCCCGACGGCTACACGCTGTTCTTTCCCTCGGGGTCGGTGGTCACCGCCAACCAGCACATCTACGCCAAGATGAATTACGACCCGGAGAGGGACTTCGTGCCGATCACCAACGTCGTCTCCGGCCCGCAGGTGCTGGTGGTGCCGGCGAGCTCGCCCTACAAGACGGTGAAGGAGCTGATCGCCGCCGCCAAGGCGCAGCCCGGCAAGCTCACCTTCGGCCATGCCGGCATCGGCTCGCAGACCCATCTCGCAGCCGAGAACTTCGTCAATGCCGCCGGGATGGACGCCATAGCGGTGCCGTACAAGGGCGAAGGGCCGGGCCTTGCCGGCCTGGTGAGCGGCGACACCACCTTCTTCGTAGGCAATGTCGCGGCCGCTATCGGGCACGTCAACTCCGGGCGCCTGCGCGCGCTCGGGGTCACGAGCAAGGGCGAGTTCCCGTTGCTTCCCGGCGTGCCGCCGATCTCGAAGACGCTGCCCGGGTTCGAGAACACGGGCTGGTTCGGCCTCGTGGCGCCGCGCGGCACGCCGAAGGAAATCATCGACAAGGTGTACCGCGACACCAAGAAGGCGCTCGAGTCGACCGAATTGAAGGCGCGCTTCTACGTCCAGGGCCTCGCCCCGGTGGGCAACACGCCGGATGAGATGGGCCGGGCGATGAAGGAAGAAAGCGCGCTCTGGGCGCGCGTGGTGAAGGAACGCAAGATCCAAGTGAAGTGAAGTTGGATCTCAAGCAGGTCGAGGAGGCGGCAAAAGAGCTCTACATCCGCGCGCTGAAGCTGCTGCCGCCCGACATCAAGCAGGGGATGGATGCGCTCGCGAGAAGCGAAACCGACGCGCGCGCTCAAGGGGTGCTCGGCGCGATGGCGCGCAATATCCTTATCGCCGAGGAGCGCGACAACCTGCTGTGCCAGGACACGGGCGTTCCGATCTACAACGTGACCATCGGCCGCGGCGTCGAGGTGGACGGCATCGACCTCGAGCAGGCGATCGTGCGCGGCTGCGCGCGCGCCACAGTCGAGCACCCGTTCCGCTCGTCCGTGGTGCACCCGCTCACGCGCGAGAACGACCACACCTCCTGCGGCATCCGCATCCCCGTCATCCACGTGGGGTTCTCGGATGCGCGCGAGGAGCTTCACATCCAGATGATCCCCAAGGGCTCGGGCTCGGAGAACAACTCGTGGCTCAAGATGGCGGTGCCGGCCGAGGGCGCCGACGCGATCCGCACCTTCGTGGTGGATTGCGTGCTCGCCGCGGGCGGCAAGACCTGCCCGCCGACCATCGTCGGCGTCGGCGTCGGCGGCAGCGCCGACCTGTGCGTGCAGCTCGCGAAGACCGCGGCGGTGCGCGCGCTCGGCACGCGCTGCGAGGATCCGGAGGGTGCGAAGCTCGAGGGCGAGCTCACGCGCGCGGTCAACATGCTGGGGGTCGGGCCGCAAGGGCTGGGCGGGGACTCGACCGCGTTCGCCGTGCACGTCGAGCTTGCCGCGACGCACATCACCATGAACCCGGTGGCGGTCAACATGCAGTGCCACTCCGCGCGCCGCGCGAGCGCCACCTTCACGCCCGCGGGCGTGACTTACGGGTACTAGGAGGACGCATGACCGCTTTCCATCGGCGTACATCGGCGTTCATCGGCGGCTTCATCGCTTTGCTCGCGCTCGCGCTGCCTGTGCAGGCGGCGGAGGTCGCGGGCGTGAAGCTCGCCGACTCGGACACCGTCTCGGGCACGCCGCTGGCGCTCAACGGCGCCGGCTTGCGCAAGCGGGCGTTCTTCCAGGTCTATGCGATCGGCCTGTACCTGCCGAAGAAAACCGCGAGCGGCGCCGAGGCGATCGCCGCGCCGGGCCCGAAACGCATCGCGATCCACATGCTGCGCGACGTCGGCGCCGACCAGTTCGGCGAGGCGCTGGTCGAGGGCATGCGCAACAACAACAGCGAGGCCCAGATGAAGGCCTTCGAGCCGCGCATCGCGCAGTTGAGCGCGCTCATGGCGGAGATGAAGGAAGCGAAGAAGGGCATGCGGATCACGCTCGACCAGGTCGCAGGCGCAACCCAGATGACGGTCGAGGGCAAGCCCTCGGGCAAGCCGATCGCGGGCGAGGACTTCTACCGCGCGCTGCTCGGCATCTGGCTGGGCGAGAAGCCGGTGCAGGACGACCTCAAGCGCGCGCTGCTGGGCGGCGCGCAGTAGCGATGGCACACCACGAATTCACCCCGCCGCTCACCGAGGCGCAGGCGCGGATGCTGCGCGTCAACGACACGGTCACCTTGAATGGCGCGCTTTTCGGCATCCGCGACCGCACCCAGATCGAGCTGTTCGACCGCGGCCGCGGTACGCGCTTCGACCTGCGCGGGCACGCTGTGATCCATACCGCGCCCAACGTGAAGAAGGTACCGCCTAGCGCCGCGCACCCCGCGGGCTATGCGCCGCTTTGCGTGGGCACCACCACCAGCGACCGCATGGAGCGCTTCACGCGGCCCCTGATGCAGCAATACGGCGTGCGCCTCGTGATCGGCAAGGGCGGGCTGCGCGAAGGCTCAGCGGCGGCGTTCCGCGAGCTGGGCGGGGCGTACCTCGCGATCATCGGCGGCACCGCGGCGCTCGAGACCACCTGGGTCGAGGCGATCGAGGACGTGGACCTCGACGACGTCAACCCCGAATCGCTGTGGAAGTTCCGCGTCAGGGGGTTCGGGCCGCTGCTCGTGGCGATGGACAGCGCCGGCGGCAACCTCTACGCGCAGGTGGGCGGCGAATCCGCGAAGCGCCGCGCCAAGGCGCTCGCCAGCCTCGGGGTGAAGTCGTAATAGAATCCCGCCGACCTGAAGGAGGAGCGATGAAACGGACGATTCGACTTGCTGGTGCACTGCTGCTGGCCGCGGCCGGCGCGGCGCAGGCGCAGAACATCTCGATCGCCACTGGCGGCACGGGCGGGGTTTACTACCCGCTGGGCGGCGGCATGGCGGCGGTGCTTTCCAAGTACGTTCCCGGCATGCAGGCGACCGCGGAGGTGACGGGCGGCTCGGTCGCCAACCTGCAGCTGATCGGCACCGGCAAGCCCTACATCGCGCTCAGCCAGGCCGACGCGGCGATCGACGCAGTGAAGGGCCAGGACAAGTTCACCGGCAAGCCCATTCCCGTGCGCACGCTCGCGGTGCTCTACCCCAACCGCATGCACGTGGTGTCGATCGAGGGCACCGGCGTCACCAAGATCACCGACCTGAAGGGCAAGCGCGTCTCCACCGGCTCGGGCGGCAGCGCCACCGAGGTGTTCGCGTTCCGCGTCATCGAGGCCGCGGGCCTGGACAAGGAC
The DNA here is from genome assembly GCA_964627075.1 of uncultured Enterobacteriaceae bacterium. Taxonomy (GTDB): domain Bacteria; phylum Pseudomonadota; class Gammaproteobacteria; order Burkholderiales; family SG8-39; genus 2-02-FULL-66-14. Next base: position 3,112 of record CAZVHU010000113.1, on the reverse strand, counting down.
CGCGACATGAAGCGCGAGCGGCTCGGCGTCGCCGAGTCCGTGAACGCGCTCAAGGACCGCAAGATCGACGCCTTCTTCTGGGTCGGCGGCCTGCCGACCGCGGCGGTGACCGACCTGGCGAACTCGCCGGGCGTGAAGATCAGGATGATCGACATCGCCCACCTGGTGCCGGCGATGGCCAAGAAGCACGGCAACATCTACATCAAGGACGTGATCCCGCGGCGCATTTACAAGGGCATGGAGGCCGACAACCAGGCCGCGACGGTGACCAACCTGCTGGTGGCGCACGCGAACATGGACGAGAAGACCGCCTACACGATCATCAAGACGCTCTGGGAGCACCGCGTCGACCTGGTGCGCGTGCACGCCGAGGCGGTCAACATCAAGCCCGAGAACCAGAAGGCCGAGGCCTCGTCGATCCCCTGGCATCCCGGCGCGATCAAGTTCTTCGCGGAGCAGGGCATCAAGATCAAGTGAAGTCCGCGGTCACCGGAGCCCCGTCCAGGCGACTGGCGGGGCTTTTCTTTTAGGGTCGTCGCGTGAGCGAAGACGTCGCGCTGCTGCACAAGCCCGCTGCCGAAGTCAGCGCCGAGGCGCTGCACCGCGCCGAGGAGATGATCGAGCGCGAGGAGGGCGTGCACAACAGGCTCACGGGCTGGCTCGCGGGACTGGCCACGGTGCTGGCGGTCGCGATGTCGCTGTTTCACCTGTACACGGCGTACGCCATCGTGCGGCCCGAGCACCTGCGCGCGATCCACGTCGCGTTCGTGCTGGTGCTCACGTTCATGATCTTTCCGGTCGCGCGGCGCTTCCGCCACCGCGTCATGTGGTGGGACTGGCTGCTCGCGCTGGGAGGCCTCGCCACCGCAGCCTACCTGATCGCCGGCGGCGACGAGTTCTTCGACCGCTCGATCGTGCCGGACGACCGGGACATCGTGTTCGGCATCGGGCTGGTCGTGCTGATCCTGGAGGCGATGCGGCGCACCACCGGCTGGATCCTGCCGTTCATTACCGTGTGCTTCCTGCTCTACGCGTTCTTCGGCGAGTACCTGCCCGCGCCCTGGACGCACAAGGGCTACGAGGTCCCGCGCCTGGTCGGGCACATGTACATGACGCTCGAGGGCATCTACGGCACCGCGATCAACGTGTCCTCGACGCTGATCATCCTGTTCACGATCTACGGCGCGTTCCTGCAGTTCTCCGGCGCCGGCAAGTTCTACATCGACTTCTCGTTCGCGGCGATGGGCGGCAAGCCGACCAGCGCGGGGCGCACGGTGACGCTCGCCTCGTTCCTGCTCGGCGGCCCCTCGGGGTCGGGCGTCGCGACCACCGTGACGCTGGGCGCGGTGGCGGCACCCATGCTCGCCAAGGTCGGCTACAGCAAGAACGAGGCCGGGGGCCTGCTCGCCGCGGGCGGCCTCGGGGCCATCATCTCGCCGCCGGTGCTCGGCGCCGCCGCGTTCCTGATCGCGGAGTTCCTCAAGATCTCGTACCTCGACGTGATCCTGATGGCGGTGATCCCGACCTGCCTGTATTACCTCGCGCTGTTCGTCATGGTCGAGATCGACGTGCGCAAGTTCGGCATGAAGCACGCGGTGTTCGAGCAGGTCGAGTCGGCCTGGGGCCTGACGCGCAAGTACTGGTTCCACTTCCTGTCGCTGGTGTCGATCGTCGGCTTCATGCTGATGGGCTTCTCGCCCGAGCTTTCGGTGTTCTGGGCGACCGTGGTCGCGTTCGTGACGAGCTTCCTGCACCGCGACTGCGCGATGCTCTCCTACGACTGGCTGCGCGGCCGGGAGCGGCTTGCGAGTGGCTTCGTGGACTCGGGGTTGATCAAGGCCCTGGAGGGCGGCTCCCGGGCGGTGCTTAACGTGGCCGCGACCTGCGCCGGCGCCGGCCTCATCGTGGGCGTGGTGACGCTCACGGGCCTGGGGCTCAAGTTCAGCTCGATCGTGCTCGCCTACGCGGGCAATTCGCTCCTGCTCACCGCGGTCTATACGGCGCTCATCGTCTGGATCGTGGGCCTGGCGGTGCCGGTGACCGCCTCCTACATCATCTGCGCGGTGATCGCGGCCCCTGCGCTGATCGCGCTCAAGGTCCCGGAGTACGCGGCGCACATGTTCATCTTTTACTACGCGGTGCTGTCGGAAGTCTCGCCGCCCACCGCGCTGTCGCCGTTCGCCGCCGCGGCGATCACCGGCGGCGACCCGTACAGGACGACGCTGCAGTGCTGGAAGTACACCATGCCCGCGTTTCTCGTGCCGTTCATGTTCGTGCTCGACCCGAGCGGCCTCGGGCTTCTGCTGATGGGCTCGACCAAGGCGCTCGCCGGAGCCGATTGGGGCTCGATCGCGATGGTGACGCTCACCGCCGCGGCGGGAATCGGGGCGCTCGCGGCGGGCTTCCAGGGCTGGCTCCTGCGGCGCACGCTCGCAGCCGAGCGCTGGATGCTGATCGCCGCGGGACTCCTGCTCGTCTATCCCCACCGGGCTGCGGATGCCACGGGCTTCGGCCTGATCGCGCTCGCATTCGGGCTGCAGTTGCTGCGCCGCAAGAGCGTCTGAGGTTCGGTGAAAACGATTGACATTCGGGGGGCGCGGGGGCAGATTCCGCGGGCACGGCGGCAATGGCCGCGCTGCTGCACATCCAAGGAGGAGGGGAAATGAAGCGCAGATCGTTTCTGAAGGCCGTCGGCGCGGGCGTCGCCGCGACCGGCATCGAGGGAATCCTGAGCGCCCAGCGCGCGCCGGTGTTCGCGCAGGCGAACACGGTGCACATCCTGCGCTGGAACGATTTCGTGCCGGCTGCCGACAAGGTGCTGCGCGAGGTCTACGTGCCCGAAGTGCAGAAGGCGCTCGGCCTGAAGCTCAACGTCGAGACGGTGAACGCCAACGACCTGCCGGCGCGCGCCACCGCGGCGATCCAGTCCGGCAACGGCCCCGACATCATCATGCTGCTCAACAACCTGCCGCACCTGTACGCCTCGGCGGCGGTGGATGTGAGCAACCTGGCGGCCGATGTCGCCAAGGCGGGCGGCGGCATCTACAAGCCGGCGGAGCAGCTCAACACCGTGGGCGGCAAGTGGGTGTCGATGCCCTGGTCGCTGGTGCCG
>CAZVHU010000112.1:6355-11656 GCA_964627075.1 uncultured Enterobacteriaceae bacterium | reverse complement strand
CGTTAGCCGTCAGCAATGGTCAGTGCGTTATACTCCTGACATGGGCAAGGTTGAGAAGATTGAACGCGAGATCCAGAGCCTATCTCCTGACGAAATGACGGAGTTGCGAGATTGGTTCGCCGCGTTTGACGCCGAAGCGTGGGACCGTCAGTTCGAGGCAGATGTCCGCACTGGAAAGCTCGACGCGCTTGCTGAGAAGGCGCTGAAAGCCCATGCATCGGGTCGTACCACGAAGCTTTGAACCACCACGCTTCGCCGGAGTTCTGGCAAAGCTATCGCTCGCTGCCTGTTTCAGTTCAACGCCTCGCCGATCGCTGCTTCGAGCAGCTGAAGCGCGATCCACGGCATCCATCGCTCCATTTCAAGAAGGTCGGTCGCTTCTACTCCGCTCGAGTCGGCATCCACTATCGCGCAGTTGGCGTCGAAGGGTCGGACGGCATCGTGTGGTTTTGGATCGGACCGCACGCGGCGTACGACAAGCTGATCGGCTAACCCTTTGCTGCTGCCGACGGGCCGCCGGCGCAGCGCCATTTCGACCGCGAGCGAGCCTGGCCCGCGGCAGAGCAACACGTTCGGCGTCATGATTACTGTTCCTCAATTCATGCAGAGTCATGTGGTGCTCCGCGCCTGACCAATGCCCGGGTGAACAGTCCATGGAAACATCTCGGGGTATTGGGCGCCGGTGGCACCGCTGTCGATGATGTCGACGATGCGGTGGCGGGTGGGGGTGAGGGGAAGGGCTAAGATCACTGCGCACCGGGGTGTGGGATACCGAACCTGAAGGGGGGGAAGCACAATGGCAGTGCTGATGACGGCAGAAGTTTCGGGACAAACCCAGCAAGGCTATGACGGCATGCTTCAATTCCTCGCGGAAAGCATCAAGGTGGCCCCGGGCTTCATATTGCACACCGCGCACCCGGTGGAAGGAGGATGGCGCGTGATCGAGCTCTGGGAGACAAAGGAGGCTGCGAACCAGTTCTTCGCCAAGCATGTTGCGCCGAACCTACCTCCTGGAATCAGACCCAAACGCACGGTGCAGGAGCTGCATAGCCTGGTGAAGGCGTGAAAGAACGTGTGTTGCTTGAGCAACCGGCTATGCCAACATCGACGCCATGACGCCGAACCTCCAGTTCCAGCGGAGCGTCAACAGCCGGCTTCGCCGCCTGTTGCCGCCCGCTGAACTGGGTCGTTAAGCGGCGAACTCAAGTGAGCGCGGGGTCGGGAACACCGGCTCGCGAGCGCCGTCCCGCAAGCGCGCACCTGCGCCCGGGCCAATGTTCCGGATCGGGAACATCGGGTGTCTTGCACGCGGCGGGGCAGGCCCGCGCGGATCCGGCGGGCCGAAGTGTAAAGCGTGACTTTACACTCGCGCGCTACAGCGCCGCGACGGCCTGGACTTCGATCAGGTAGGCCTCGCCCACCAGCCGGTCGATGACCAGCAGCGTGTTGGGCGGGTACCTGCCGTCGGGAAACAGCTTCGGGAACTCGCGCAGCCGCCAGGCCATGAACTTCGGGATGTCCTGCGAGTGCACGAGGTAGGTGGTGAACTGCACCACGTTGCCCCAGCCTGCGCCCGCCGACTTGAGCGTGGCCTCGATCTGGCGGAACACGCCGCTGCACTGCGCGTCGAAGTCCTCGCCGGCCGAGAGCATGCCGGCGATGTAGAGCGTCTCGGACGCGTTCTTGACGCGCGTCATGTGCGAATACTGCCCCAGCGGCTTGCCCAGCGCCTCGACGTTCTGGATGCGTATTTCGGCCATGCTTTGCTCCTCGGGGCTCAATCGTCCTTCTCGGCGCCGGCCTCGAGCTGCGCTCTCACCGCCGCCACCAGCACGTCGCGGTCCACGGGCTTGGCGATGTAGGCGGTGGCGCCCGCTGCGAGGCAGTGCTCCTTGGTGAACGACTCCGACAGCACCGAGACGATGATCACCGGCGTGGCGACGTTGCGCGATCCCGCGCGCAGCGAGCGCAACACCTTGAAGCCGCTCGTGCCCGGGATCAGCAGGTCGAGCAGGATCACGTCGTAGCGCTGCCTGCGCGCGAGGCGCAGCGCCTCCTCGCCGGTGCCGGCGAGGGTCGCCTCGACCTTGAGCGCTTTGCTCAGGATCTTCGCCAGCAGCAGGCGCATCGACTCGTCGTCGTCCACGATCAGCACGCGCGGGCGCGCCGTGGAGGCCGGCTTTGCCCCGGGGCTCATCGCTTCGCCATCTGCCGCGCGAGGTCGAGGAAGTCGCGCGCGTGAATGTCGAAAGCGGGATCCGGGCTCGTATCGGAGCGCGCGGCCGGCCCGTATTCGCGCGGCCGCGGCACGAACGCCGTCCTCAGGCCGCAGGCGCGCGCCGCGTGCAGGTCGTCCTTGTGCGCGGCGACCAGCATCACCTCGTGCGGCGCGAGGCCGAGGAGCCGCGCCGCCCCGAGGTAGGCCTCGCGGTCCGGCTTGTAGTGATGGAACAGCTCTGCCGAGAGCACGCAGTCCCACGGCAGCCGCGCGTGCTTCGCCATGTTGACGAGCAGCGCCACATTGCCGTTGGACAGCGTGCCGATCGTGTAGCGGCGCTTCAGGCGCTCCAGGCCCGCGCGCGCGTCGGGCCAGGGCCTGAGACGGTGCCAGGCGCGGTTGAGGCGGTCGATTTCGTCTTCCTTCAGGCCGCGGATCGCGAAGCGCTCGAGCAGGCCGTCGAGGATCATGCGGTGCAGGGCGTCGATCGTGGTCCAGGGGAGTTCTCCCGAGCGCACGCGCGCCATCGCCGGCCGGTAGCCGGCGCGCCAGGCGTCGGCGAACGCCGGCCAACCGACCTTCAGCCGCTTCCTGCGGCCGAGCGCGCGGCCCTCGCGGATGATCGAGCCCCGCCAGTCCACCACGGTGCCGAAGACGTCGAAAACGAGCGCCCGCACCGCGGGCGCGGCTCCGCCTCCCATGGCGGCAAATCTACCAGTATTTGATGCAGGGGCCGCTGAACAGGATCGGGCCGGTGGGCAGGCCCGTGGGCGAGCCGCCCTGGGGCTCGAGGCTCACCGCGAGCGCCGGGATCTGGGCGAGCGACTGGTCGGCCACCGACACGAGCTTCAGCATTCCCTTTTCCTCGGTGGACACGAGCCCGAGCGACACCGGCGGGCCGCTCTTCGGGATCGCCCAGAGCTGCAGGCTCTTGCCCGCGACGTGGATGCCCGGCTCGAGCGTCTTCACCCACAGCTGGTCCGACTTGCGGCCGGCGGACACGAGCAGCACCGGAACCTGCGTCCTGGGATCGGTGAGCATCGCGAGGTAGGAAGGCATCTGCTTATCCGGCATCACCACCACCGGCGGCGGCGCGGGCCGCGGCGGCTGCGGCGAGACCACAATCAGCACTGCGAGGAGCGTGGCCGCCATGCCGCTCGCGGCGAGGCCCAGGTTGCGCCAGAAGCCGATGCGGTTCCACAGCCCGCCCGCCGCGCCCGCGGCGGCGCCGATGCGCTGCTCGATGCGCAGCCACAGGCGCGCCGGCGGCGCCACTGCGGCCACCGCGTCGATGAGCGGCGCAAGGCGCGCTTCCCATTCCGCCGCCGCGCGCGCCACCGAGGCGTCCGCGCGCAGCCAGCGCCGGAAGCGCGCGCGCGCCTGCCCGCGCAGCGTGCCGAGCGCGTACTCGGCGGCGAGGCGGTCCTGCAATTCGGCCTTGTTGCGCAGGTCCATGGCTCGGCTCACGCGGCCCCGAGGCACGCCTTGAGCTTGAGCAGCCCGCGCCTCACCCAGGTCTTCACCGTGCCGAGCGGCTCGCGCATGTGCGAGGCGAGCTCCGAGTGCGACAGCCCCTCGAAAAAGGCGAGCGCGATCGCCTGGCGCTGCTTGGCGTCCAGCGCCTGCATGCAGCGCGCGAGCGCCTGCGCGTCGCCGGAGCGCTCCAGCTCCGCGAGCGGCCCGGGATTGGCGCTCTCGGCGGCGGCGACCAGCGCGCCGTCCTCGTCGGCCACCTCGGGGTTGGGGCGGCGCAGCCAGTCCAGGCACCGGTTCCTGACGATGCTCGCCATCCAGGTCATGGGCGCGGCGAGCCCCGGGCGGTACTCGCCCGCGTGGCTCCAGATCCTCACGTAGCACTCCTGCAGCACGTCCTCGGCCCAGTCCTCTCGCCTGACAATACGCAGCGCGACGCCGAACAGTTTCGGCGCGCTCAGCTCGTAGAGCCGCGCGAAGGCCGCGCGGTCGCCGTTCGCCGTGGCGGCGAGCAGCTCGGCGAGCCCGGCGGGCGCTGCGCTCACCGCTTCTTCTCGCGGCGCCAGAGCACGTCGCCGCGCCCGGCCTCGCGGTTCACCGTGCGGCCGAGGACGAACAGCAGGTCGGAGAGCCGGTTCAGGTACTGCCGCGCGGGCACGCCGACCTTCTCCTTGCGGCCCAGCGCAACCAGCTTCCTTTCGGCGCGACGGCAAACGGTTCGAGCAAGGTGCGCCGCGGCGGCGGCGCGCGTGCCGCCCGGGAGGATGAACTCCTTGAGCGCGGGCAGCTTCGCGTTGTACTCGTCGAGCAGCTTCTCCAGCCGCGCGACGTGGTCCTCGCCGATCATCGCGTGCCCCGGGATGCAGACCTCGCCGCCGAGGTCGAACAGGTCGTGCTGCACGCCTTCGAGCGCCGCGCGCACGGCCGCGGGCAGTTCCTCGGCGAGCACCAGCCCGACCGCGGAATTGAGCTCGTCGATGTCGCCGATCGCCGCGATGCGCGCCGAGTCCTTGGCGACGCGCGAGCCGTCGCCGAGGCCCGTCTCGCCGGCGTCGCCGGTGCGCGTGTAGATCTTCGTCAACCGGTGGCCCATGGGCGGAAAATTATCTCACGCACGCCCGGGAGGTTTACGATTACGGGCGCCCGCCGGATGCGGGCAGACCCAAGGAGGGGACATGGCCTCGATCCGCAAAGTGCACTACTACTCGATGAAGGTGAAGAACCGCCCCGGCGCGGGCGCGGCGCTGCTCGCCACGCTCAAGGGCGCGGGCGTCAACCTGCTCGCGTTCACCGGCTTTCCCTCGGGCGGCGGCGCGCAGGTGGACTTCGTTCCGCAGAACCGCGCCCGGTTCCTCAAGGCCGCGCGCAAGGCGAAGCTCAAGCTCTCGCCGCGCAAGACCGTGTTCCTGGTGCAGGGCGCGGACCGCGTCGGCGCGCTCACCGGCATCCTCGGCAAGCTCGCCGCGGCGCGGATCAGCCTCACAGCGATGGACGCCGTCACCGCAGGGCAGGGGCGCTTCGGCGCGATCTTCTGGGTCAAGCCGCAGAACGTCGCCCGCGCTTCGCGCATTCTTCGCGCGCGCTGACGCGATTCATTCGTTGTCGCGCGT
>CAZVHU010000112.1:0-6255 GCA_964627075.1 uncultured Enterobacteriaceae bacterium | reverse complement strand
GTCCCGCCATCCGCAATCTGCCTGGCGCCCCGCGGCCTCAGCCTTTCTTGCGCACCTCGCTCTCCAGCCACCCCTTGGCGAGCGTGGTGGTGAGGCGCTCGCCCTCTGGCACGCGCGCCGAATCGCGCACCAGCGCGCCGCTCGAGTCGCGCGTGATCGAGTAGCCGCGGCCGAGCACCGCCGCCGGGTCGAGCCCGGACAGGCTCGCGCGCAGCGTCGCGAGGCGGCCGTTCGCCGCATCGAGGCGCCGCGCGAGCGCCGCGGCAAGGCGCTGCGGCGCATCGCGCAGCCGTAGCGCCGCGATATCGATCCCGTGCGACGCCGCTGCGGCAAGGCGCGCGCCGAGCTGCGCGAGCAATTGCCGCGAGGCGCGCAGGCGCTCGGCCGGGTGCACGAGGCGCCTCGCAAGGCCGTCGAGCGCCTGCGTCGCATACTCCAGGCGCCGGCGCATCTCGCGCGACAGGCTCCAGGCGCAATCGGCCACGCGCGCGCGCAGCTCGGCGACCGGCGGGCTGGCGAGCTCGGCGGCGGCGGTGGGCGTGGGCGCGCGCTCGTCGGCGGCGAAATCGGCGATGGTGAAGTCGGTCTCGTGGCCGACGCCGACGACCACGGGAATCCGCGAGGCGCGGATCGCGCGCGCCACGGCCTCCTCGTTGAACTGCCACAGGTCCTCGATCGAGCCGCCGCCGCGCACCAGCAGCAGCACGTCGCACTCGGCGCGCTCGCTGGCGGTGGCGATCGCGCGCGCGAGCTTCGCAGCCGCGCCTTCGCCCTGCACCGGCGCGGGGTAGACGATCACCGGGATCGTGGGGTTGCGGCGCCCGAGCGTAGTGAGCACGTCGCGCAGCGCGGCCGCCGCGAGCGAGGTGACGACGCCGATCGCGCGCGGATGCCCGGGGACCGGGCGCTTGGCCGCGGGGTCGAAGAGGCCCTCGCGCTCGAGCTTCTCCTTCAGCTTCAGGAACCGCTCGTAGAGCGGGCCGAGGCCCGCGCGCCGCATCGCTTCGACGTTGAGTTGAAAGCGCCCGCGCGGCTCGTAGAGCGTCACCAGCGCCCGCGCCTCGACGCGCATGCCGTCCTGAGGCTGCCAGTCGAGGTACGCGGCGCGGCCGCGGAACATGACGCAATCCACCTGCGCCTGCTCGTCCTTGAGCACGAAATACAGGTGCCCGGACGCTGCCGGCCTCAGGTTCGAGATCTCGCCCGCGATCCACTGCAGCGGGAAGCGCTGCTCGAGCGCATCCCGCGCGCTTCGCAGCAGTTGCGAGACGGTGACGACGGGGCTGGCGCCCTCTGGAACGGGGGCTTTCACGCGGCGAGATCGAGGGGCGAGGACGATACACTAATCCACACGCGCGCAGCCCCGCGCCGGAGCGCGCAAAGCACTTCGCGCGGAGCCCGATTCTTATCCGTAAGCCGATGTTTTGGCGGCGGAAAATGCTGCTGAAATTTTCGCCGCACCCGACCTTTGTCGGCGTTTCAGGGAGCACGCTCCGGCTGTCCAGCGATAATCCACAAGCTTATCCACAACTTTTGTGGATATCGCTGCGCCGCCGGCAAGGAGATGCTTCGCGCGCGCGCGGCAAGCGCATCGCTCCGAGCGCTGCGCGTGGGCGTTCGGGCATGCGCGGCGCGCGCGGCTTGCGGCGCACAAACTTGCAGCCGCGCAAGGGTTTAGCTTAAAGTCCGCCACCGACAAGGCCACGCAAGAACAAGACCTCGCCAAGGACTCGAATTTGTTCGCCATCATCCAGGCAGCCGGCTGGCCCATCTGGCCGCTGCTCGCGGTATCGGTGATCGCGGTCGCCCTGATCATCGAGCGCTCGATCACGCTGCGCGACGAGAAGATCGCGCCCCGCAACCTGCTCGAGCAGGTGGTCACGGTCTACAACCGGCAGGGGGTGAACGACGACGTCCTCGACAAGCTCGCCAAGGACTCGCCGCTCGGGCAGGTGCTGTCGGCGGGACTGCGCAACCACCGCGGCTCGCGCTACGTCATGAAGGACGCGATCGAGGAGGCGGGCCGCTCGGTCGCGCACGAGCTGGAGCGGTTCCTGACCACGCTCGGCACCATCGCCACGGCGTCGCCCCTGCTCGGCCTTTTCGGCACGGTGATCGGCATGATCGAGATCTTCGGCTCGCAGTCGCCCACCGGCACCAACCCGCAGCAGCTCGCGCACGGCATCTCGATCGCGCTCTACAACACCGCCTTCGGCATCGGCATCGCGATTCCCGCGCTCATCTTCTACCGCCACTTCAAGAACAAGGTGGACGGCTACGTCGTCACCATGGAGCAGGCCGCGGCGCGCCTGGTGGACACGGTGCACGGCGAGCGCATGGACTGGTCGCAGCAGCCCGCCGGCGGCGGGCGCTGAGCTCGCGGGGCGCGCGCGCATGAACTTCCAGCGCGGCAGGGAAAAGGAGGCGCCGGAGATCAACCTGGTGCCGATGATCGACGTCATGCTGGTGATCCTGATCTTCCTCATGATCACCACCACCTACTCGAAGTACACCGAGCTGCAGATCAACCTGCCGACGGCGGACGCCGAGAAGCAGCTCGAGCGCCCGAACGAAGTGACCGTGCTCGTGAACGCGCTGGGGCAATACGTGGTCAACAAGGCGCCGGTCGCATTCACCAGCGTCGAGCAGCTCGCCGGCGAGCTGCGCCGCGCGGGCGGCGGCCTTAAGGACCCCGTGGTCGTGATAAGCGCCGACGCGACCGCCACCCACCAGTCGGTGGTGCGCGTGATGGAGGCTTCGCGCCTCGCGGGCCTGTCGCAAATCACCTTCACCACGCAAGCCACCAAGTAGTGAAATATTGGTACCGCCGCGGCGCCCTCGCGTGGCTGCTGTGGCCGGCGAGCCTCGCGTTCGGCGTCGTGGCCGCGTTGCGGCGGCTCGCATACCGGCTGCGCCTCGCGCGCGTGCACCGCGCCGGCGTGCCGGTCATCGTGGTGGGCAACCTCACCGCGGGCGGCAGCGGCAAGACGCCGCTCGTGCTCTGGATCGCGGATTTCCTCAAGGCGAGCGGATGGAAGCCGGGGATCGTGTCGCGCGGCTACGGCGGCGCCGTGCGCGAGCCGCGGGCGGTGACGATCGCCTCCGAGCCGGCCGAGGTGGGCGACGAGCCCGTGCTGCTCGCGCGCCGCAGCGGCTGCCCGGTGTGGGTGGCGCCGGACCGTGCCGCGGCGTGCCTTGCGCTGCGCCGGCAGAACCCGGAGTGCAACGTCATCGTCCTCGACGACGGCTTGCAGCACTACGCACTCGCGCGCGACATCGAGATCGCGGTGGTGGACGCGCGCGGCTTCGGCAACGGCTTTCTCCTTCCCGCGGGCCCGTTGCGCGAGCCGCGCTCGCGCCTGCGCTCGGTGCACGCGGTGGTGGCGCACGGCGCTGCCGGCGTCGGGGGCTACGCCATGCGCCTGGAGGGGAGCGACCTCGTGCGCCTCGCGGACGCGCGCGAGGTGCGGCCCGCGAAATCGCTCGCCGGCCAGAAGGTGCACGCGGTGGCGGGCATCGGCGACCCGAACCGGTTCTTCCTGCACCTCGCGAAGCTCGGGCCCAAGGTGGCGCCGCACCCGTTTCCCGACCACTATCCCTTCGCGGCCGCGGACCTGGAGTTCGGCGACGACGCCCCGGTCGTGATGACCGAGAAGGACGCGGTAAAATGCAAGCGCTTCGCCAAGGCGCAGCATTGGGTGCTGCCGGTGCGCGCGGCGCTCGATCCCGCGTTCGGCGACTGGCTGCTGGAGAAGCTCTCGCAAGAGGCCGCGCAATGAGCTCGCTCGATCCGAAACTGCTGGAGATCCTCGTCTGCCCGCTGTGCAAGGGGCCGCTGTTGTACCGCAAGGAAGCTGCCGAGCTCGTGTGCAAGGTCGACCGGCTGGGATTTCCCGTGAAGGACGGGATACCGGTGATGCTGGAGGAGGACGCGCGAAAGCTGCCACCGGAGGAGGAAGTGAAGGAGTGAAGGGGTGAAGGGGTGAAGGAGGAAAAGCGAGTAATCGCAGTGTGAGCGCTCGAGCCGTCCGCCGCCCCCTCCTTCACTCCTTCACCCCTTCACTCCTTCACTCTCTCGCGCTCACCCTTGTCCTTCGTCGTCATCATTCCCGCGCGATACGCCTCCTCGCGCTTCCCGGGCAAGCCTCTCGCGGATCTCGGCGGCAAGCCCATGGTGGCGCGCGTGTGCGAGCGCGCCGCGGCGAGCGGCGCGAAGTCGGTCTGCGTCGCCACCGACGACGAGCGCATCGCCAGGGCGGTGCGCGTGCACGGGTTCGAGGCGCGCATGACGCGCGCCGACCACGCCTCGGGCACCGACCGCATCGCGGAGGCCGCCGCCGCGATGGGCCTTGCGCCGCAGGAAACCGTGGTCAACGTCCAGGGCGACGAGCCGCTGATCGCCCCCGCGCTCATCGCGCGCGTCGCCGATACGCTCGCGAAGCACCCGCAGGCGAGCGTCTCGACCGCCTGCCACCCGATCCACGACGCGGCGGCGTTCGCCAGCCCCAACGTGGTGAAGGTGGTGCTCGACTCCGAGGGCTGCGCGCTCTACTTCAGCCGGGCCGGGATTCCCTATGCCAGGGAGGGCGGAGCGGTCCCGGCTTATCGGCACATAGGAATTTACGCCTACCGCGCGGGCTTCCTCGCCCGGTATGCTTCGCTCGCGCCCGCGGCGCTCGAGCGCGCCGAGCAGCTCGAGCAGTTGCGCGTGCTGTGGCACGGCTATCGCATCGCGGTCGCAGTGAGCGATGAGGACGCGCCGCCGGGGGTGGACACGCCGCAGGACCTCGAGGCGGTGCGCAGGATGCTCGGCTGATCGGGAAAGGGAAGCCGCATGCGCCTGATCCTGCTCGGCCCGCCCGGAGCCGGCAAGGGGACTCAAGCCGCCTACATCTGCTCGCGGTTCGGCATCCCGCAGATCTCGACCGGCGACATGCTGCGCGCCGCGATCAAGGCGGGAAGCGCGCTCGGCCGCGCGGTGAAGGAGGTGGTGGACGCCGGGCGCCTGGTGCCCGACAGCGTCGTCATCGCGCTGGTGCAGGAGCGGCTCAAGCAGTCCGATTGCGCCCGCGGCTACCTCTTCGACGGCTTTCCGCGCACGCTGCCGCAGGCCGAGGCGATGCGCGACGCGCGCGTCGCCGTGGACTGCGTGCTCGAGATCGAGGTTCCGGACGAGGAGATCGTGGCGCGCATGGCGGGACGCCGGGTGCACCTCGCCTCGGGCCGCACCTACCACGTGAAATTCAACCCGCCCAAGGTCGAGGGCATGGACGACATCACGGGCGAGCCCCTGGTGCAGCGCGAGGACGATCGCGAGCAGACGGTGCGCGACCGGCTCGCCGTCTACCACTCGCAGACCGAGCCGCTGGTGCAGTTCTACCGCCGCTGGCAGGCCTCCGGGGCGCCGGGCGCGCCCCTTTATCGCTGCATCTCGGGGCTGGGCGGCGTGGAGCAGATCCGCGACCGCGCGCTTGCCGCGCTCGCGCCCGCGAACTAGGGCCGCAGTAAGCCGGAAGTAAGGCGGCTTCTGCTAGAATTCGCGCCTTTCCTGCGGGCCTCCCCGCCCGCGACTCGAACAACTAGGGAGAAGTCGCATGTCCGGTGGCCTGATCTTCGCGCTTGGCTGCGCAGCGCTCGCAATCGCCTATGGCGTAGTGTCGATCAGCTGGATCCTGTCGCAGCCCGACGGCAACCCGCGCATGCGGGAGATCTCGGCGGCGGTGCGCGAGGGCGCGGTGGCGTACCTGAAGCGCCAGTACACCACCATCACCGTCGTCGGCGTGATCCTGTGCGTGCCGATCGCGTACTTTCTCGGCCCCGCCACCGCCGCGGGCTTCGTCCTGGGCGCGGTGCTCTCGGGGCTTTCGGGCATCATCGGCATGAACGTCTCGGTGCGCGCCAACGTGCGCACTGCGGAGGCCGCGCGCACCGGCCTCAACGAGGCGCTCAGGGTCGCGTTCCGCGGCGGCGCCATTACCGGGCTGCTGGTGGTGGGCCTCGGCCTCGCGGGCGTGGCGGGCTTCTTCGCGCTGCTCTACGCCAACGCGCACGACAAGGCGAGCCTGACGCACATCATCCACCCGCTGGTGGGCTTCGGCTTCGGCGGCTCGCTGATCTCGATTTTCGCGCGGCTTGGCGGCGGCATCTTCACCAAGGGCGCGGACGTCGGCGCCGACCTCGTCGGCAAGGTCGAGGCCGGAATCCCCGAGGACGACCCGCGCAACCCGGCGGTGATCGCCGACAACGTCGGCGACA
>CAZVHU010000111.1:0-11911 GCA_964627075.1 uncultured Enterobacteriaceae bacterium | reverse complement strand
CTGGATGTCGAGGTTGAGCTTCTCGCGCTCGGCCAGCATCTCGTCCAGCTCGTGCTTGCCGAGCACCGAGCGCAGCGTCGTTTGCGACAGCTGGCTCGTCGCCTCGAGGAAGTTGGCGACCTGGATCACCGCCTTCTCGGGGTCCACCACGCGGAAGTAGATCACCGCGTTCACCTTCACCGAGACGTTGTCGCGCGAGATCACGTCCTGGCTCGGCACGTCGAGCACCACGGTGCGCAGGTCGATGCGCACCATCTGCTGGATGCCCGGCACCACCACGATCAGGCCGGGCCCCTTCACGCGGTAGAAGCGCCCGAGCAGGAACACCACCCCGCGCTGGTACTCGCGCAGGATCCGGAACGACGAAAACAGGACCAGCACCGCGAGGACCAGCACGCCGAGGCCGAAATTGAACATCGTCAGGCTCCTTGTTCGGGGACCACTTCGAGCACCAGCCCTTGCACCGATTTCACGCGCACGCGCGCGCCCGCCTTGAGCGGCGCGCCCGAGCGCACGCGCCAGGTCTCGCCGTGCACGCGCGCCCAGCCTTCGCCCGCGAAATCGGCGAGCACCTCGCCGCTCTCGCCCACGAGCTGCTCGCGCCCGCTCACCACCGGGCGGCGTTGCGCCCTGAGCGCCATGCCGACGACGAAGATGAGGAACGCGGCGCTCGCCCCGGCCACGCCCAGCACCAGCGGCAGCGGCAGGCCGAAATCGGGCGCCTCGGCGTCGATCAGGATCACCGAGCCCACGACGAACGCGATGATCCCGCCCACGCCGAGCGAGCCGTAGGCGGGCACGAACACCTCCGCGATCATGAACGCGATGCCGACCAGGATCAGCGCGAGCCCGGCGTAGTTCACCGGCAGCAGGTGCATGCCGTACAGGCCGATCAGCAGCGCGATCGCGCCCACCACGCCGGGGAGCACGAGCCCCGGGTTGGAGAACTCGAACAGCAGCGCGTACAGTCCGAGGATGATCAGCACGTAGGCGATGCTGGGATCCGTGATCACGCTCAGGAACTGCGTGCGCCAGTCGGCCTGGTAGGCGCTGACCGCGACACCCTTCGTTTCGAGCTTGCGCTCGCGCTCGCCCGCCTTGAGCGTGTGGCCATCGAGCTTGCGCAGCAGGTCGGCGACATCGTCGGCCACGAGGTCCACGACCTTGAGCCTCACCGCCTCGGCGGCGGGCAGGCTCACCGCCTCGCGCACCGCACGCTCGCCCCACTCCGCATTGCGCCCGCGCAGCTGCGCGAGGCTCCTGATGTAGGCGGCGGCGTCGTGCGTCTGCTTGCGCATGAGCGTATCCATCACCGGCGCTGCTTTCTCCTGCGCGCCTTTTTCCGCGCCGGCCTTCCTGGCCTCGCCGGGCTTGCCCTTGCCCGCTTTCTCCGGCTCGGCGCCGCCGGGCATGCCCCCGGGCGCGCCGATCGCGACCGGGGATGCCGCGCCGAGGTTGGTCGCCGGCGCCATCGCGGCGACATGGCTCGCGTACAGGATGAAGGTGCCGGCGCTCGCCGCGCGCGCGCCGCTCGGCGCGACGAACGTCGCCACCGGCACCGGCGAGGCGAGGATGTCCTTGATGATGGCGCGCATCGAGGTGTCGAGCCCGCCCGGCGTGTCGAGCGAGATGACGACGAGCTGCGCGCCCTGCTTCGAGGCGTGCTCCAGCCCCCGCCGCACGTAATCGGCGGTCGCCGGGCCGATCGCCCCCGCGATCGTGAGCTGGACCACCGGGGCGGCGCTCGCGAGCGCCGGCCACAAAAGGACTGCCGCGAGCCAGATGCAGCGCCTGAGTCTCACAGTGCAAACAATATAGCCCCTTTTCGGGCGGATACAATCGCGCTTCCTTCTCGTACCCCAGGGCAGTGAAGCAGGAACAGATTCCCGGCGACGCCATCGTCATCCGTGGCGCGCGCCAGAACAACCTCAAGAACCTGACGCTGTCGCTGCCGGCGGGCGAGCTGCTGGTGGTGACCGGCGTCTCGGGCTCGGGCAAGTCCTCGCTCGTCTTCGACACGCTTTACGCCGAGGGCCAGCGGCGCTACGTCGAGACCTTCAGCCCCTACGCGCGGCAGTTCCTCGAGCGCATGGACAAGCCGCGGGTGGATGCGATCGAGGGCGTGCCGCCGGCGATCGCCATCGACCAGACCAACCCGGTGCGCACCTCGCGCTCGACCGTCGGCACGATGACCGAGCTGAACGACCACCTCAAGCTCCTGTACGCGCGCGCGGCGAAGCTCCATTGCCGCGGCTGCGGCAAGCCGGTGGTGCGCGACACGCCCGATTCGATCGCCACCGAGCTCAAGGCGCGCGCGGCCGCCGCGGGCGACCCGCCCCTCGTCATCACCTTCCCGGTCACGGTGCCGAAGAACTTCAGCGAAGCCGAGGTCGCGCAGCTGCTCGAGCGCCAGGGCTACACGCGCATCCACTCGCGCGCGAAGGGCTCGCTCGAAGTGGTGCAGGACCGCCTGCGCATGGGCTCGTCCGAGCGCGCCCGGGTCACCGATGCGCTCGAAGCCGCGCTGCGCTTCGGGCAAGGGCGCGTGAACGTCCACGGCGACGAAAAAAGGGGTCAGGACCCTTTTTCCGGTAATCGAAAAAAGGGTCCTGACCCCTTTTTCCCGTGGCGTTTTTCGGCCGGCCTGCACTGCGCCGACTGCGATCTGCATTACTCGGAGCCGACGCCGGCGGCTTTCTCGTTCAATTCCCCGCTTGGCGCGTGCGACGCCTGCCGCGGCTTCGGGCGGGTGATCGGCGTGGATTTCGGGCTGGTCGTGCCCGACGAATCGAAAACGCTGCGCGGCGGCGCGGTCAAGCCCTGGCAGACGGCGAGCTTCAAGGAATGCCAGGACGATCTCGTCAAGTACGCGAAGAAGCGCGGCATCCCGCTCGACACGCCCTGGCGCGAGCTGGGCGCCGCGCAGCGCGAGTGGGTGCTCGAGGGCGAACCGCAGTGGGTGAGCTGGCGCAAGTCCTGGCCCGGAACCTGGTACGGCGTGCGGCGGTTCTTCAAGTGGCTGGAGAGCAAGGCCTACAAGATGCACATCCGGGTGCTGCTCTCGAAGTACCGCGCCTACACCGAGTGCGCGGCCTGCGGCGGCGCGCGGCTCAAGCCCGATGCCATGCTCTGGAAGCTGGGAAGCGAAAAGCTCTCCGTGCGCGACCTCGTGCTGCTGCCGATCGCGCAGGTGCGCGACTTCTTCGGCTCGCTCGAGCTGCCGGCGCCGCTCGACGAGGCCACCGAGCTGCTGCTGGGCGAGATTCGCACGCGCCTCAATTACCTGTGCGACGTGGGTCTGGGGTATCTCACGCTCGACCGCCAGTCGCGCACGCTCTCCGGCGGCGAGGTGCAGCGCATCAACCTGACGACCGCGCTCGGCACCTCGCTCGTCAACACGCTGTTCGTGCTCGACGAGCCTTCGATCGGCCTGCACCCGCGCGACATGGGGCGCGTGATCGAGGTGATGAAGCGGCTGCGCGACGCCGGGAATTCCCTGGTGGTGGTCGAGCACGACCCGCAGATCATGTTCGCCGCCGACCGCATCCTCGACATGGGCCCGGGACCCGGCGAGCGCGGCGGCGAGGTGGTGTTCTTCGGCTCGCCCGGCGAGCTGCGAAAGGCCACCACGCTCACCGCCGAGTACCTGTCGGGGAAGAAACGCGCCCACGAATCCGCCGGGAAGCTCCCCGCTTCGTCCGGTTTCCTCGAAGTCATGGGCGCCGCCGAGCACAACCTGAAAGACCTCGACGTCCGCTTTCCGCTCAACCGCCTGGTGTGCGTCACCGGCGTCTCGGGATCCGGGAAATCGACGCTCGTGCAGGACGTGCTCTACGCGGCGCTGCGCCGGGCGAAGGGCAGGCCGACCGAGCCGCCGGGGGCGCACCGCGCGCTGAAGGGCGCCGAGCTCATCGACGAGGTCGTGCTGGTGGATCAATCGCCGATCGGCAAGACCACGCGCTCGAACCCGGCGAGCTACGTCGGCGCCTTCGACGCGATCCGCAACCTCTTCGCGCGGGCGCCGCTCGCCATGGAGCGCAAGTACACGCCCGGCACCTTCAGCTTCAACTCGGGCACCGGCCGCTGCGCGGCGTGCAGCGGCAACGGCTTCGAGCACGTCGAGATGCAGTTCCTGTCCGACGTCTACCTGCGCTGCCCGGATTGCGACGGCCGGCGCTACCGCGCCGAAACGCTCGAAGTCGCGCTGCGCGGCAAGAGCATCGCCGACGTGCTCGACATGACCGTTGCCGAGGCCGTCCAGTTCTTCGCCGGCGAGGGCGAGGTGCTCGAGCGCCTGAAGCCACTCGCCGACGTCGGCCTGGAATACCTGCGCCTCGGCCAGCCGGTTCCGACGCTCTCGGGCGGCGAGGCCCAGCGCCTCAAGCTCGCCGGCCACCTGGCGGAAACAGGAACAAAGGGGTCAGGACCCTTTTTCCCCGCCAAGCTGTTCCTGTTCGACGAGCCGACCACGGGGCTGCACTTCGACGACATCGCCAAGCTCCTGCGCGCATTCCGGAAGCTGCTCGATGCGGGGCACTCGCTCGTGGTCATCGAGCACAACCTCGACGTGATGCGCGCCGCAGACTGGATCGTGGACCTCGGCCCCGAGGGCGGCGACGCAGGCGGAGAGCTCGTGTGCTGCGGGACGCCCGCGCAGGTGATGGCGCACGAGGCGTCGCACACCGGCAAGGCGCTGCGCGAGTACGAGCGCGCGTTCCTGCCCTCCTCCGCCCTTGCGCCGCCTGCCGCACGGGAACGCGACGGCCGCTACCTCGGCCAGGCGATCCGCATCCACAACGCGCGCGAGCACAACCTGAAGAGCATCGACGTCGAGATCCCGCGCAACCGCTTCACGGTGGTGACCGGCGTCTCGGGCTCGGGCAAATCCACCCTCGCCTTCGACATCCTGTTTTCCGAGGGCCAGCGCAGGTACCTCGAGTCGCTCAACGCCTACGCGCGCCAGTTCGTGCAGGAAAGCTCGCGCCCGGACGTGGACGCGATCTACGGCATCCCGCCCACGGTGGCGATCGAGCAGCGCACCAGCCGCGGCGGCAGGAAGAGCACCGTCGGCACGCTGACCGAGATCCACCATTTCCTGCGGCTGCTGTTCGTCAAGCTCGGGCTCCAGCACTGTCCCGACTGCAAGCTGCCGATCGAGCCGCAGAGCGAGGAGGCGATCCTCGCGCGCCTGATGCGCGAGTACCGCGGCCAGCGCGTCGGCCTGCTCGCGCCGCTCATCGTCAACCGCAAGGGCGTCTACACCGATCTCGCCAGGTGGGCGCGCGGCAAGGGCTACACGCACCTGCGCGTGGACGGCGCCTTCCTGCCAGTGGATCCGTTCCCGCGCATCGACCGCTTCAAGGAGCACTCGATCGAGCTGCCGGTGGCTGACGTGCGCGTGGCGCCGGAGAACGAGAAAACCCTGCGCGATGGATTGGCGAAGGCGGTCGAGTTCGGCAAGGGCTCGGTGCTGGTGCTCTCCGATCTCGACGACCTGGTGAAGGCGGCGGCCAAGGGCAAGGCGCTCGACATGAAGCGCCAGATCCTTTCCACCAGGCGCGCCTGCCGCTCCTGCGGCCGCAGCTTCGCCGAGCTCGACCCGCGGCTTTTCTCCTACAACTCGCGCCATGGCTGGTGCACCGAGTGCTTCGGCACGGGGCTGCAGCTCGAGGACGTGGGCTGGGACGCCGAGCGCTCGCGCACCGGCGCCGAGGACCACGTGCTCGACTCGTGGATCGAGTGGCTCGAAGTGGACGAGCCCTGCCCCGCCTGCCACGGCAACCGGCTCAACCCCGAGGCGCTCGCGGTCACCTGGCGCGGCAGGACGATCGCCGATTACGGCGGCGAGCCGGTGGACGGGCTGAACAAGCTCTTCGCCTCGGTCGCGCTGCAGGGGCGCGAGGCGGAGATCGCGCGCGACCTGCTCGCCGAGCTGCGCGCGCGGCTGGGCTTCCTGTCGGAAGTGGGACTGGGCTATCTCACGCTCGACCGCTCGGCGCCGACGCTCTCGGGGGGCGAGGCGCAGCGCATCCGCCTCGCGGCGCAGCTCGGCTCGAACCTGCGCGGCGTGTGCTACATCCTGGACGAGCCCACCATCGGGCTGCACCACCGCGACAACCGGATCCTGCTCGACGTGCTGGAGAAGCTCGAGGCGAAGGGCAACACGCTGGTGGTGGTCGAGCACGACGAGGAGACGATCCGCCGCGCGCACCACGTCATCGACCTCGGGCCCGGCGCCGGCAAGCTCGGCGGCCGCGTGATCGCCACCGGCCACGCCGACGACCTCGTGCGCCAGCCCGATTCGCTCACCGGAAGATTCCTCGCCGCGCCCTTGCGCCACCCGCTGCAACCGCGGCGCCCGGTGGCGAGGAATGCCCCGGCAATCGAGATCCGCGGCGCGACGTTGCACAACCTCAGGTCGGTGGATGCGCGCCTGCCGCTCGGCCGGCTGATCGCCATCACCGGCGTCTCGGGCTCGGGCAAGTCCACGCTCGCGCGCGACGTGCTCTATTCGAGCCTGCAGTCGGGCGAGGCGATCGGCTGCAAGCAGGTCAAGGGCCGCGAGCGCATCGAGCGCGTGCTGGAAGTCGACCAGACGCCGATCGGCAAGACGCCGCGCTCCTGTCCAGCGACCTACGTAGGGTTCTGGGATTCGATCCGGCGCCTGTTCGCCGACACGGCCCAAGCCCGCATGCGCGGCTGGTCGGCGAGCCGCTTCTCGTTCAACACCAAGGGCGGGCGCTGCGAGGCGTGCGAAGGCCAGGGACTGAAGAAGATCGAGATGAGCTTCCTGCCCGACGTGAAGGTGACCTGCGAGGGCTGCGGCGGCCTGCGCTTCAATGCCGAGACGCTCGGCGTTCGCTGGCGCGGCAAGACCGCGGGCGAAGTGCTCGCGATGAGCGTGGACGAGGCCGTGGAATTCTTCGCCGCGCATCCGTCGGTGCACCGCGCGCTGCGCCTGCTGCAGGACGTGGGCCTGGGCTACCTCACGCTCGGCCAGCAAAGCCCGACGCTTTCCGGCGGCGAAGCCCAGCGCCTCAAGCTGGTCACCGAGCTCGCCAAGACCAGATCGGGGACAGACCCCGAAATCGAGTCGCAAGTGCCTGTTTCCGCGCGTAAAACGATGAGGTCTGTCCCCACGCTCTACATCCTGGACGAGCCCACCGTCGGCCTGCACATGGCCGACGTGGAAAAACTCCTGCGCGTGCTGCACCGGCTGGTGGACGCGGGCAACACCGCGGTGGTGATCGAGCACAACCTCGACGTCATTGCGGAGGCCGACTGGATCGTCGACCTCGGCCCCGAGGGGGGCGCCCAGGGCGGGCGCATCGTGTTCGCGGGAACGCCGGAAATGTCGGTGTCCGGCGACACGCATACCTGCAAGGCGCTCGCGGAATTCCTCGCACGGCGCGGGAACTCCGCGGCGGTAAGCTAGTCTTCAGGACCATGAAAACGATCCGCCTTCTCGCCACCGTTTGCGCGCTGCTGGTCTCGTTCGCCGCCGCGGCGCAGTCTCTTGGACCGGAAGAGCTGGTCCGCAAGGTCACGACCGACGTCCTCGAGACCGTGCAGGCGGACAAGGAGCTGCAGGAGGGCGACCGCAAGAAGGCGATCGCGCTCGCCGAGCAGAAGGTGCTGCCGCACATCGACTTCCGCCACGCCGCGCAGCTCGCGCTCGGCAAGGGCTGGAGCAGCGCAACGCCCGAGCAGCAGGAGAGGCTCGTTTCCGAGTTCCGCTCCATGCTGATCCGCATCTACTCCAGCGCCGTCGGCAAGTACCGCGGCCAGACGATGCGCGTGCTGCCGCTGAAGCACGCGCCCGCCGACACCGACGTCACGGTGCGCAACCAGTACCTCAATCCCGGCCAGCCGCCGCTCTCGGTGGACTACGCGATGCGGCGCACGACCGACGGCTGGAAGATCTACGACATCGTCGTGGGCGGCGTGAGCCTGGTGCTCACCTACCGCTCCGAGTTCGACAACGTCGTGCGCCAGTCGGGCGTCGACGGCCTGATCGCGAAGCTCGCCGAGAAGAATCGCTGAAGCCGTGTATAATCCCGCTCCAGGTTTCTGTTTCGCGTCATCCGGTTAGCGTCACAGTCGTTTCTCGGCCCATCCGGGGCCGCTGAATCACCCAGCCTCAATCGTCTGCCTGAACCGGTCGGAAGCTTGGCTTCCCGGGCCGATTTGTTTCAGGAGATCGTCATCAGCACGTTCGATTCGCTCGGCCTCTCGGCCGAACTGCTGCGCGCCGTCAGCGAGCAGGGCTACACCGTTCCCACCCCCATCCAGGCGCAAGCGATTCCCGTGGTGCTCGCGGGCCGCGACCTGCTCGGCGCCGCGCAGACCGGCACCGGCAAGACCGCCGGCTTCACGCTGCCCATGCTGCAGCGCCTCGCCTCGAGCCCGGCGCGCGCGCAGCGCGCCATCCGCGCGCTCGTCATCACGCCGACGCGCGAGCTCGCCGCGCAGGTGCAGCAGAGCATCCACACCTACGGCAGGCACCTGCCGCTGCGCTCCACGGTGGTCTTCGGTGGCGTCGGCATCCACCCGCAGATCGCGGAATTGAAGCGCGGCGTGGACATCCTCGTCGCCACGCCCGGCCGGCTGCTCGACCACGCCCAGCAGCGCACCGTGGACCTGCGCTTCGTGGAGATCCTGGTGCTGGACGAAGCCGACCGCATGCTCGACATGGGCTTCATCCACGACGTGCGGCGCATCCTCAAGCTGCTGCCCGCGAAGCGCCAGAACCTGCTCTTTTCGGCGACGTTCTCGGACGCGATCCGCGAGCTCGCGGGCACCTTCCTCAGGAACCCGGCGACCGTGGAAGTCGCGCGGCGCAACATGCCCGCCGAGCTGGTGGCGCAAATTGCCCACCCGGTGGACGCCTCGCGCAAGCGCGAGCTGCTCGCGCACCTCGTCAAGTCGAACGACTGGCGCCAGGTGCTGGTGTTCACGCGCACCAAGCACGGCGCGAATCGCCTGGCCGAGCAGCTGCGGCGCGCGGGCATCGACGCCGACGCGATCCACGGCAACAAGAGCCAGAACGCGCGCACGCGGGCGCTGAGGAGCTTCAAGGACAACGCGCTTCGCGTGCTGGTCGCGACCGACATCGCGGCGCGCGGCCTCGACATCGTGGAGCTGCCGCACGTGGTGAACTTCGACCTGCCGCACGTGGCCGAGGACTACGTGCACCGCATCGGCCGCACCGGCCGCGCAGGAAGCTCCGGCGACGCGGTGTCGCTGGTGAGCCGCGAGGAGCAGCCGCTGCTCGCCGCGATCGAGCGCCTCATCCAGCGCCGCATCGAGCAGCGCCCGGTGCCCGGCTTCGAGCGGGGCAGCCAGCCGGCCACGCACGGGCATCAGCCGCCGCACCATCGACCGCACGGCCATCGTACGGAGCATGGGCATCGCCAGGGCCATCGGCAGGAGCAGAAGCGCTCCGGCGCACCGGCACGCCCGGCGCAAAATCCGCAGCACCATCCGGCGCAGAGTCCGCAGCGTCGCCCAACACCGAGCCAGGCGAATCGCCCGGCTTCGCGAAAGCGCCCTCCGGTACTGCTGGGCGGCTTGCGGCGCGACTAGCGAATCCGGGAAATCTTCCCGATCGGGAAGATTTCCCCCTCAGCGCGCCGGCCAGGCCGGTGCGTGATGCCCCAGCGGCACCGCCGGGCGCGCCCAGCGCGGCGGCGTCTCCGACATGCGCATCGCCGGCTTGAGGTGCGCGAGGCGCCCGGCGGGCGACTCCGTCTCCATGTAGAGGCCGCGCAGCTCATCGCGCGGCAGGTCTTCCGGCACGCCGGCGAGCGCCTCCTGGCCCAGCATCCCCCGCTCCACGATCCAGCGCCCGGTGCGCGCGAGCGCCACGCGCACCAGCCAGCTGCCGCCCTCCCGCGCGCGGCGCGCGAGCGCCAGCATCGCGCCGCACGCCATGAGGTTGCCCGCCACGTAGTCGATCGCCGACACCGGCAGCAGGCGCGGCTTCCTGCCGTCGCCCGAGGCGACCGCCATTCCGCTCACCGCCTGCACGATGCTGTCGAAGCCGCGCCGCAGGCGCCACGGGCCGGAATCGCCCCACGCGCTCAGCGAGACGCACACGATCCCCGGGCGCAGCGCCGCCGCCTGCTCCGGAGAAAAACCGCGTGCGGCGAGCGTGCCCGGCCGATACGACTGCGAAAACACATCCGCCTCGCGCAGCAGCGCGCGCAGCGTGGCCACGCCGTCCCTGGACCGCAAGTCCGCGAAAGCGGAGAGCTTGCCGTGCCCGGTGTCGAGATCCATCGCGCCCGAGTCGGCGAGATGCGGCGCCGTGATCTTCAGCACGTCGGCACCGTGCTCGGCGAGCGTGCGGCCGCAGGTCGGCCCCGCGAGCACCCGCGTCAGGTCGAGCACCCGCACCCCGCTTAGCGGACGCGCGCCCTCGGGCAAGGGCTCCGGCGGCGCGTTGCCGATGCGTCGGATCTCGAGCAGCGGCTGCTCGGCAACCGCTGCGGCCTGCGGGTGCCGCGACCACTCCTCCGCGCTGCGCGCGAAGCCCGCGCATCCGCCGGCGCCGTGGATCGCGTCTTCGAGCGCCGCCCCGTCCCATTTGGCGCTCGCCTCTTCCGCCGCGGCACGATCTTCGCCTGTGCCGAGCGCGCGCATTGCCGCGTCGCGGTGCGCCGGGAAATTGCAATGCACGCTGATCCACCGCCCGTCGCGCACCGGGTAGAACCCGCTCATCGGGTCCCACGGCGCCGGCGGCGGCTTGCCGTCCACGCGCAGGTAGCGCGCGCTGCGCAAGCTGGCTGCCGCCGCGCGCACGTCCACGCTCACCTTCTGGCACCGCCCGGTTCGCAGCGCCCAGAGCTCGCCTGCCGCGAGGCCCGTCATCGCGAGCGCCGCCGCTCCGGACGCGCCAATAAAGTAAGGCGTCGGAAAGACGGGGTCCGCGCCGCTCAGCTCGACCAGCGACTCGCTGGCGGCGTCTATGCCGGCGTGCCGCGTCAGTTCTCGTAGCGCGATGTAGGACGGTTCCTGTCGCATCTTGCAACTTTAACGGCAACCCGCGACCGAAGGGGCGGTCGTCGCCGGGCGCTAGCCCGCCGCCACCTGGAGGGTCGTTGCCCGAGCGCTGCGCCGGTATCATTGCGCCCGCCCATGCGAGAACCGACCCCGAAGACGATCCATCTCAAGGACTACACGCCGCCCGCGTTCCTCATCGAGCACATCGCGCTCGACGTGGACATCCGCGAGTCCGATGCGCTGGTGCGCGCCGCGCTCGTGCTGCGGCGCAACCCGAAGGCTTCCGACCCGCGCGCGCCGCTCGCGCTCGACGGCGACGAGCTGGAGCTGATCTCGGTTTCGCTCGACGGCGCACCGCTCGACGCCGCCCGCTACACGCTGGCGCCCGAGCGGCTGACGGTTCCCGGCGTGCCCGACGCGTTCACGCTGGAAACCGTCTCGCGCATCGTGCCGCAGAAGAACACCAAGCTCGAAGGCCTCTACGCGGCGAAAAGCGGCTTCGTCACCCAGTGCGAGGCGGAAGGCTTTCGCCGCATCACGTGGTACCTGGACCGGCCCGACAACCTCGCTCGCTTCACGACCACGGTGCGCGCGGACAAGAACAAGTACCCGGTGCTGCTTTCCAACGGCAACCGAGTCGCCAGCGGCGATTTGCCCGGCGGCAGGCATTTCGCCACCTTCGAAGATCCGTTCCCGAAGCCTTCGTATCTCTTTGCACTGGTCGCCGCGGACCTCGAGGCGCTCGAGGACTCGATCATCACGCGCTCCGGCAAGAAAGCGAAGCTCGCGATCCATGTCGAGCCCGGCAAGCTCGATCAGGCCGCCTGGGCGATGGATTGCCTGAAGCGCGCGATCCGCTGGGACGAGCGGCGCTTCGGCCTCGAGCTCGACCTCGACGAGTACAAGA
>CAZVHU010000110.1:0-11911 GCA_964627075.1 uncultured Enterobacteriaceae bacterium | reverse complement strand
ATCATGACGAACGGCGTGGTGGCGCCCCACGAGGTGTAGGCGCCGTTGTCGTGCAGCGTCTCGACCGTGCGGAAGGTGAGCGTGCCGTCCTTGCGGCAGCCGGAGCGCAGCCTCAAGAGCACCGGCTGGCGCGTCGGCGAGGCGATGAATTCCTCCTCGCGCGTGAACACGAGCTTCACCGGCCGGCGCGTGATCCTGGCAAGGAAGATGGCGATCGGCTCGAAGGGATAGATGTCGAGCTTCGAGCCGAAGCCGCCGCCGATCGGCGGCTGGACGATGCGGATGCGCCCCGGGTCGATGCCGAGCAGCTCGGCGAACTCGCGCTTGTGCAGGAACGGCACCTGCGTGTTGGAGTGAAGCAGCAGGTTGCCGCTCGGATCGAACTCGGCGATCACGCCCGAGACGCCCATGCAGCAGTGCGTCACGTAGTGCAGCTTGAACACGTCCTCAACGACGAAGTCCGACTCGGCCTCGCCCTTCGCCACGTCGCCCTGGGCGTACTCGAAGGTCATGGCGACGTTGTCGGGCTTGCCGGCGAACGCGACCGGCGCGCCCGCGGCCTTCAGGTGCGGGCTCGAGTCCACGCCGTGCGGCTCGGGGTGGATGAGCGGCGCCCCGGGCGCGAGCGCCTGCTCGGGCGCGGTCACCACCGGCAGCGGCTCGTATCGCACCTTGATGAGCTTCAGCGCCGCCTCGGCGATCTCCTCGGTGTCGGCGGCGACCGCGGCGATCTCGTCCCTGAGGCTCCTCACGCGGTCGGTCTTGAGCGGCAGGTGGTCCTTCGCCACGCCGATGGGCCGCTGCCACGGCACGTCGGCCGCCGTGATCACCGCGTGCACGCCCGGCAGCGCCTTCGCGGCGCTCGTGTCGATGGAGAGGATCTTCGCGTGCACCTGGGTCGAGCGCAGGATCTTGGCGTGCAGCGCGCCCGGCACCTCGAGGTCGTGGATGTAGCGCGTCTTGCCGCTCGCCTTGTCCGGCGCATCCAGCTTCGGGATGCGCTTCCCGATCAGCGACGAAAAGGGGTCAGGACCCTTTTTTTCCACCTCCAATGCTTCAGCCATGGCTGCCTCCCCGGGAAAAGGGTCCTGACCCCTTTATGGCGTCGATGATCTTGCGGTAGCCGGTGCAGCGGCAGAGGTTGCCTTCGATGCCGCGCCGGATTTCGTTTTCGCCCGCGTCCGGGTGCCGCGCGATCAGGTGCGCGGCCTGCACCATGAGGCCCGGCGTGCAGAAGCCGCACTGCACCGCGCCCGCGGCCACGAACGCCGCGCGTAGGCGCTCGCCCGCCTCGCTTGCCGCCACGCCCTCGACCGTCACGATATCGCGCCCGTCGCAGTCGGCGGCGAACATCAGGCACGAGTTCACTGTCGCGCCGTCCACGAGGATCGTGCAGGCGCCGCACTCGCCCTCGCCGCAGCCGTACTTGGTGCCCGTGAGGCCGAGCTTGTCGCGCAGCATCTCCAGCGCGCTCATGCGCGCCGGCACGCTCAGCTCGCGCTTCACCCCGTTGAGGGTGAACGCGATGTCACAGGTTGCAGGCATGGGCGAGCGTCCTTTTCAGCATGTTGGCGACGAGCTCCTTGCGGTACCAGTCGGTGGCGCGCACGTCGGAGATGGGATGGATTTCCCCGAGCGCCGTGCGCGCGGCCAGCTCGAGCGCCGCCGCATCGGCGGTCCGGCCCTCGAGCGCAGCCTCGGTCTTTGGCGCGCGGATCGGCGTAGGCGCCACCGCGCCGAACGCCACGCGCACGCGGCGCATCACCTTGCCCTCGAGGCACGCTCCCGCGGCAATTGCAATGGCCGAGATGTCCAGGCCGGGCCGGGTGCCGTGCTTGTAGAACTCGCCCTTGAAGCCGGCGGGCGGCAGCGGCACCTCCACCGCCGTCACCAGCTCCTGTGCGGTCCTTCCCGTTCGCCCCGGTGCCAGGAAGAACTCCCGCAGCGGCACGCGGCGCATCTGCAACGAGCCGTTCGGCTTCGAGGCGAGCACCGCCGCCGCATCGAGCGCGAGCAGCGGCACCAGCGTATCGCCCGCGGGCGAGGCATTGCACAGGTTCCCGCCCACGGTGGCGGCGTTGCGGATCTGGTCGCTCGCGAAGTGGTCGCAAGCCTGCCAAAGGAGATTCAGCTTCTCGCGCACCAGTTTGCTTTCGAGCAGCTCGGTGATGGTGACGAGCGCCCCGATGCGCACCGTGCCGCCCTGCTCGGCGATGCCGCGCAGCTCCGGCACGCGCCGGATGTTGAGCAGCAGCGGCTGGAACTTCATCTTCCCGGAGCGCGTCTGCGGCATGAGATCGGTGCCGCCGGCGAGCACCGTGGCGTTCCCCCCGCGCAGCAGCGCCGCCGCCTCGTCGAGCGACCTTGCGGCGCGGTAATTCGCGATGCCTTCCATCTAGAACCTCACCGGCTCGCGATAGCGGCCGAACACGCCCACCAGCACGCCGGTGATCTCGCCCACGCTCGCGTAGGCCTTCACCGCCTCCATGATCGCGGGCATCAGGTTCGCGCCCGAGCGCGCGTCGGCCTGCACGCGGGCGAGCGCCGCCTGCACCCGGCCCGCCTCGCGCTCCGCGCGCACCTTCCGGAGCGCGGCGACCTGCGCGCGCGCGTCGTCTTCCTTGTAGGGGTGGAACTCCATCTCCGGCGTCTTGTCCTCGGTGCGGTAGCAGTTGACGCCGACCTTGCGAAATGTCCCCTCCTCGATCTCGCGCTGGCGCCGGTAGGCCTGCGCCGAGACCTTGGCCTGGATCGCGCCCTCGGCGATGAGCTTGACGATGCCGCCCTGCGCGTCCACCTCGGCCATGATTTGCCGCATCCTGTCGCGCATCTGGTTGGTGAGCGTCTCGACATAGTACGAGCCGCCGAGCGGGTCCACGGTGTCGGAAAGGCCCATCTCCTCGATCAACAGCTGCATCGTGCGAAGCGAAATTCGCTGCGCATACTCCGACGGAATCGTGTAGGCCTCGTCAAAACAGCACAGCGCCATGGTCTGCGTGCCGGCGAGCGCGCAGATCAGCGCGTAGTAGGCGCCGCGCACGATGTTGATCTCCGGCTGCTCGAAGGTGAGCCCGCCGCCGCCGCCGCCCGCGATCATGCGCAGCCACATCGAGCCCGGCTGCGCCGCCTTGTACTCGTCCTTCATGATGCTCGCCCACAGGCTCCTGCCGGCGCGGAACTTCGCGACCTGCTCGAAGATGTTGCCGAAGCAGTTGAAGTTGAACGACAGGCGCCCGGCGAACTCGTCCACCGGCAGCCCGCGGCGGATCACCTCGTCGGCGTAGGCCTTCGCGATGCAGAAGGCGTAGGCCATCTCCTGCGCCGGGTCCGCGCCCGACTCGCGGATGTGGTAGCCGCAGACCGACACCGGGCTGTATTTGGGCGCGTGCTTCGCGCAGTACTCGATGGTGTCGCCCACGAGGCGAATCGACGGCGCGACGGGATATACCCAGGTGCCGCGGCCGATGAACTCCTTGAGGATGTCGTTCTGCGCCGTGCCGCGCAGCTTCGCGAGGTCGTAGCCGCGCTTCTCCGCCATCGCGAGGTACATCGCGATCAGGATCGCCGCCGCGCCGTTGATGGTGAGCGAGACGGTGATCTTCTCCAGGTCCACGCCCTCGAACGCGGTCTCGAAGTCGCGCAGCGTATCCACCGCCATGCCGACGCGCCCGATCTCGCCCTCCGCCTGCGGGTCGTCGGAGTCCATGCCGCACTGCGTCGGCAGGTCGAACGCCACGTTGAGGCCGGTCTGGCCGTTCGCGATCAGGTAGTGGAATCGCTTGTTGGTATCGGCCGGGTTGCCGAAGCCGGTGTACTGGCGCATCGTGAACGGCTGCTTGCGGTACATCATCGGGTGGATGCCCCGCGTGAACGGGAACTCCCCGGGGCGCCCGATCATGGCCTCGCCGCCGCTCGCCGCGAGGTCCGCAGACGTGTACAGCGGCTTGACCTCGATGCCCGACTCGTTCACCACCGGGCGCAGCTCTTTCTGCGGCACGTCCTTGGGTTTCATGGCGCGTTCGCCTGGATGTAGTTGACGATGTCCTCGAGCCGCGAGCTCGAGGGGAAGATGCCCTTGAAGCCGAGCGCGCGCAGCTCGGCGTGGTCCTGCGCGGGAAGGTTGCCGCCGATCACCCACAGCTTGTCCGAAAGCCCCGCCTGCTCGAGCAGCGGCTTGA
This sequence comes from uncultured Enterobacteriaceae bacterium, assembly GCA_964627075.1. Lineage (GTDB taxonomy): Bacteria > Pseudomonadota > Gammaproteobacteria > Burkholderiales > SG8-39 > 2-02-FULL-66-14. The sequence goes on along the minus strand of CAZVHU010000110.1, from coordinate 7,733 downwards.
GCCTCCTGCAGATCGGCAGGTGCGAGCCCGCCATGGACGAAAGCGCGATCACGTCCGCGTCCTCCTCGAGCGCGATGCGCGCGATCGCTTCGGGCGTCTGCCGCAGGCCCGTGTAGATCACCTCGCAGCCGGCGTCCATGAGCGCGCGCGCCACCACCTTAGCGCCCTGGTCGTGGCCGTCGAGCCCGGGCTTGGCGAGCACCACCTTGATCGGTTTCTTCCGGCTCACGACGCGCAGACCTCCTTGGCGATGATGAGCTTGAGGATCTCGCTCGTGCCGCCGCCGATGAGCGTGAAGCGCACGTCGCGCAAGTAGCGCTGCACGGGGTACTCCATGGCGTAGCCGTAGGAGGCGAAGACGCGCGCCGCCTGGTCGGCCACGCGCGCCGCGCACTCGCTCGCGAAGAGCTTCGCCATCGCCGCTTCCTTGTGGTGCGGCTTGCCGGCGTCTCGCAACCACGCGGCGCGGTAGACGATCTGCTTCGCCGCTTCCAGCCCGGTCGCCATCTCGGCGAGCTTCATCTGGATCGCCTGGTAGCGGTTGATGGGCTTGCCGAACTGCTTGCGCTCGCCCGAATAGCGCACTGCGGCATCGAGCGCGGCGCGCGCCTGGCCCACGGCCATCGCGCCGGTGATGATGCGGATCTCGGCGAGCGTCTTTCGCAGGTGCGCCTCGCCGTCGCCCTCTTCCTTCGACAGCCGATGGCTGTCGGGGACGAAACATTCGTCGAACGCGAGCTCGGAGGTGGGCAGCGCCCAGACGCCCATCTTCTCGATCGCGCGCCCGAGCTTCAAGCCCTCGAAGCCGCGCTCCACGAGGAAGATCGTCAGCTTCTTCTCCTCGCCCGCCCGGGCGAACACGGTGAAGAAGTCCGCCACCGGCGCGGAAGTCACCCAGATCTTCTGCCCGCTGAGCCGGTAGCCGCCCTCGACTTTCCGCGCGCGCGTGGCGATGCCCTCGAGGTCGCTGCCGGCGTTGGGCTCGGTCATGCAGATGGCGCCGATTCTCTCGCCGCGCAGCGCCGGCTTGAAAAGCCGCTCCACGATGTCGGCGTTGCCGAGCATGTGAAGGAACTTGGTGCCCATCAGCGACTGCATCGCTGCGCAACCGGCAAGCGACATCGAGCCGCGCGCGATCTCCTCGAGCGCAATGCAGAACTCGGAGAGCTGCATGCCGCTGCCGCCGGCCTCCTCGGGGTAGCGCATGCCGAAAAGCCCCATCGCGGCGAGCTCGCCGAACAGCTCCTTCGGGAAGGCGTGCGCCTCGTCCAGCGCCGCGGCGCGCGGCGCGATGCGCTCATCCGAAAAGCGCGCGAAGGTCTCGCGCACCTGTGCCTGCTCGGGGCTGAGCTCGAAATCCATCCTAGGCCACGCCCTCCAGCTCTTTCCACTTGTAGTCGATCAATTCGAGCAGCACCCCGTTCACCGCCTTGGGGTGCACGAACGCGAACTCGCAGTCGCGGAACGGACGCGCCCCGCCGACGAAGGGGTAGCCCTTTTCCTTCAGCTCGGCCATCGAGGCGCGCGTGTCGTCCACGTTGAAGGAGACCAGCATCACGCCCTCGCCGCGCTTCTCGATGAACCTGGCGACATCGCCGTCGGGGGTAAGCGATTCCATCAGCTCGAAGCCCACGCCGCCCACCCAGTAGCGGGCGACGCGGATCTTCTCCGGCTCGTCCACGTAGGCGTCGTCGGGCTTCGCCTTGCCGAGGATCGGCTCCCAGATGCGGCGCGCCGCCTCGAGGTCCTTCACCGCGATGCAGATATGGTCCAGCTTGTTGATTTTCATCGCATCTCCGTGACGGCGGTGCGCACCGCCTCTTTCTGGATCTTGCCGAGCGCGCTGCGGGGCAGGCGCTCGAAGAAACGCACTTCGCGCGGATGCTTGTAACGGGCGATCCTGCCCTGGAAGAGCGCGAGCGCCTCGGCTTCCGTCATGCGGCAGCCGGGCTTGAGCACCACCGCCGCAACGACCGCCTCGCCCCAGCGCGCCTCGGGCCGGCCCACCACGCACGCCTCCGCCACCGCCGGGCACTCGAGCAGCACGCTCTCGACTTCCGCCGGGTAGATGTTCTCGCCGCCCGAGATGATGAGGTCCTTCTTGCGGGCGACCACATACAGATGCCCCTCGTCGTCGAAATGGCCGAGGTCGCCGGAGTGGTACCAGCCGTCGCGGAACGCCTGCGCGCTTTCCGCAGGCGCGTTCCAGTAGCCGGCGGCGACATTCGGCCCGCGCACCAGGATCTCGCCGTCGCGGCCCGCGGCAAGCTCGGCGCCATCCTCGCCCACCACCTTCACTTCGCAATGCAGTGCCGGCTGCCCCGCCGAGCCCGCCTTGCGCAGCGCATCCGCCGCGCGCACGTAGGCCGCGATCGGGCAGGTCTCGGTAGAGCCGTAGACCTGGATCACCGGCACGCCGCGCTCGCTCACCTTGCGCACGAACGACCCCGAAACGATGGTAGAGCCCGTGCTGATCACGCGCAGGCTGGAAAGATCGGCGCTGTTCCAGCGCGGCAATTGCATCATCGCCTCGAGCTGCGCCGGCACGAGCACAGCGAGCGTGATGCGCTCGCGCTCGATCGCATCGAGCGCCGCCTGCGGGTCGAACCTGGCGTGCAGCGACACGCTCGCGCCCGCGTGCAGCGCGGGCGTGGTCTGGATGTTCATGCCGCCGACATGGAACATCGGCAGCGTGGTGAGCACGCGGTCGGCGCTCGTCAGGTCGTGCATGTGGCTGCTGTTCACCGCGTTCCAGGCGAGCGCCTTCTGCGTCAGCACCACGCCCTTGGGCGCCCCGGTCGACCCAGAGGTGTAGCAAAGGAGGAGCGGCGTATTCTCGTCGCCGGCGCGCGGCGCCTGCCCGGAGCCGCGCTCCAGCGCCGCGGGATCGGTGGCCGGGATCGCGCCCTCGATCGCGCGCGCGTGGCCGGCGAACGAGGACTCGGCGAAAAGCACCTTCGGCGGGCAATCGGCGAGCACCCGCGCATGCTCGGGTGGCGCGAGCCGCCAGTTGAGCGGAGCGAACATCGCCCCGAGGCGCGCGCAGGCGAACAGCAGCACCAGAGCCGCGGGGTGGTTCATGCCGAGCCACGCGACCGCGTCGCCGCGCCGCACGCCCAGTCCCGCAAGCGCCGCCGCTGCGCGCTCGATGCGCTGCGCGAGCTCCGCGTAGCCGGTCTCCGCACCCTCGAACCGGATCGCGGCCGCCCGCGGCGCAAAGCGCGCGTGACGCTCGATCCAGTGCGAGAGATCCATTTCGGCTGCCCCCTGCCCGCCCGCCTACCCGCCCGTCACTTCCAGCACCACCGCCATCGCGCTGTCGCCCGCCGCGCAGCCGGTGAAGAGGCCTTTTCCGCCGCCGCGCTGCGCCAGTTCCTCGATCAGCTCGATGATTGCGCGCGTGCCCATCGGCCCCTGCGGATGGCCCCAGACGAGCGAGGAGCCGTAGTTGTTCATGCGCTCGATCGGGAACCCCGTGACGCGTGAAAACAGGACATCGTTGAGCGCGAACGGGTTGTGCGTCTTCACCGCGTCCATCTGCTTGATGTCGAGGCCCGCTTGCGCGAGCGCACGCTGCGCCGCCGGCGCCGGCGCCTCGGGCATGTAGGCGAGATCGGCGCGCGACTGGCCAAAGCCGAGGATGCGCACTCGGATCTTCGGGTCGCGCGACAGCTCCTTCGCGCGCCCGGGCGCCGCCAGCACGATCGCGGCGTTGCCGTCGGCCGGGTGCGTCTGTCCGCCGTAGGTCACGGTGCCGCCTTCGAGCACGGGCCTGAGCTTTGCCAGCCCTTCGGCGGTGGAGAAATTGATCCCTTCGTCGCCCGGGATCGTAGCGACCGTCTTGCGGCAGGCGGCATCGGGCACTTCGAACGGCAGCGTCATGAAACGCTTGTGGAAGGCATTGCCATCCGCGAGCGCGTCCTTGTATTGCGCCTCGCGCCGCAGCACCACCTGGTGCTGCTCGGCGGTGCCGATGCCGTGCTTCTTCGCCACGTTCTCCGCGGTCTTGATCATCGAGTGCGGCCCGAGCGGGTCGCAGCCGAAGTTGTCCATCACCCAGTCCTCGTGCGCCCCGGTGCCGCCGGGGCCGCGGGGATTCGGGTAATACAGGTGCGGGCCGTTGGAGGTGCGGTCGCAGGTCACCGTGAGCGAGACGCTCGAGAGCCCGGTCTCGATCTCCTGGACGCCCGCGAGCAGCACGCGCACGCCCGTTGCGCAAGCCTGCATGACGGTCGGTCCCGCGACCTTGCCCAGGCCCGCCATGCCGGTGAGCCACGGCAGGCCGTAGAACGAGTGCTTCTGCGGCACGCTGAAGCCGAGCACGCCGTGGTCGAACGCGCCCGGCGGGAGGTTGCGGCGCGCGAGTTCCTTTTTCGCGGTGTGCGCGGCGAACTCGACCGCGTTGAGGTTGGCAAACGCGCCCTGCCAGCGCGCGAACGGCGTGCTCCAGTAGCAGCCGTAGGGAATTTCCGCCTTGTAGGCCATCAGCTTCGTCCGGTGAGTTCGAGAAGGATGCGTTTCGCGTTTTCCAGGTGCGACTGCATCGCCTGCGCCGCCGCGTCGCCGTCGCCCGCGGCGAGCGCGAGCATGAGGCGCTTCAGTCCCTTGAGCACCACCGCGCGCACCGCCGGATCGTCGAGCGTGAAGGCGCGGAGATACCTCACGTGGTCGGCGTAGAGCTGGATCGCGCGCACCAGGCGCTTGTTCGGCACGAGCGCCGTCCAGGCGTCGCGGTAGCGGTAGTTGGCTTCCATGAATCCGGCGCCGTCGCCCGCCTCGTTCGCCGCGGCCATCGCGTCGAGCGCCTTCCTGAGGGGAGCGAGCTGCTTCTTGTCGGGCATGCTCGCGGCCGCGAGGCGCAGCGCCTCGGGCTCGAGCAGGAAGCGCAGCGCGTAGATGTCCTCGATGTCGGCCACGGTGAGCGCCGGCAGGATGAAGCTGCGCCCCTCGGCGACCACCAGCCCGTCGCTCGCCAGGCGCGCGAGCGCCTCGCGCACCGGCGTGCGCGACACGCCGAGCTGCGCGGCGAGCGCCGCCTCCTGCAGGGGTTGCCCGGCGGCGATGCGGCCCGCGCGCAGGTACTCGCGCAGCGTGGCGTACACGCGGTCGCCGAGCGGCTCGGGCCGCTCGAGCGCCTGGAGTCTCGCGATCATCGAATTCCTTCTGGACGCGCCCCGGGTCTTGGTGTACGGTATACCGTATACCTCGACTCTTGGGGTGTCAAGCACCCGATGCGCATCGGCGTTGACGTCGGCGGCACCTTCACCGATTTCGTCCTGCTGGAGGACGCGACCGGGCGCAGCTACACCTGGAAGTGCCTCACCACCCCGCGCGACCCCTCGGACGCCATCGAGCAGGGGTTGCGCGAGCTGGCAAAGCAGCTGCCGGGGTGCATCGGCAGGCTCGAGGAGGTGATCCACGGCACCACGCTGGTCATCAACGCGATCATCGAGAGGAAAGGCGCGCGCACCGGCCTCATCACCACCCGCGGCTTCCGCGACGTGCTGGAACTGGGGCGCGAGATCCGCTACGCCGCCTACGACCCGTTCGCGCAGATGCCCGAGCCGCTGGTGCCGCGCGAGCGGCGGCTGGAAGTGGACGAGCGGCTGCGTGCCGACGGCAGCGTGCTCCGCCCCCTGGACCAGGCCCAGGCGCGCGCCACGGTGCGCGAGTTGCGGGCGCTCGGAGTCGAGTCGGTCGCGGTGTGCCTCATCAACTCCTTCGAGAACCCCGCGCACGAGCTGGCGGTGAAGCGATTGCTCGCCGAGGAGTTTCCGAAGGCCTCGGTCTCCGTCTCCTACGAGGTGCTGCCGCAGATCCGCGAGTACGAGCGCACCAGCACCACGGTCACCAACGCCTACGTCAAGCCGCTCACCGAGACCTACCTGAAGCGCCTGCGCGAGCGCCTGGCGCAGATCGGTTTCCGCGGCAGGCTGTTCATCATGCTCTCCTCGGGCGGCGTGACTTCGGCGCAGACCGCGGCCGAATTTCCCGTGCGCATCATCGAGTCGGGCCCCACCGCTGCGGTGATCGCCGGGCAGTACTACAGCCGGCTATTCGACTGCCCCGAGATGTTCTGCTTCGACATGGGCGGCACCACCGCCAAGTCCTGCCTCATCCAGGGCGGCGTCGCGGGCGTGGTGCCGAGCTTCGAGGTCGGGCGCGTGCAGCGCTTCCAGAAAGGCAGCGGCCTCACCATCCAGGTGCCGGTGGTCGATCTCATGGAGATCGGCGCGGGCGGCGGCAGCATCGCGCGCGCAAGCCGCCTGGGCACGCTGCAGGTCGGGCCCGAGAGCGCGGGCGCCGAGCCGGGCCCGATCTGCTACGGGCGCGGCGGCACCGAGCCCACCGTGACGGACTCGGACCTCCTGCTCGGTTACCTCGACCCCGATTATTTCCTCGGCGGCGCGATGAAGCTCGACGCAGCGCTCGCAAGGCGCGGCATCGAGGAGCGCGTCGCGCGGCCGCTCGGCGTCTCCTACATGGAAGCGGTCTGGGGCATCCACGACCTCATCAACGAGACGATGGCCGCTGCCGCGAAGACCCACATCGCCGAGCGCGGCGGCAACCCGCAGCTCGTGACGGTGGCCGCCTTCGGCGGCGCAGGGCCGGTGCACGCCTACGGCCTTGCGCGCAAGCTCGGCGCGCCGCGGCTCATCGTGCCGCCCAACGCCGGCGTCGGTTCGGCGACCGGATTTTTCACCGCGCCGCGCGCCTTCGACCTGGTGCGCAGCCACAAGGTGCCTTTCGCGTCCGCGGATTTCACGAATCTGGAGGCGCTCTTCCGCGAGCTGGAGGCCGAGGGCGAAAGGACGCTCCGCAAGGCGGGCGCGACCGGACCCGTGAGCTTTTCGCGCTCGGTCGAGGCGCGCTTCATCGGCCAGGGGTCGGAGACCGCCCTGGCCGTCCCGGAGCGCGATTTCACGAAGCTCGATGCCGCCGAGCTTCGCCGCAGGTTCGATTCGGCCTACGAGCGCCTCTACGGCCGCACCTACCCGGAGTCGCCGGTCGAGTTCGTCAACTTCTGCGTGCGCGCGAGCCTGCCCGCGAAGCTGCTCGAGCTGCCGAAGCTCGCGGTCAAAGGGCGTGCGGCCGATGCGGTGAAAGGCGAGCGCAGGGCGTATTGCGGCCGCGCGCGCGACTTCATCCGGCACGCGGTCTATGATCGCTACCGGCTGCCGCCCGCGGCGGAGGTCGCCGGCCCGGCGATCTTCGAGGAGCGCGAGTCCACCGTGATCGTGGGCGACGGCGGCCGCGCGCAGGTGGACGAGTACGGCTTCCTGTGGATCGATTTGCCGAAGGAGAAAAGCGCATGAACCGGCGCCTCGATGCGCGCATGGATCCCATCACGCTGGAAATCCTCTGGCGGCGGCTGATCTCGATCGTGGACGAATCCGACGCCGCGGTCGCGCGCACCGCGTTCTCGAGCCTGCTCAGGGACGCGCACGACTACACCTGCATGTTCACCGACTCGCGCGGGCGGGAACTCGCGCAGGGCACGCTCGCCACGCCGGGACAGTCGGGCGCGATGGCGCTCGGGATCAAGCAGCTGGTGCAGGGACTGCCCGCGGGCTCGTTCCGCGAGGGCGATGTCTTCATCACCAACGACCCGTGGGCGCTCGCCGGGCACCTGAACGACGTCTGCGTGCTCTCCCCGATCTTCCACCGCGGGCGGCTGGTGGCCTTCACCGCCTGCATCCTGCACCACTCCGACATCGGCGGGCGCGTGGCCT
>CAZVHU010000109.1:0-11985 GCA_964627075.1 uncultured Enterobacteriaceae bacterium | reverse complement strand
CACCTTGAAGGTGTCGAACGCCTGCATGCCCCACTTCATGAACTGGTAGCGCTCCGCGTTCCTCTTGAACTCGAGCTTCATGTTGAGGTCGAGCGCGCCCTTGGAGCCGTAGTGGTCGATCTGCACCGAGTGGTCCACCACCAGGTCCACGGGCACCAGGGGCTCGATCACCTTGGGATCGCGCCCCATCTTTTGCGCCACGCCGCGCATCGCCGCGAGGTCGCACAGCAGCGGCACGCCGGTGAAATCCTGCAGCACGATGCGCGCCACGACGAACGGGATCTCGTCCACGCGCGCGGCGTCCGGCTTCCAGCCCGCGAGCTGGCGCACGTGCTCCTCGGTGACCTTCCTGCCGTCGCAGTTCCTGAGCACCGACTCGAGCACGATGCGGATCGACACCGGCAGGCGCGAGACGTCTGCGCCGAGCGCCTTGCCGAGCGCGGGCAGCGAGTGGATCCTGCCGCCCTTCAGCGGCTGCAGGGTGCGGAACGGGTCATGCGACATCGAATCCTCCGTCGTTGGTCCAGGTGCAGGCCGGGCGCTCGGCCTCGACCTCGTCCATGCGTTGCAGGCGCGCGAGCAGGCGCGCGCGCCGCTCGAGCAGTTCGGCGAGCTGCTCGTCGCAGCGCGCGATCGGGGTGGGGTAGGCGCGCAGCTCGGCGTTGATGCGCCCGAGCTCGAGCTCCAGGTCGCGGCGCATCAGATGACCAACCGGTCCACGAACTCGTGCACCGGGGTCGCCTCGAGCCGCCCCTGGTCCATGCAAGTGTAAAGTATGGCTTTACACTGCTTGTCCGGGAAGCGGCGCGCGAGGTTGCGCTTGAACTTCTCGACCAGGACCGGCATGCCTTCGGCGCGCCGGCGCTTGTGGCCGATCGGGTACTCGCAGACGAACTCGCCGAGCCGGGTGCCGTCCTTGAACTCGACCTTGAGCGCGTTGGCGATCGAGCGCTTCTCCGGGTCGTGGTAGTCGCGGGTGAAGGCCCTGTCCTCGACGCACGCGATCTTCGCGCGCAGCGCGTCGATGCGCGGGTCCTTCGCCACCGCGTCCTCGTAGTCGGCGGCGGTGAGCCGGCCGAACAGGATCGGCACCGCCACCATGTACTGGATGCAGTGGTCGCGGTCTGCGGGGTTGCTGAGCGGCCCCTTCTTGTCGATGATGCGGATCGCCGCCTCGTGGGTGCGGATGGTGATGCGCTTGATGTCCTCGGGCTTGCGCTTCACGCGCTTCAACTCGCCATGGATGTCCATCGCGCACTCGACGGCGGTCTGCGAGTGGAACTCGGCGGGGTAGGAGATCTTGAACAGCACGTTCTCCATCACGTAGCTGCCGAAGGGCCGCTGGAACCTGAACGGCTTGCCCTTGAACAGCACGTCGTAGAAGCCCCAGCGCCTGGCGGTGAGCACCGACGGGTAGCCCATCTCGCCGGTCTTCGAGACAAGCGCGAGGCGCACCGCGCGGCTGGTGGCGTCGCCCGCCGCCCAGCTCTTGCGCGAGCCGGTGTTGGGCGCGTGGCGGTAGGTGCGCAGCGACTGGCCGTCCACCCACGCCTGCGACACCGCGTTCACCACCTCGTCGTAGCTGCAGCCGATCATGTGCGCGATCACCGCGGTGGAGGCGACCTTCACCAGCACCACGTGGTCGAGCCCGACCTTGTTGAACGAGTTCTCCAGCGCGAGCACGCCCTGGATCTCGTGCGCCTTGATCATCGCCGTGAGCACGTCCTTCATGACGAGCGGCTTGCGCCCCTCGGCCACCGCGGTGCGCGACAGCCAGTCGGCGGTCGCGAGGATCCCGCCGAGGTTGTCGGAAGGGTGGCCCCACTCGGCGGCGAGCCAGGTGTCGTTGAAATCGAGCCACCGGATCATGGCGCCGAGGTTGAACGCCGCCTGCACCGGGTCGAGCTGGAACTGGGTGCCGGGGACCCTGGCGCCGTTGGGCACCACGGTGCCCTTGACCACGGGCCCCAGCATCTTGGTGCATGCGGGGTATTCGAGCGCCTCGAACCCGCAGCCGAGCGTGTCCATCAGGCAGTAGCGCGCGGTCTCGTAGGCGAGGCTGCTCTTGATCGAGTACTTGGTCGCGTAGTCGGCGATCTTGACCAGGACCTCGTCGGGCTTGGGGCGGACGTTGGAGACGTGGCTAGACATTGTTGTCGGGTTCGCTCAACGGCTTGAAGGTGTGCTCGGCGCCGCCGGCACGCGGCGCGCGCCTCGCCGGCGGCACCGGGCTGCGCTCCTCGGGCGCCTTGTCCCACCAGGTGGCGCGGCCCTTGCGCTGCGACTCGATCTCCTCGGGATGCCTGGCGAGGAACTGGCGCATGAAGCGCGTCAGGTCCGATTCATACCCGCTCACTTGCGTTCTCCAATCGGGACCCACTTGCGGTTCTCCGGGCCGGTGTAGTTGGCGCTCGGCCGGATGATCTTGCCGTCGATGCGCTGCTCGATGACGTGCGCCGCCCAGCCGCTGGTGCGCGAGATGACGAAAAGCGGCGTGAACATGGCGGTGGGCACGCCCATCTCGTGGTACGAGACCGCGCTGTACCAGTCGAGGTTGGCGAACATCCTCTTCTCGGCCCACATCACCGCCTCGATGCGACCGGCGATGTCGTACAGCTTCATGTCGCCGCGCTCGGCGCACAGCCGCCGGGCGACCTCCTTGATGATCTTGTTGCGCGGGTCGCCGGTGGTGTACACGGGGTGGCCGAAGCCGATCACGATCTCCTTGGCCGCCACGCGCCGCCGGATGTCGGCCTCGGCCTCGTCAGCGCTGGCGTAGCGGTTCTGGATCTCGTAGGAGACTTCATTCGCGCCGCCGTGCTTGGGGCCGCGCAGCGCGCCGATGCCGCCGCAGATCGCGCTGTGCATGTCGGCGCCCGTGCCCGCGATCACGCGGCAGGTGAAGGTGCTGGCGTTGAACTCGTGCTCGGCATACAGGACGAGCGAGGTGTGCATGGCGCGCACGTGCGAGGCGGGCGGCACGCGGCCGTGCAGCAAGTGCAGGAAGTGGCCGCCGATCGAGTCGTCGTCGGTCTCGACCTCGACCCTGCGCCCGTTGTGGCTGTAGTGGTACCAGTAGAGCAGCATCGAGCCGAAGCTCGCCATCAGGCGGTCGGCGATGTCGCGCGCGCCGCCGATCGCGTGGTCGTCCTTTTCCGGCAGGATGGTGCCGAGCACCGAGCAGCCGGTGCGCATCACGTCCATCGGGTGCGCCGAGGCCGGCACGCGCTCGAGCGCCTCCTTCAGGTTCTCCGGCAGGCCGCGCAAACCGCGCAGCTTTTTCTTGTACGCGCCGAGTTCGTTCGCGGTGGGCAGCTTCTCGTGCACGAGGAGGTACGCGATCTCCTCGAACTCCGCGTGGTCGGCGAAATCCAGGATGTCGTAGCCGCGGTAGTGCAGGTCGTTGCCGGTGCGGCCCACCGTGCACAGCGCGGTGTTGCCGGCGGCGGTGCCCGAGAGGGCGACCGACTTCTTCGGCTTGGGGGCGGCTGCGGCGGCTTCGCTCATTTGGCCTTCTCCCTGGAGAACAGCTCGTCGAGCTTTTGCTCGTACGAGTGGTAGTTGAGGTAGTCGTAGAGCTCCTCGCGCGTCTGCATCGCGGCGACGACGTTCTTCTGCGTGCCGTCGCGGCGCACCGCCTGGTAGACGCCGAGCGCCGCTTTGTTCATGGCGCGGAACGCGGACAGCGGGTAGAGCACGAGCGAAACGCCCGCGGCGCGCAGCTCCTCGACGGTGAACAGCGGCGTTTGCCCGAACTCGGTGATGTTGGCGAGCACCGGCACCTTGACCGCTTCGGCGAAGCGCCGGTACATGGCGAGCTCGGTCATCGCCTCCGGGAAGATCATGTCGGCGCCGGCTTCCACGTAGGCGCGCGCGCGCTCGATGGCGCGCTCGAGGCCTTCGCTGGCGAGCGCGTCGGTGCGCGCCATGATGCCGAACGCCGGGTCGCTGCGCGCATCCACCGCCGCCTTGATGCGGTCGCACATCTCGCCCCGCGGCACGATCTCCTTGCCGGGGCGGTGGCCGCAGCGCTTGGCGCCGACCTGGTCCTCGATGTGCATCGCCGCGGCGCCGTACTTGACGAGCGACCGCGTGGTGCGCGCCACGTTGAAGGCGCTCGCGCCGAAGCCCGTGTCCACGTCCACCAGCAGCGGCAGGTCGCACACGTCGGTGATGCGGCGCACATCCGTCAGCACGTCGTCGAGGTTCGAGATTCCGAGATCGGGAAGCCCGAGCGACCCGGCGGCGACGCCGCCGCCGGAGAGGTAGATGGCGCGGAATCCCGAGCGCTTGGCGAGCAGCGCGTGGTAGGCGCAGATCGCGCCGATCACCTGCAGGGGCCGCTCTTCCTTGAGCGCCTGCCTGAATCTCGCTCCCGCGGTTTCGAGGCTCATGAATTTGCTACCAGAAGAAGGAACGCAAAGGCGCAGAGGGGAGGAAAGGGCGCGGAGAAAGGCGAAAGGCGAGAACGCAAATAAAGCAATGACGAGTGCACGAACAGGCGAGAGAAAGGCCGCGAAGAAAAGCGTGGAGTCATCCCGAATCTCGCTCTTTCATCGCCCGCTTTTCCTTTGCTCCCTCTCATTCGCCTTTCGTTCCTCGTTGTCCGTGCCGCTCTCGCAGTTTCCCTCGCTTGCTTGTCTTTGCGCCCTTTCTTTCCCTCTGCGCCTTTGCGTTGCTTCCTCTTCTAGCCCAGCAAATGTTTAACTCCGTCGCGCTCCTCGTGCAGCTCCTTGAGGGTGGCGTCCATGCGCTTGCGGGAGAACTCGCTCACCTCGATGCCCTTCACGACCTCGTATTTGCCGCCCTTGCAGGTCACCGGGTAGCCGTAGAGCACGCCCTCGGGAATGCCGTAGCTGCCGTCGGAAGGCACGCCCATCGTCACCCAGTCGCCGTCGCGCGAGCCGAGCACCCAGTCGCGCACGTGGTCGATGGCGGCGTTGGCGGCGCTCGCCGCCGAGGATAGCCCCCGCGCCTCGATGATCGCGGCGCCGCGCTTCTGCACCGTGGGGATGAAGCTGGACTCGAGCCAGCCCTGGTCGTTGATCATCGGCCAGACCTTGCGGCCGTTGCACTCGGCCTGGAACAGGTCCGGATACTGGGTCGCCGAATGGTTGCCCCAGACCGTCATCTTGCGCACCGAGGAGATCGGCTGGCCGATCTTCTGCGCCACCTGCGACACGGCGCGGTTGTGGTCCAGGCGCATCATGGCCGTGAACTGCGTGGGCTTGAGGCCCGGCGCGTTCTTCATCGCGATCAGGCAGTTGGTGTTCGCCGGGTTGCCGACGACCAGCACCCTGACGTCGCGCCTGGCGACCCGGTCGAGCGCTTGCCCTTGAGGCGCGAAGATCTTGCCGTTCGCCTCGAGCAGGTCCTTGCGCTCCATGCCCGGGCCGCGAGGCCGCGCGCCCACCAGCAGCGCCACGCCGGCGTCCTTGAACGCGACCATCGGGTCGGCGGTCGGGACCATGCCTTGAAGCAGGGGAAAGGCGCAGTCGTCGAGCTCCATCATCACGCCCCGCAGCGCCTTCTGCGCCTTCTCGTCCGGGATCTCGAGCAGTTGCAGGATCACAGGCTGCTCGGGGCCGAGCATCTGGCCGCTCGCGATGCGAAACAGCAGGCTGTAGCCGATCTGGCCGGCGGCGCCGGTGACGGCGACGCGAACGGGGGTTCTCGACATCGGGAGGACTCCGGATTCCGGTGAACGAAGAATTCTACCGCAGTGCAGCGGAGCTATAATCCTCGTTAATGGCCCGAGGCTGCTTTGATCCATGGCAAACGCGACAACAACAAGAACGAGGCCGAAGTACCTGAACCTGAAGGCGCTGCTGTTCGAGATCCGGTTGCCGCTACCCGGATGGGTCTCGATCCTGCACCGGGTGAGCGGCGCCATGCTGTTTCTCGCCGCGGTCTGGCTGCTGTGGCTGCTCGACCGCAGCCTCGCCTCGGAATCCGGCTTCGCGGCGGTGAAGCGCTACGCCGCTCTCTGGCCGGTCAAGCTCTCGCTCATCGTCCTCCTCTGGGCCTACTGCCACCATTTCTGCGCCGGCATCCGCTACCTGTTCCTCGACCTCGACAAGGGCGTGGACAAGGACACGGCGCGCATGACGAGCGTGGCGGTCATCGCAGCGAGCCTCGCGCTCACCGCGCTGCTGGGAGCGAAGCTTTGGTGAACCGCGTGGTGGTGGGGGCGCACTACGGGCTGCGGGACTGGCTCGCGCAGCGCATCACCGCGGCGATCCTCGCGGTCTATTCGGTGATCGTCGCCGCAGTGCTCTTGGCCGGACAGCCGATCACCCATGCCGTATGGAAGGACCTGTTCGCGCAGGGCTGGATGCGGGTGGCGACGCTGCTCGCCGCGGCGAGCTTCGCCTGGCACGCGTGGGTCGGCGTGCGCGACATCCTGATGGACTACATCAAGCCCGACGGCCTGCGCCTCGCGCTGCAGGTGATCGTGCTGCTCACCATCGCCGGCTACCTCGGCTGGACGGTGCAGATCCTGTGGCGGTGAGCCGATGACGCTGCCGGTCCGCAGGTTCGATGCCATCGTGGTGGGCGCGGGCGGCTCGGGGCTGCGCGCGGCGCTGGAGCTGGCGCGCGCGAGCCTCAAGGTGGCGGTGCTCACCAAGGTATTCCCGACGCGCTCGCACACCGTGGCGGCGCAGGGCGGCGTGGCGGCGCCGCTCGCCAACTCGGGCGAGGACCACTGGCACTGGCACATGTACGACACCGTCAAGGGTTCGGACTATCTCGGCGACCAGGACGCGATCGAGTACATGTGCCGGCGTGCCAACGAGGTGGTGGTGGAGCTCGAGCACATGGGCATGCCGTTCGACCGCCTGGAGAACGGCAAGATCTACCAGCGGCCGTTCGGCGGCCACACGCAGGACTACGGCAGCGCCAAGATGGCGATGCGCGCCTGCGCCGCGGCCGACCGCACCGGGCACGCGATGCTGCATACGCTCTACCAGCAGAACGTGCGCGCCAGCACGCAGTTCTTCGTCGAGTGGATGGCGCTCGACCTGATCGTCGATCCGCAGGACGGCGCGGTGCTGGGCGTCACGGCGCTCGAGATGGAAACGGGCGAGGTGTCCATCTTCCAGGCGAAGGCGACGCTGTTCGCCACTGGCGGCGCGGGGCGCATCTACGCCGCGAGCACCAACGCCTTCATCAACACCGGCGACGGGCTGGGGATGGCGGCGCGCGCGGGCTTCCCGCTGCAGGACATGGAGTTCTACCAGTTCCACCCGACGGGCGTATACGGCGCGGGGGTGCTCATCACCGAGGGCGTGCGCGGCGAGGGCGGGTACCTGCTCAACAAGCACGGCGAGCGCTTCATGGAGCGCTACGCCCCCAACGCCAAGGACCTGGCGAGCCGCGACGTGGTGTCGCGCGCCATGACCACCGAGATGAAGGAAGGACGCGGTTGCGGGCCCGAGAGCGACCACCTCATGCTCAAGCTCGACCACCTCGGGCCCGAGGTGATCAACCAGCGCCTGCCGGGGATCCGCGAGATCGCGATCAAGTTCGCCAACGCCGATCCGGTGCGCGAGCCGATCCCGGTGGTGCCCACGGTGCACTACCAGATGGGCGGCATCCCCGCCAACTACATGGGGCAGGTGGTGGTGCCGCAGGGCGCGAGCCACGAGTCGATCGTGCCGGGCTTCTACGCGGTGGGCGAATGCTCGTGCGTCTCGGTGCATGGCGCCAACCGCCTGGGAACGAACTCGCTCCTCGACTTGCTGGTGTTCGGCAAGTCCTCGGGCGAGCAGGTGGTGAAGGACCTCGCGGGCCTGCCGCGGCCGCAGCGCAGCCTGCCGAAGGACGCCGGCGACCTGTCGCGCGCAAGGCTGGCGCGCCTCGACTCTACGCGTTCGGGCGAGCGCGTGGCCGACGTGCTCAACGACCTGCGCAAGACCATGCAGGCGCACTGCGGCGTGTTCCGCTTCCCCGAGCTGCTGGTCGAGGGCGTGCGCAAGGTGCGCGAGATCGCGGAGCGCTCGCGGCGCAGCTTCATTGCCGACCGCTCGCGGGCCTTCAACACCGCGCGCATCGAGGCGCTGGAGCTCGACAACCTGGTCGAATCGGCGCTTTCGGTGATCGTCTCGGCCGAGGCGCGCAAGGAGTCGCGCGGCGCGCAGGCGCGCGCCGACTTCCCGGAGCGCGACGACGCCAACTGGCTCAAGCACACGCTCTGGTACAAGGAAGGCGATCGCCTCGCCTACAAGCCGGTTCACCTGAAGCCGCTGACGGTGGAGGCGTTCGAGCCCAAGGTGAGGACGTATTGAGTGAAGGAGTGAAGGAGTGAAGGAGTGAAGGAGTGAAATTCACGATCTACCGGTACGATCCGGACAAGGACGCGCGCCCCTACATGCAGGACTACGAGGTGGCGCTCGAGCCGACCGACCGCATGCTGCTCGATGCGCTGGTGCGCATCAAGATGCAGGACGACTCGCTCGCCTTCCGGCGCTCGTGCCGCGAGGGGGTGTGCGGCTCCGACGCGATCAACATCAACGGCCGCAACGGCCTGGCGTGCATCACCAAGATCGCCGAGCTGCCGCAGCACGTGACGCTCAGGCCGCTGCCCGGGCTGCCGGTGATCCGCGACCTGATCGTGGACATGACACAGTTCTTCAAGCAGTACCACTCGATCGAGCCCTACCTCGTGAACCACGAGGCGCCGCCCGAGCGCGAGCGCCTGCAGTCGCCCGCCGAGCGCGAGGAGCTGAACGGGCTCTACGAATGCATCCTTTGCGCCTGCTGCTCGACCTCCTGCCCGTCGTTCTGGTGGAACCCGGACAAGTTCGTCGGGCCCGCGGGGCTGCTGCAGGCCTACCGCTTCATCGCCGACAGCCGCGACCAGGCCACCAGCGAGCGGCTCGACGACCTCGAGGACCCTTACCGGCTGTTCCGCTGCCACAGCATCATGAATTGCGTCGACGCCTGCCCCAAGGGCCTCAATCCGACGCGGGCGATCGGCAAGATCAAGGAGCTGATGGTGAGGCGCTCGGTGTGACGCGGGACGAGCTCGAGCGGCTGCGCTGGCGCTGCCGGCGGGGGCTGCTGGAGCTGGACCTCGTGCTGGAGCGCTTCCTGGCCCGGCACGGCGCGGCCCTGAGCGCCGCGGAAGCGCTGCAGCTCGCCGAAGTTCTGGAGTACGAGGACAACGACCTCTGGGCGGTCGTCAGCGGCCGCAGCGAGCGGTACGATCCGAGGCACGGGGCAATCGTGGCGCGCCTGCGCGCCGCCTAGGAGCAAAGAGGACCGACATGGACGACAAAGCCACCCTGACGCTGCACGACGGCCGCAAGGTCGAGTTCCCGGTGATGCACGGCACCATCGGGCCGGACGTGGTGGACATCCGCGCGCTCTACGGCCAGGCCGGCGTCTTCACCTACGACCCGGGATTCCTGTCCACCGCGAGCTGCAGCTCCAACATCACCTACATCGACGGCGACGCGGGGGTGCTGCTCTACCGGGGCTACCCGATCGAGCAGCTGGCGATGCAGTGCGACTTCCTGGAGGTCTGCTACCTGCTGCTCAACGGCGAGCTGCCGGACCGCAAGCAGCGCGACGAGTTCGTCGGCACGGTGACGCGCCACACCATGGTGCACGAGCAGATCGCGCGCTTCTACACCGGGTTCCGCCGCGACGCGCACCCGATGGCGACCATGGTCGGCGTGGCGGGCGCGCTGTCGGCCTTCTACCACGACTCGCTGGACATCACCGACCCGGAGCACCGCAAGATCGCGGCCTTCCGGCTGATCGCGAAGATGCCGACCATCGTGGCGATGTCCTACAAGTACGCCATCGGCCAGCCGTTCGTGTTCCCGCGCAACGACCTCAGCTACACCGCCAACTTCATGCGCATGATGTTCGCGGTGCCGGCCGAGGAGTACAAGGTGAACCCGGTGCTGGTGCGGGCGCTCGACCGGATCTTCATTTTGCACGCCGACCACGAGCAGAACGCCTCGACCTCGACGGTGCGGCTGTCGGGCTCCTCGGGAGCGAACCCGTTCGCCTGCATCGCCGCCGGCATCGCCTGCCTGTGGGGGCCGGCGCACGGCGGGGCGAACGAAGCCTGCCTCGAGATGCTCGAGGAGATCGGCGACGTGTCCAAGGTCGGCGATTTCATCAAGCGCGCCAAGGACAAGAATTCGGGCGTGCGCCTGATGGGCTTCGGCCACCGCGTCTACAAGAACTACGACCCTCGCGCCAAGCTCATGCGCGAGACCTGCCACGAGGTGCTGGAGGAGCTGGGCCTCGCCAACGACCGCCTGTTCAAGCTCGCCATCGCGCTGGAGAAGATCGCGCTCGAGGACGACTACTTCGTCGGCCGCAAGCTCTACCCGAACGTGGACTTCTACTCCGGCATCGTGCAGCGCGCGCTCGGCATCCCGACCTCGATGTTCACCTGCATCTTCTCGCTGGCGCGCACCGTCGGCTGGATCGCGCAATGGCAGGAGATGATCTCCGACCCCGAGTACAAGATCGGCCGGCCACGCCAGCTCTACCGCGGCGCGGCGCGCCGCGAGGTGCCGGCGCTCGACGATCGCTGACGGGAAGGCGGCGCGGGCCATGATGCAGCAGCTCCTCGGCAGCTCGCACCTGTTCGGCGGCAACGCGCCGTTCATCGAGGAGCTCTACGAGCGCTACCTCGCCGACCCCGGCTCGGTGCCGGCGGAGTGGCGCGAGTATTTCGACCAGCTGCAGCTGCTCCCCGGCGCGGGCGTCAAGGACGTGGCGCACGCGCCGGTGGTGGAGTCGTTCGTGCAGCGCGCGAGGACCGGCCAGCTCGGCGCCGCGGCGCGCGCCGCGCCCGCCGGCGCGCCCGGCGCGGAGCGCCTGCAGGTGGCGGCGCTCATGCTGGTCACCTCTTACCGCATCGCCGGCTCGCGCTGGGCGACGCTCGACCCGCTGAAGCGCCAGCCGCGCCCGGCGGTGCCCGAGCTCGAGCCCGCCTACTACGACCTTTCGGAGGCCGACCTCGACCAGGCGGTGAGCGCGGGCTCGTTCGTGGGCCTGGACCGCGCGCCGCTGCGGGCGCTGCTGCAGGCGCTGCGCGACACCTACTGCCGCAACATCGGCTTCGAGTTCATGTTCGTCGCCGATCGCGCGCAGCGCCTCTGGATCCAGGAGCGCATCGAGCCGATCCGCGCGCTGCCGCAATACCCGCCCGAGGTCCGGAAGCGCGTCCTGCAGAAGCTCACCGAGGCCGAGCATCTGGAGCGCTACCTGCACACGCGCTACGTCGGCCAGAAGCGCTTCTCGCTCGAGGGCGGCGAGTCGCTGATCCCGGCGATCGATGAGCTGATCCAGCGCGCCGGCGGCCTCGGCGTGCAGGAGATCGTGATCGGCATGGCGCACCGCGGGCGCCTGAACGTGCTGGTGAACGTGCTGGGCAAGATGCCGGGCGACCTGTTCCTGGAATTCGAGGGCAAGCACGCGCACGAGCTGCCCTCGGGCGACGTCAAGTACCACAACGGCTTTTCCTCCGACGTCTCGACGCCGGGCGGGCCGGTGCACCTGTCGCTCGCCTTCAACCCCTCGCACCTGGAGATCGTCAACCCGGTGGTCGAGGGCTCGGTGCGCGCGCGGCAGCGCCGCCGCGGCGACAAGACCGGCGACGAGGTGCTGCCGGTGCTGGTGCACGGCGACGCGGCGTTCGCCGGGCAGGGCGTGGTGATGGAGACCCTGAACCTTTCCAACACGCGCGGCTACGGCACCGGCGGCACGGTGCACCTGATCGTCAACAACCAGATCGGCTTCACCACTTCGGACCCGCGCGACACGCGCTCGACCACCTACTGCACCGACGTCGCGAAGATGGTCGAGGCGCCGATCTTCCACGTCAACGGCGACGACCCCGAGGCGGTGCTCTTCGTGACGCAGCTTGCGCTCGACTACCGGCAGCGCTTCCACAAGGACGTGGTGGTGGACATCGTCTGCTTCCGCAAGCTCGGCCACAACGAGCAGGACGAGCCG
>CAZVHU010000108.1:0-12189 GCA_964627075.1 uncultured Enterobacteriaceae bacterium | reverse complement strand
CATGGTCGGCACCGACACCTTCACGCCGGAGCGCTGGCACTACGTGGCCGAGCACGCCAACTGGTCGCGGGCCTGGCTCGCCGAGCTGCCGCCCGATGTCGCGGAGCGCATTGCGTGGAAGAACGGCGAGGCGCTCTTCGGCGGCATGCTGCGCTAGCCGCGGCTTCGCGCGCGGCGGCCGCGCTCGGCGCCGCGCTCGCCCTCGCGGCTGGCGCCGCGCCCGCATGCGAGCTGCCGGGCGCGCGCGTGCTCGATGGAGCGCGCCTCACGCTCGCCTACCGCACGGTTCCAGCGCGGCTCGCCGCAGGCGAGCACTTCGCCGTCGAGATCGCGCTGTGCCCCAAGGGGGGGAATCTTCCCGATCGGGAAGATTTTCCGGCGCTTGCGTCGGCCAGTGCCCAAATGCCCGAGCACCGTCACGGCATGAACTACAAGCCGGGCGTGCGCGCGCTCGGGCAGGGACGCTTTCGCACCGAGGGGTGGATGTTTCACATGCCGGGGCGCTGGGAGTTCGTCTTCGAGGCGGGCGGCGAGCGCTTCGCCGACAGCGTGCGGCTGGAATGACGCGCTGCGCCGCGGCCGCGACCCGCGGCGCGCTTGCCGCCTGCGCCGCAGCGCTCGCGCTCACCGCTGCCGGCGCGGGAGCGCAGGTGCTCGACTTCAGCGACGCCGAGCGCGCCGCGATCCTGCGCCACGGCCCGTGGCCCGCGCCCTGGTCGCGCGACCGGACCAACCGTGTCTCGGGCAACGCGCAAGCGATCGCGCTCGGCGAGCGGCTCTTTTTCGAGCCGCGCCTGTCGCCCTCCGGCAAGGTGCTGTGCGCGAGCTGCCACGTGCCGTACCTTGCCTGGCAGGACGGCCGCGCGACCGGCGAGGGCCTGGAGCGCGGCGCGCGCAACACGCAGAGCGTGCTCAACGCGCGCTACAACCGCTGGTTCGGCTGGGGCGGCGCGGGCGACTCGCTCTGGGCGCAAAGCCTGCGACCGATCCTGGATGCGCGCGAGATGGGCGGCGGCATGGCGCAGGCGGCGGCGCTGGTGCGGGATGATCCGCAGTACGCCTGCGGCTACCAGCAGGCATTCGGCGCGCCGCCACCCGCCTCGGACGAAACGCTGTTCGTGGACCTGGGCAAGGCGCTCGCCGCGTTCCTGGAGACGCTCGTGTCCGGGCGCTCGGCGTTCGACGACTTTCGCGACGCGCTGGAGCAGGGCGACCGCGCGGCGCAGGCGCGCTACCCGCTCGCGGCGCAACGGGGCCTGCGCATCTTCGTAGGCAAAGGCGCGTGCAACGCCTGCCACCTCGGCCCGAACTTCACCAACGGCGAGTTCCACGACATCGGCATCCGGTTCTTCGTCGCGGGCGGCGGCGTCGACCCGGGGCGCCACGATGGCATCAAGCGGCTGCGGGAGAGCCCGTTCAATCTCCTCGGGCGGCACAACGACGAGCGACCGGCAGGCGGCGGCGCGAGCGCTGTGAAGACGCGCCACGTCGCGCTCGAGCACCGCAACTTCGGCGAGTTCAAGGTGCCGTCGCTGCGCGACGCGGCGCGCACTGCGCCCTACATGCACGACGGCAGCCTCGCCACGCTCGCCGACGTGGTGCGGCACTACTCCGAGCTCGACCTCGACCGGCTGCACGCCGACGGCGAGAGCCTCCTGCGGCCGCTCAAGTTGAGCGCGACGGAGTCCGCGGACCTGGTCGCGTTCCTCGAATCGCTGAGCGGGCGCGCAGCGCCCTCCATGCCGCCCCGCGCGCCGCCCGCCCCTTGCCGCTAGCGGCGCGCAGCGATCTCGCCGATCGATTCCGGGTTGACGAGCGAGGACAGGTCGCCCGGGCTCTCGCCGAGGTAGGCCGCGCGGATCACGCGGCGCATGATCTTGAGGTTCCGCGTCTTGGGCAGGTCGGGGACGAAGAGCACCGCCTTCGGCCTGAACGGCGTGCCCAGGCCGTGGGTGACGACCCTCGAGAGCTCGGCCTCGAGCTCGGGCGAAGCGGAGACGCCGGCCCTGGTCGCGCAGACGAGCACGAGCGCCGAGCCCTTGATCGGGTCGGGCACGCCGATCGCGGCCGCTTCGCCGAGCATTCCTGTGGACATGAGCAGCGCTTCGATCTCCGCCGGCCCGGTGCGCTTGCCCGCGATCTTGAGCGTGTCGTCCGAGCGCCCCCAGATGTACCAGTGCCCGTCGGCGTCGCGGCTGGCGAAGTCGCCGTGGTGCCAAATGTTCGGCCAGGTGCTCCAGTAGCTCTCGATGTAGCGCCGGTCCTCGTTCCACAGGCTGCGGGTGAGGCCCATCGTCGGCCTGCGCATCACGAGTTCGCCCACCGTGCCTGGCGCGACGCTTTTGCCCGCGCCGTCCACCACGTCGGCGCCGGTGCCGGGCACCGGGGTGTTGAACGAGCAGGGCTTGAGCGGCCGCAACAGGCAGCAGGCGAGGATCCCCATCATCTCGGTGCCGCCGGAGAAGTTGAGCAGCGGCACGCGAGCGCCGCCCACGCGCTCGAAGAGCCATTTCCACGCTTCCGGAGTCCAGGGCTCGCCGCTCGAGACCATGACGCGCAACGCGGAAAGATCGAATTTCTTCCACGGTTCGCTGCCCTGCGCGAGGAAGGTGCGCGCGGTGGTCGGCGCGATGCCGAGGTAGCTGACGCGGTGCTCGGCGACGAGGCGCCACATCCGGTCCGGGTCGGGGAAGTTGGGCGCGCCCTCGACCAGCACGAGCGTGGCGCCGACGATGGGGGTGGCGTAAACGATGAGCGGCCCGACCACCCAGCCCATGTCCGACATCCAGAGCAGCCGGTCGGAGGGCTTGAAGTCCATGCATAGCGCGAGGTCCATCACGATCTTCGCCGGGAAGCCGGCGTGCCCGTGCACCACGCCCTTGGGCTTGCCCGTGGTGCCCGAGGTGAAGACGAGCAGGTAGGGGTCGTCGGCCGCCATCTCCTCGGTCGGCGCGTCAGGCGGCTGCCCTTCGAGCAGCTCGTGCCACCAGTGGTCGCGCCCCGCCCGCCATGCGATGCGGTTGCCCATGCGCCTGAGCACGATCACGTGCTCGAGCGTCGGCGCGCCAGCCGCCGCCTCGTCCACGATCGCCTTCGCGTCCACGGGCTTGCCGCGGCGTGTAGTGCCGTCGACCGTGACGAGCGCCTTCGCCTTGCCGAGCTCGAGGCGCGAGAGCATCGCGTCGGCGCCGAAGCCTGAAAAGAGCGGCATCACGATGGCGCCGATCTTGGCCGCGGCGAGCATCGCGATCATCGCCTCGGGGACGTTCGGCATGTAGATCGCGATGACCTCGCCGCGCGCGAGGCCCAGCGAGCGCAGCGCCCCGGCGCAGCGGCAGACTTCCCGGTCAAGGTCCGCGTAAGTGTATTCGCGGCGCGCGCCGTCCTCGCCTTCCCAGATGAGCGCGGTCTTCGAATAGGTGGGCGTGCCGCGCCAGCGGTCGAGCGCGTTCAGCGCCACGTTGGTGGTGCCGCCGACACACCAGCGCGTCCAGGGCGCGCCGCGCGATTCGTCGAGCACGCGCTCGTAGGGCCGGAAGAAGCGGTAGTCGAGGTGCCTGAGCAGCGCTTCGTAGAACCACTCGGGCTCGCGGTCGGCGCGCGCGAGCAGCTCGTCGTAGCTCGCGACGCCGAGCGCGCGCAGGAACGCCGTCAGGTTCGCCTGCGCGACCGTCGCGGCGTCGGGAACCCAGGCGAATTCCGGCGCGCTCATCGCGCCGGGTGCGTCAGATCCCGCCGAGGCAGATGAACTTCACCTCGAGGAAGGGCTCGATGCCGTACTTCGAGCCCTCGCGGCCGATGCCCGACTGCTTCACGCCGCCGAAGGGCGCGACTTCCTGCGAAAAGATTCCCGTGTTCACCGAGATGATGCCCGCTTCCAGCGCCTCGGCGACGCGGAACACGCGCCCGACGTCGCGCGCGAAGAAGTAGGCCGCGAGCCCGAACTCGGAGGCGTTCGCCATCCGGATCACGTCGGCCTCGGTCTTGAAGCGGAACAGCGGCGCCACCGGCCCGAAGGTCTCCTCGCGCGCGAGCTGCATGCCCTCGTTCACTTCCGTCAGCACGGTGGGCTCGAAAAAGAGGCCGCCGAGCGCATGCCGCTTGCCGCCGAGCATCACCTTGCCGCCCTTGGCGGTGGCGTCCTTGACGTGGCTCTCGACCTTGGCGATGCCCTGCTGGTCGATGAGCGGCCCGATCACCACGCCCTGCTCGGTGCCCGGCCCGACCTTGAAGCCCTTCACCTTCTCTGCGAACTTCGCGGCGAACGCGTCGTAGACGCTGTCCTGCACGTAGATGCGGTTGGCGCAGACGCAGGTCTGGCCCGCGTTGCGGTACTTCGACGCGATCGCACCCTCGACCGCGGCGTCCAGGTCGGCGTCGTCGAAGACGATGAGCGGCGCGTTGCCGCCGAGCTCGAACGACACCTTCTTGATCTGCTCGGCCGACTGGCGCATCAGGATGCGGCCCACCTCGGTCGAGCCGGTGAAGGTGATCTTGCGAACCAGCGGGTTCGAGGTGAGCTCGGCGCCGACCGCCGCCGGGTCGTTGGTTGTGACGATGTTGAGCACGCCCTTGGGCATGCCGGCGCGCTCGGCCAATTCGGCGAGCGCGAGCGCCGACAGCGGCGTCTGCTCGGCGGGCTTGAGCACTACGGTGCAGCCGGCGGCGATCGCCGGCGCGACTTTGCGCGTGATCATCGCGTTGGGAAAATTCCACGGCGTGATCGCCGCGGTGACGCCGACCGGCTGCTTGATGACCAGCAGCCGCTTGTCGGCCTGGTGCTGCGGGATGACGTCGCCGTAAACGCGCTTGCCTTCCTCGGCGTACCACTCGATGAACGAGGCGCCGTAGGCGATCTCGCCGCGCGACTCCGTCAAGGGCTTTCCCTGCTCGGCGGTGAGCATCTGCGCGAGGTCCTCCTGGTTCGCCAGGATGAGGTCGAACCACTTGCGCATGATCGCGGCGCGCTCCTTGGCGGTCTTCGCGCGCCAGCCCGCCCAGGCGGCGTTCGCCGCCTCGATCGCGCGGCGCACCTCGGCCACGCCGAGATCCGGCACGTTGGCCAGGGTCACCCCGGTGGCCGGGTTGGTCACCGGGAAAGTCTTCTGCGCGCCGACCCATGCGCCGTCCACGTAGCACTGGTCGCGGAAAAGCTTCGGATCCTTCAGGTCGACGGTGGGAAGGCCTGCCTGGCTCGGGGCATTCATGCGGGGTCTCCTTGGAGAGGCTGCGATTCTACTCCCGCCGCGGCGCCGCTATCATCCCCGTTCCGCAAGGAGGCAGACCGATGGCGCAGGACTTCGAAGCGCTCCGCATGAAGCTGTTCACCGCCGTGCTCTCGGATTGCCTCGATGCCGCCGGCTACCGCCAGCAGGCGCTCGCTGCGCGCATCCGGCCGCTGGACGAATCGCTCGTGCTCTGCGGCCGCGCGCGCACTGCGCTCTACATGGACGTCTATGACGCGCCCGAGGGCGAGAATCCGTACGAGCTGGAAATCCGGCTGGTGGACGACCTGAAGCCGGGCGAGGTCCCCGTGTTTGCCTGCGGCGAGAGCGGGCGCATCGGCCCGTGGGGCGAGCTGCTCACGACGGCGGCGCGCGCGCGCGGCGCCGCCGGCGCGGTGATGGACGGCCTGGTGCGCGACGTGCGCGCGATCCGCGAGATGAAGTTCCCGGTGTTCCACAGCGGCATCGGGCCGCTCGACTCCAGGGGCCGCGGCAAGGTGATGGCGATCGACGTGCCTGCGGTGGTTGCCGGCGTGCGAATCGAACCGGGCGACCTCGTCTTCGGCGACGCCGACGGCGTGGTGGTGATCCCGCGCGCGGCGGAGGAGCGCGTGATCGCCGCGGCGCTCGACAAGGTGCGCGGCGAGAACGCCACCCGCGAGGCGCTCGCGCGCGGCGAAAAGCTCGCCGACGTCTTCAGGCGCCACGGCATCCTCTAGCTGGCTGCTGCGCCGCACCAATCGCCGCTGTAGACGGGGCTGCCCCGCGGCTCTAGCATCAACGCCTTTTCGCATCGCAATCGGGGAGGGGGGACCATGAAGCTCTGTCGCATCGTGAAGGGACTTTCGCTCGCGGCGCTCGCGCTCGCAGCGGCGCTGCCGGCGCTCGCGCAGGACGGGCCGGTCCGCATCGGCTACGCCATCGCGCGCACCGGACCCTGGTCGATCGGTGCGCAGACCACCCAGGAGCCCAACTACATCATGTGGGCCGAGCAGGTGAACGCCGCCGGGGGCATGAACGTCAAGGGCAAGAAGCGCAAGGTCGAGCTGGTGGGGTTCGACGACCGCAGCGAGACCGAGACCGTGGTGCGCACCTACGAAAAGCTCATGGGCAGCGACAAGGTCGATCTCATCCTGCCGCCCTGGAGCACCGGCGCCAACTTCGCGATGATGCCGCTCATCCAGAAGTACGGCTACCCGATGATCGCGCCCACTGCGACCGGGCGGAAGCTGCTCGGCATGAAGAACCCGTACTTCTTCGCCATCCTGCAGCAGCCCGACCGCATGATGGACGCGCTCGCCGAGTTCCTCAAGGCGCGCAACACGAACACCGCGGCGCTGATCTACGTCGACGACCTGTTCGGGTTGGAGCAGTCGGCGGGCCTGGAGCAGTCGTTCAAGGAAAAGGGCATCAAGATCATCGAGAAGAAGAGCTACCCGCTCGGCGTCAAGGACCTGAAGCCGGTGCTGAACGACATCAAGGTGAAGAACCCGGACGCGTTCATCGCCCTCTCGTACCCACCCGACACCTTCCTCATCACGGCGCAATCGCGCGAGATCGCGTTCAACCCGAAGGCCTTCTACACCGCGGTCGGCACCGCGTTCGCGTTCTACCGCGACAAGCTCGGGCCCACCGTCGAGGGCGTGATGGGACTCGGGACGCTCAACCCGAAGTCGAGCGCGGCGGCCAAGGCCTACTTCGACGCGCACGTGGCGCGCCACAAGAAGGAGCCCGACCGCTGGGCGAGCGCGCACTCCTGGGCGGCGCTGCAGGTGATGGAGCAGGCGGTCGCCAAGGTGGGGCTGGACCGCAAGGCGCTGCGCGACGCGATCGCCAGCGGCGAATACGACACCGTGATCGGCAAGGTGCGCTTCAAGAACGGCGAAAACGTCACCACGCCGGGCGTGGTGAGCCAGTGGCAGGGCAGGGAGTTCGAAGTCGTGTGGCCGCCGCAGCTGGCGACGGCGCCGGCGCTGTTCCCGAAGCCGAGCTGGAAGTAGGCGCTGCTATCCTCGACCGGGCCCTGCGGCCATGCCGCAGGGCCTTTTTGCATCTAGCGGCTTCGCGTCTCCATGGGTTTCTGGCTTGAGCTGGCCGCGTCCGGGCTGATCATCGGCGGCATCTACGCCGTGGTGGCGATCGGGTTGAACCTGCAGTACGGGCTGATGCGCATCATGAACATCTCGCACGGCGAGTTCCTGATGCTCGGCGCCTACCTCACCTGGCTCGCGCACACGACGCTCGGCGTCAACCCGGTGGTGTTCCTGCCGGCGGTGGCGCTCGTCCTGTTTCTCGGCGGCATCGTCGTTTACCGCTTGTGCTTTCGCCGCATCGCGCGCACCTCGCCGTCGGTCGAGGTGATCGAGGCGCGAAGCCTCCTGGTGGGCTTCGGCCTGATGTACCTGGTGCAGAACGCCGTCTACCTCGCCTGGGGCGCGGACATGCGCGGCTACTCCTTCATGGCCGACGCGGTCGAGATCGCAGGGGCGCGCTTCGCTGCCAACAGCCTGCTCGCGTTCTGCTTCGCGGTCGCCGCGAGCCTGGTGCTGCTCGCGATCCTGCGCTGGACGCTCATCGGCAAGGCGGTGCGCGCGATGATGCAGTCGCCGACCGGCGCGCAGCTCGTCGGCATCGACACCGCCGTGCTGCACCCGGTGGTGTTCGGCGCCGGGCTCGCGCTCGCCGGGGTCGCCGGCGGGCTGCTGTCCATGATCTACGAGATCACGCCGGGGATGGGCGAGCCCTACACGGTGACGGCGCTCATCGTCATCACGCTCGGAGGGTTGGGGAGCGCCGCAGGGTGCCTCGTGGGCGGGCTGCTGCTGGGCCTCGTGGAAGCCTTCGGCATGCACTTCACCAACCCGTCGTTCAAGATGCTGCTCTCCTACGGCGTGTTCATCGCCGTGCTGCTTGCGCGCCCCAAGGGACTGTTCGCCCGATGAGCCTGAACCCCCGCCTCCGTCAGGACCTCGGCGCGCTGATCGTGGTGGCGCTGGCGCTTGCTGCGCTGCCGTGGCTCGCGTCCGACTTCATGCTCTCTCTCGCATTGAGCTGCCTCATGTTCGTGGGCCTCGCGGTGAGCTGGGCGATGTTCTCGGGCGCAACCAACTACCTGTCGCTCGCCACCGCGGCTTTCTTCGGCATCGGCGCCTACATCACCGCCTGGGGTTACGGCACGCTGCCCTACGGGCTCGTCGTGCCGCTCGGTGCGCTCGCCGCCGCCGCGTTCGCCGCGATCGTGGGCGCAGCGGTGCTGCATTTGAGGGGCGCCTATTTCGCGGTGATCACCTTCGGCCTCGGGGAGCTCGTGCGCCACGCGATCACCTACGCCGAGAAGTCCTACGCGAAGACCGTCGGGCGGGTGATTTCCGATCCGCCCGAGTCGTGGATGGTGTACCTCACGGTGCTCCTCATCGCCGGCGCGGCGGTCGCGGCCTGCGCCGTGGTGCGCGCCAGCCGCTTCGGCCTCGCGCTCTCCGGCATCGGCTCGGACGAGGAGCGCGCGCAGACGCTGGGCGTGAACACGCGCCGCGCCAAGATCGCGGGCTTCGCGCTCGCGGCGTCGTTCGCCGGCGCGCTCGGCGCCGCGGTCGCAGTGCGCTGGACCTACATCGAACCCGCGTCGGTGTTCAACCCGTTCATCGGCTTCCAGACCGTGCTCATCGCCATGATCGGCGGCGCGCAGACCCTCATCGGGCCGATCGTCTCGGCGGTGGTGTTCAGCATCCTGAGCGAGCTGCTGAGGCTGCGTTTCCCGTACGCCTACCTGCTGATCCTCGGCGCGCTGCTCATCGTGCTGGTGCTCTACCTGCCGGGGGGCTTCGCGTCGCTGGTGGCGCGCTGGCGCTGGAGGAAGGCCGGTGCCTGAGGCGCTGCTCTCTGCGAAGGGCGTGTCGGTGCGCTTCGGCGGCCTGGTCGCGGTGGACAACGTCGAGCTCGACGTGCACGGCGGCGAGCTCGTGGGCATCATCGGCCCCAACGGCGCCGGCAAGACGACCTTCTTTCACACGCTCTCGGGCGTGCTCGCGCCCAACGCGGGGCGGCTCGTGATCGGCGGCGACGATCTCACGGGCAAGCCCGCGCACGTCTTTGCGGCGCACGGCGTGGCGCGCACCTTCCAGACGCCGCGCGTGTTCCGCGACATGAGCGCCGAGGACAACGTGAGGTTTGGCCTCGAGTTCGCCGGGCGCAGGCGCAAGCACGCGCACGACGCCTTCGACGAGCCGCGCGCGATCCTCGGCTTCCTCGGGCTGGCGGAGGTCGCAGCGGTCCCGGCGGGCGCGCTCACGCCCGCGCGCCAGCGGCTGCTCGAGATCGGCATGGCGCTCGGCGCGCGGCCGCGCGCGCTGCTGCTCGACGAGGTGGCGGCGGGCCTGACGCACGCCGAGGTGGATGCGAGCGCGCAGTTGATCCGCCGCGTGCGCGACGAGCTGGGCGTGGCGGTGATCTGGATCGAGCACGCGGTGCGCGTGCTCATGAGCCATGTCGAGCGCGTGGCGGTGCTGCACCAGGGGCGTAAGATCGCCGACGGCGATCCGCGCGCCGTGGCGAAGGACCCGGCGGTGATCGAGGCCTATCTGGGCGAGGAAGGCGAAGCGATGAAGCAGGCGGCCTGAGATGGCGACGCAAAAAACAGGCAGCGGCGTGAGCGAGGCGCCGAAGGGCGCGGGCCTGGTGGTGCGCGGGCTCTCCGCCGGTTACGGCGGCATCCGCGTGCTGGAGAAGGTCGAGCTGGAGGCGCCCCCGGGCGAGCTTACCGTCGTCGTCGGCCCGAACGGCGCTGGCAAGACGACGCTGCTGCGCGCGCTCTCGGGTTTGATTCCGCGCTCGGGCGAAGTGCTGCTCGACGGCGCGCCGCTTCCCGATGCGCCCGCGGCGATCGTGTCGCAGGGCCTCGCGCAGGTGCCCGAAGGGCGCCAGCTGTTCCCGCACCTCTCGGTGCGCGAGAACCTGGAGCTCGGGGGCTACCTGCTGCCGCGCGGCGAGCGCGCCGCGCGCCTCGAGCGCGTGTTCCGGTTCTTCCCCAAGCTCGCCGAGCGCCGCGCGCAGCTCGCCGGCACCATGTCGGGCGGCGAGCAGCAGATGCTCGCGGTGGGGCGCGCGCTGATGGGCAAGCCGAGGCTGCTGATGCTCGACGAGCCGTCGCTCGGGCTTGCGCCCAAGATGGTGGACGAGCTACTGTCGATCGTGCGCCGCATCCGCGACGACGGCGTTACCATTCTTCTCGTCGAGCAAAACGTGGCCAAGGCGCTCGCGATCGCCGAGGGCGCCTACGTGATCGAGCGCGGTGCCGTGGTGATGAAAGGCCAGGCTGGCAGGTTGCTCAAGTCCGAGCGCCTGCGCGCGGCCTACCTCGGCGCCGAGACGAAACCCGGAACATTGACCTGGAAGGGAGGACTTTTCATGGCGCAACAGCAAACCACCGCCGTCACCATCGCGGCCGAGAACGCGTGGAAGGGCAAGGTGTTCACCGGCCGCTGGCAGATGGCGAAGGGCGGCACGCGCGAAGTGGTCGAGCCCGCGACAGGCAAGGTGCTGACGGAAGTGGGCTTTGCCGACGCCGAGGACGTCGCAGAGGCGGCGAAGACGGCGGCCGCGGCGCAGGTCGAGTGGGCAGCGACCCCCGCCGACCAGCGTGCCGCGGTGCTGCGGCGCGCGGCGCAGCTCCTGGAAGCGCACAGCGACTCGATGCGCGGCTGGATCGTGCGCGAGACGGGCTCGATCCCGCCCAAGGCCGACTTCGAGCTGCACATGGTCACCGGGATCCTGCTCGAGGCCGCGTCGATCGCCACCCAGCCGCCCGGCATGATGCTGCCCTCGGGCCCGAAGCGCATGAGCTTCGCGCGGCGCGTGCCGCACGGCGTGGTGGGCATCATCTCGCCGTTCAATGCTCCGCTGATTCTTTCCGCGCGCGCGGTGGCGCCGGCGCTCGCGCTCGGCAACGCGGTGGTATTGAAGCCCGACCCGAACACTCCGGTGACGGGCGGCTTCATGCTGGCGCGGCTATTCGAGGCAGCGGGGTTGCCCGCGGGGCTGCTGCACGTGCTGCCCGGCGATGCCGCGGTGGGCGAGGCGCTCATCAAGGACCCGAACATCGCGATGATCTCCTTCACGGGCTCGACCGCCGCCGGCAAGCGCGTCGGCGAGCTCGCCAGCAAACATCTCAAGCGCGTGACGCTCGAGCTGGGCGGCAAGAATTCCACCATCGTGCTCGACGATGCCGACCTCGACGTGGCCGCTTCCAGCGCCGCCTGGGGCGCGTATCTTCACCAGGGGCAGATCTGCATGGCCACGGGCACGGTGCTCGCGCAGCGCAAGATCGCGCGCGACCTCACCGAGCGCCTGGTGGCGAAGGCGAAGAACCTGCCGGTGGGCGACCCGAGCGCGGGACCGTGCGCGCTGGGGCCGATCATCAACGGCCGGCAGATCGAGAGGATCGACGGCATCGTCAAAGACGCGGTCGCCAAGGGCGCGGTGCTGCGCGCCGGCGGCACCTACGAGAAGCTGTTCTACGCGCCGACGGTGCTGGAGAACGTGCGGCCCGACATGCGCGTCTACACCGAGGAGGTGTTCGGCCCGGTGCTCGCGGTGGTCGAGTTCGACACCGACGAGGAGGCGATTGCGCTCAACAACGCCACCGAGTACGGCCTGTCGACCGGCGTGATCACCCAGTCGGTCGAGCGCGCCATGAATTTCACCGCGAAGCTCAAGACCGGGATCATCCATGTCAACGACCAGACCGTGGCCGACGAGCCCTGGGTGCCGTTCGGCGGCCGCGGCGCATCCGGCAACGGCGGCCGACACGGCGGGGTGGCCAACTGGGAGGAGTTCACCCAGTGGCAGTGGGTGACGATCCAGGACAAGGCGACGCCCTACCCCTTCTAGGCCCCGGCCGCCGGATCCCGAAGTGGGGGATGTCCCAAACGTAGTTGAAGGTTGAAGCGGCGGTTTCCGGCCGATCCGA
>CAZVHU010000107.1:4510-12246 GCA_964627075.1 uncultured Enterobacteriaceae bacterium | reverse complement strand
CATCGTTCGGCGGCGCGGGGGGCGACTTCGCCAAACAGTTCGTCGCCGAGCGCGTAGGGCCCCTGGACGCCGGCCAGACCATGGCGCAGATCGCGGCGCAGCTCATGCCGCCGATGGCGGGCACGAAATCCGATCCCGCGGGCCTCGCCCTCGCGCAGAAGGTGATGTCGGGAATTCCGCCCGAGACCTACCGCAAGGCGGTGACGATGCTCACCACCTTCGACCGGCGGGCGCTCCTTCCCGCGATCAAGGTTCCCACGCTGCTCGTCGCCGGCAGCGACGACCGCACGGCGCCCGCCTCCGTCATGGCACGCATGGCGGCGAGGATCCCGGGCTCCGATTACGTGCTTCTGGAAGGCTGCGGGCATCTCGGGCCGATGGACCAGCCGGACGCATTCAACTGCGCGCTCGCGGGTTTTCTCGAGCGCCACAAGCTCTGACGCCTGCGCGGGCCGGCGAGCTCCTCGCCGCCGGTCCGAATATCAGCGCTTCAGCGCAGCGCCGTCATCGCCCCGAGCAGGGCGAACAGCACCGCGGCGCCCTGCCAGGCGACCCGCTTGAACATCAGGCGATGGCTCTCGCGCTCGTCCTGTGGCCCGCCGTGGGCCATGGACGCGATGCCGTTGAAAAGAGCGATTGCCGCCAGCACGACGCACGCCACCACCAGCGCGGTGATCATCGACATGGACACCTCCCGCCTCGCGGCCAGAAGATGCGCACATTCAGCGCCCGCGCGGGCGGGCCTTCAAGCCCCGGCGGCGCGGTGCGTTGACGCATGTCAACGACGCACAGCGCGGCGCGTCAATCCACGTGCAGGGAAACCTCGCCAAGCGGGCCCGCGTCGAAGCGGATCACGTCGCCGGGCTTCGGGTACTTGGTGGTGACCAGGCTCCCGGTGATCACGACGTCGCTGCGCCACAGCCCCAGCCCGCGCGCCGCGAGGTTATTCGCCACCCACGCGAGCGCCTCGAGCGGATGCCCCATCGTGTCGTGCCCGTAGCCCTCCCCCACCTGCTTGCCGTTGATGCTCGCCACGCCGCGCAGGCCCGCGAGGTCGATCGAGCGCCAGTCGCGCACCGGCGCGCCGAGCACCGCGCCTTCGTTCCAGGCGTTGTCGGCGATCATCATGAGGGAGTTGCCGGGAAGCACCGCGTAGTCGGCGTTGCGATCGTCGGCGAGCTCGAGCGCCGGCATCACCGCGCCCACCGCCTTCGCCACGCTGTCGCGCGTGTAGGGTGCGCCCACCGCGGGCAGGTCCTCCGCCAGCTCGAACGCGATCTCGAACTCGACCAGCAGCCGCACGTAGTCCCTGGCGCGCACCAGCGCCGGGCTCCGCAGGATGGTCTTCTCCAGCATCTCGCCGGCGATCGAGTCCTGCATCTTCATCATGGCGCGCATCTGCGGCGTGGTGAGCGCGATCTTGTAGCCCGCCACCGACCCCAGCGTGCGCGCGCGCATGCCTACGAACTCGCCCTGGATGGCGTAGGCCTCCTCGGCCGTGCGCGGCGCGAGGTCCTGCGGGAGCAGCGCGAAGCGGTCGCGCGCCTCGTGCGCCTTGTGAAGCCACTCGGCAGCGCGCTCGATGCGCTCCAGGGCCGGTTTCGCGCGCTTGCTCCGCATGGAAACGCATTCTAGCCGCATCAATTTAGAATAGCGCAGCCCCGCCCTCGCCCGACGCGAAATGGCCCTTGCCCAACGCAACCTCGCCGATGCCTGCGTGATTTCGCCCGCGGGAAGGCTCGACCACGAGAACGCCGAGGCCTTTCGCGCCGAGCTCACGCCGCAGGTGGAGGCTTCGGCGGATGCGGGCCGCGCGATCGTGCTCGACCTCTCGGGCATGGAGTACGTCTCGAGCGCGGGCTTGCGCTGCTTCATGCTCGCCGCGCGCGAGGCCAGGGCGCGCAAGGGCCGCATCCTGGTGGCGGCGATGCAGCCGGTGGTGGCGGAAATTTTCCAGATCAGCCGCTTCGACCGCGTGCTCGAGGTGTTCCCGACGCTGCGCGAGGCGCTCGCCTCGGTGTCGCCCGGCGCGGCGGCCGCGCTCGCGCAGGGCTGAAGCGTGCGCGTCCGCTTCTGGGGCACCCGCGGCTCGATCCCGGTCGCGCTCACCTCCGCGGACGTCCGCGACAAGGTCGCGCAGGCGCTCCTCGCCGCCGGCGGCCGGCGCTTTGCCTCCGTTGGCGAAGCCTACGCCTTCGCGCAAGGCTCGCTGCCCTTCGCGCTCACGCACACCTTCGGCGGCCACTCGGCGTGCGTCGAGCTGGAAACGGGCGGCGAGGAATACCTCGTCTGCGACATGGGCAGCGGCGCGCGGGCGTTCGGCGCGCACGTGCTCGCGCGCCAGGGCGGCAAGCCCGCGACGGTGAACGTGTTCATGTCGCACGTGCACTGGGACCACATCATGGGGTTCCCGTTCTTCGGCCCCGCCTACGTGCCCGGGACGCGAATCCGCATCCACGGCTGCCACGCGGTGCTCGAGCGAGCGTTTCGGCTGCAGCAGGCCGCGCCCTGCTTCCCGGTGGAGTTCGGCCAGCTCGGCGCCACGATCGAGTTCGTGAAGCTCGAGCCGGGCGCGCCCCATCGGCTCGGCGCGCTCACCGTGACGCCGAAGATCCAGCTGCACTCGGGCGACTCCTACGGCTACCGCTTCGAGTCGCAGGGCAAGTCGTTCGTCTACACCACCGATTCCGAGCACAAGCTCGAGGACCAGGCCGGAAGCGACGCCTTCGTCGCGTTCTTCCGCGACGCGGACCTCGTCGTCTTCGACGCCATGTACTCGCTCGCCGACGCGATCTCGGTCAAGGCCGACTGGGGCCACTCCTCCAACATCGTCGGCGTCGAACTGTGCCAGCGCGCCGGCGCCCGCCACCTCGTGCTGTTCCACCACGAGCCGTCCTACAGCGACGCCACCATCGAGCGGGTCCTGAACGAGACCCGCCGCTTCGAGGAGCTGACGCGCGGTGCGCAGCCGCTTCGCATCTCGGCAGCCTACGATGGCTTGGAGATCGACCTGTGAGTCTCGCATCGGGCCCGCGGCTCGCCGCGCTCCTCGTGCTCGCGGCGTGCGTGCTGCTTGCAGCGGTGCAACCGCCCGCCCTGCTGCCGCTGCGGCAGGCGCTGTTCGACGCCTGCCAGCGCCTTGCGCCGCGCGAGCGCATCTCCGCGCCCGTCGTCATCGTCGCGATCGACGAGCACGCGCTGCACGAACACGGGCAATGGCCCTGGCCGCGCACGCTCACCGCCGAGCTGGTGCGCGCGATCGCGCAAGGCAAGCCCGCGGCGATCGGGGTGGACATCGTGTTCAGCGAGCCCGACCGCTCCTCGCCGGAAGCCGATGCGGCGCTCGCGCGAGCGATTCAAGGCAACAAGGTGGTGCTCGGCATCGCAGCGCTCGAAGGGCGCGAGCGGCGAACCCCGCAGCCGCCACAGGCCGCGCCGGTGAAAATCGCCCCGGGCGGCGAGCCCGCGCTGCGACGCTTTGAGAGCAGCCTGCAGAATCGCCCCGAACTCGAACGCGCCGCCGCCGGCCGCGGACTCCTGAACGTCGATTCGGGCGAGCGCGGCGTGCGCCAGGTGCCGCTCGCCGCGCGCGTCTCGGGGACTGTGGTGCCTGCGCTTTCCATCGAGATGCTGCGCATCGCCGCGGGCGTGTCGTTCCTTGGCCTCGCTCGCGACCGGCTGACGATCGGGGACCTCGCGATCCCGGTCGAGCCCGATGGCTCCATGTGGCTGCACTACGGGCGCCACGACGCCGAGCGCTTCGTCTCCGCCGCCGACGTGCTCGCCGGCAAGGTGAAGCCCGGCACCTTCGACTCGAAGCTCGTGCTCGTCGGCGTGACGGGCCTGGGGCTGCTCGACTTCAAGGGCACGCCGCTCGGCGAACGCATCGCCGGCGTGGAGGTGCACGCGCAGCTCCTCGAACAGGTGTTCGACGGCAGGTTCCTGCGGCGCGTCGCGGGCGCGCGCTGGATCGAGCCGCTTCTCCTTGCGGCCGTGGGGCTCTTGCTCGTGCTCGCCGTGCCCGCCGTTCGCGCCTGGCACGCGGCGGCGATCCTGCTCGCGGCGCTCGCCGCGCTTGCCGCGGCCGGCATCGCGCTCTTTCGCGCCGGCTGGCTGCTCGACGTGGCGATCCCGGTCCTGGGCGCGCTCGCCGTTTTCGGCGCGGTGATGGCGGGCACGCTGGCCGAGGCGCAACGCCAGCGCCAGGCGCTGCGCGAGGCGCAGGCGCGGCTCGCGGGCGAGCTCGAGGCGGCGCGCCGCATCCAGGTGGGATTGCTCCCCGACCCGCGCCAGGTGTTCGCCGGCGAGCCGCGGATAGACCTCGCGGCGCGGCTGGTCCCGGCGCGCACGGTGGGCGGCGACTTCTACGACTGCTTCATGCTGGACGCGCATCGCCTGTTCTTCGTCGTGGCGGACGTCTCGGGCAAGGGCCTTGCGCCGAGCCTTTTCATGGCGCTCGCCAAGTCGCTGCTGAAGAGCATCGCGCTTCGCGGCGGCGACGACCCGGGAACGATCCTGATGCGCGCCAACGCCGAGATCGCGCGCGACAACAAGGAGTCGCTGTTCATCACCGCGTTCGCCGGCGTGCTCGACCTGCGCACCGGGACGCTCGCCTTCTGCAACGCGGGCCACGAGCCGCCCTACGCCCGGCGGCCCGGCGCGCAACCCGAGCGCCTGGAGCACCCGGGCGGCCCGCCGCTATGCGTGATGGAGGATTACGAGTATCCCTCGGCGCTTCGCCAGATGGCGGCTGGCGAGACGCTGGCGGTCGTCACCGACGGCATCACCGAAGCGATGAACTCGCGCGGCGAGCTCTACGGCGCGGCGCGCCTCGTCGCGCAGCTCGCCGTTCTGTCCGACGCGGCGCTGCCCGAGGAAACGCTCGCTGCGGTGGACGCCGACGTGCGCCGCTTCGGCGCGGGGGCCGAGCAGTACGACGACATCACGATGCTGTGCCTGCGCTGGAAAGGTCCCGGCGAAGCGCGCGCCGCGGGCGCGACGCTTGCCGACGTCGGCCGCCGCGCCGTCCCGCAACCCTAGCCGGCGCTATCGAACGCTGATCTCCACGCGCCGATTGCGCGGCTCGGGGACGTTGTCCGCGGTGGGAACGAGCAGCTCGCGCTCGCCCCGGCCGCTCACCTGGATGCGCGCGGCATCGATGCCGGCGCCCGCGAGGATTTCCTTCACGCGCACCGCGCGCTGCAGCGACAGCGCGTCGTTCGAATCCGTGCTGCCCACCGTGTCGGTATGGCCGATCACCGCGACGTCGGGCACGGGCCGCGACTTCATGTCCGCGAGCACCTTCTGGAGCTGCGCGCGCGACTCGTCGGTCAGCTCGTCCTTGCCGGTGACGAAATAGAGCATGAACGAAGCCGGCCGGCCGGGAAGCGCGCCGAGCGTCGCGGCGAACATCCCCCGCACTTCGGATTCGGAGCTGCGCGCGGCTTGCGGCGGACCATCGCCCTTGATGCGGCTCGCGGCGTAGGGTTGGTTCAGCACCTGCTGCGCGCCGCCCCGCTGCACCACCACCGTCCCCGAGCCGCCGCCCGGGCTGGGCAGCACGACGACCGTTTCCTCGACCGCGGCCTGCGGCGGCGCCTCGCGGAACAGCAGCACCGCCGCGATCATCGCCGCGAAGAAGACTGCGCCCACCGGCCTAGCTTCCCGGCGCGTCCACCTTGACGACGAATTCGGTGCCGCGAACGCCCATGACCGAGGACGGCGTCTTCACGCGCATCGCGTCGGGCGATTGCTTGACCATCTTTCCGGAGACCACCGCCAGCGTGCCCTTTTGCAGCGAGGCGTCGAACTGGCCGGCGTGCGTGGTGGAATCGAAGGCGTAGCGCTCGATCACGAGCACGCTCCCCGGGCCGGCGGAGAGCAGGCTGTTGTCGGTGAAGGTCACGCCCACCGAGCCGTCGGCGCCGGTGACGAGCGTGTCGGACTGGCGCACCGGCATTCCCACCGCCGCGGGGAGCTTCTGCCCATCCCGCTCGACGTGCACTGCCCCCTTTGCCACCTTGATCTGCCCGACCTCGTTCGCCCAGGCCGACATCGCGAACGCAACCAGAAAACCTGTCACTATCCAGCGCATGGAGCTCTCCTTTGGATCAACGGCCCGATTCTATAATGGCCCGGACGCGGAGATAAAACCCTGAACCCCGCGCACTGTGCGATGTTTCCGGCCCGCATGGACGCTTTGCGCGCGCTGGCGGCCTTCGTCGAGACTTTTTGCACGACGGCGGGGGTCGGGCGGCCGCACCTGCTGCGCCTGAACCTGGTGCTGGAGGAGCTGTTCACCAACACCGTGCGCCACGGCCACCGCGGCGATTGCGACGACCCGGTGTGGGTGACGCTGGACGCGTCGACCGGCGCGGTGCGCGTCACCTACGAGGACGTGGCGCCGCCCTTCAACCCGTACGCGCACCTGAAGCTCAAGTCTCCCGACACCACCATGGAGCGGTTCAAGGTCGGGGGCCTCGGCGTGCTGCTCACCAGCGAGCTGGCCGCGGCGCGCGACTACGCGTATGTCTTCGGGCGCAACCGCATCCGGCTCACGCTCGAGCGGCCGGCTCCAGGGGCCTGACTGTAAAGTCACACTTTACACTTCCCGCAACGGGAGCGGGTACCCGGGGCCGGACTCGAACCGGCACGGCTTTCGCCGAGGGATTTTAAGTCCCTTGCGTCTACCCGTTTCGCCACCCGGGCAAAGTGGCCCGCTGACGCGGGTCACGACACGGTTTCCTTGGAGGCGGGAGTCGGAATCGAACCGGCGTCCACGGCTTTGCAGGCCGCTGCATGACCACTCTGCCATCCCGCCGCGGGATGCAACGAAAAAGGGAAGGCCTCGCGGCCTTCCCTAGCTTAAGCTGGAGCGGGAGACGAGTCTCGAACTCGCGACCTTAACGTTGGCAACGTTACGCTCTACCAACTGAGCTACTCCCGCCTGAGTGAGGCGCAGATTATACACCGGCGTGCGGCAGCGCCTTGCGCAGGTAGTAGAGCATCGACACCACCGTCAGGACCGCCGCGACGTTGATCAGGATCGTGCCCAGCCACTGGCAGTCGAGCACGTCGAAGAGCGTGTCGTGGTAGAGCAGCAGCGGGATCGCCACCATCTGGCTGGCGGTCTTGAGCTTGCCGACGAAGGCCACCGCCACGCTCTTCACCTGCCCCACCCGCGCCATCCACTCCCGCAGCGCCGAGATCGCCACCTCGCGGCCGATGATGATGAGGCCGACCACGGCCTCGACGCGCTCCAGCTGCAGCAGCACGATCAGCGCGCCGACCACGATCAGCTTGTCGGCCACCGGGTCGAGGAACGCTCCGAAGGCCGACATCATGTTCAGGCGCCGCGCGAGCCAGCCATCCAGCCAGTCTGTGACGGCGGCGAAGACGAAGATCGCGGTCGCGGCGGTGTTCTTTTCCCAGTACGACAGCCACTCGCCGGGCACGTAGTACACGCCGACGATCAGCGGGATCATCAGGATCCGCGCCCAGGTGATCAGATTGGGGAGGCTGAACATCGTCAGGCGTGCAGGTGCCGGTAGATTCTCTCGGCGAGCGCGCGGCTCATGCCCTCGACCTTGGCGATCTCGTCCACCGCGGCGGCCTGCACCCCCTGCAGCCCGCCGAAGTGCGCGAGCAGCCTCTGGCGGCGCCTGTCGCCGACCCCGGGGATCTCGGAGAGCGCGGAAGTGGTGCGCGCCTTGCCGCGGCGCGCGCGGTGGCCGACG
>CAZVHU010000107.1:0-4500 GCA_964627075.1 uncultured Enterobacteriaceae bacterium | reverse complement strand
ACGATGGCGAAGCGGTGCGCCTCGTCGCGGATCTGCTGGATGAGGTGCAGCCCCGCGTGCTCCGGCGGCAGGGTGAGGCTCCTGCCCTCGGCCTCGACGATCAGCTCCTCGAGCCCCGGCTTGCGCTCCGGGCCCTTGGCGACACCGACCACGGCGACGTCGTTCATTCCGAGCTCGGCAAGCGCGGCGCGCGCCGCGTTCACCTGCCCCTTGCCGCCGTCGATCAGGACGAGGTCGGGAACGCGGCCGTTCTCCGCCGCGACGCGCTCGTAGCGCCGCGCCAGCGCCTGGCGCATCGCGCCGTAGTCGTCGCCCGGCGTGACGCCGCGGATGTTGAAGCGCCGGTATTCGGACTTCTGCATCGCGTGGCGGTCGTAGACCACGCACGAGGCGACGGCCGCCTCACCCATGGTGTGGCTGATGTCGAAGCACTCGACGCGCTGCGCCGACTCCGGGAGGCCGAGCGCCTCGCGCAGCGCGACGATACGCCCTTCCTGCGTGCTCTTCTCACGCGCGCGCTGCGCGAGCGCGAGGCCGGCGTTCTTGCGTGCCATCTCGACCCACACCCGGCGCTCGCCCTGCTGCGGCGCGAGCAGCTGCGCGCCCGGAATCTCGATCTCCACGGGCTCGCTCGCCAGCACGAGCGGCGGCGCCGGCTGCTCGAGGTAATGCTGCCCGATGAATGCCGCGGCGATCTCGGCAGTTGTCGCGCGCTCCGCATTCTGCGGAAAGAAGCTGCGGTCGCCGACGTGCCGGCCGCCGCGGATCATGACGAGGTTCACGCACGCCATGCCGCCCTCTGCGACCACCGCCACCACGTCGGCGTCCACGCCGCGCTCCGACTCGACGTACTGGCGCGCCTGCACGCGCGCGAGCGCCCGCACCTGGTCGCGGTAGAGCGCCGCCTGCTCGTAGTCGCGCGCGTCGGAAGCCGCGTTCATCTTGTCGGTGAGCATGCGGATGACGTCGTCCTCGCGCCCCTGCAGGAAGAGCTCCGCGCTCTTCACGTCCTGCGCATATTGGGCGCCCGTCACCAGCCCGGTGCACGGCGCGGTGCAGCGCCTGATCTGGTGGAGCAGGCACGGGCGCGAGCGGTTCTCGAACACCGAGTCCTCGCAGGTGCGCAGCCGGAAAACCCGCTGCAGGAGCTGGATGCTCTCGCGAACCGCGTGCGCGTGCGGGAACGGGCCGAAGTAGCGGCCGGCGCGGTCCTTGGCGCCGCGATGGAACCCCAGGCGCGGGAAGCGGTGCCCGGTGAGCGTCAGGTAGGGGTAGGACTTGTCGTCGCGGAACAGGATGTTGTAGCGCGGCGCGAGGCTCTTGATGAGGTTGTTCTCGAGCAGCAGCGCCTCGGGCTCGGAGCGCGTCGCGGTGACCTCGATCGAGGCCACCTGCGCGAGCATCATGCGGATGCGCGGGCTCTGGTCGTGCTTCTGGAAGTAGGAGCCGACGCGTTTTTTCAGGTCGCCCGCCTTGCCGACGTAGAGCGCCTCGCCCTGCGCGCCGAGCATGCGGTACACGCCCGGCAGGCTCGGCAAGCCGGCGACGAAGGCCTTCGGATCGAACGCGCTTTCGGTCATGGATGCGCCGCTACTATAGCGGCAGGGGACTGATTTCGTGTAGAATTTTGCCCTTTTTCAATTTCGGCAAGCAGTCATGGCAAGAGTTTCCGCAGTCGAAATCCGCGTCGGCAACCTGATCGAGTGGGACAAGCGCGTCTGGCGCGTGCTCAAGTGCTACCACGTGCACGTCGGCGGCCGCGGCGGCGCTTTCATGCAGGTCGAGATGAAGGACATCGAGGCCGGCACCAAGACCAACCAGCGCTTCCGCACCGAGGACAAGGTCGAGCGCGCGTTCGTCGAGCCGCGCGAGATGCAGTACCTTTACCAGGACGGCGAGCACTACGTGTTCATGGACAAGCAGAACTACGAGCAGCTGTCGCTCGACCGCGAGTTCCTCGAGAGCCAGACCGGGTTCCTGCTGCCCAACACCGAGGTGCAGGTCAACTTCTACAACGGCCGCGCCATCGGCCTGGAGATGCCGCCCTCGGTGGTGCTCACCGTCGCCGAGACCGAGCCCGGCATCAAGAACGCCACCGCCACCAACACCTTCAAGCCGGCGACCATGGAAACCGGCCTCATTGTGCAGGTGCCGCCGTTCATCAACCAGGGCGAGCGCATCAAGGTCTCGACCAATGACGGCAGCTACATGGAGCGCGCCTAGCCCGGGGACAGGCCCCGATACTCCCCGGTTCTCGCTTTTCGGGGTCTGTCCGCGATTTTGACTTTCGACTCAGGCGGCGCGCGACGCGCCCGCGGCCCCTGCTGCTTCAACCGGCACCGAGCCGGCGGACTGCACCGTGATCGCATTCGAGGCGAACTCGATGCCCTTTTCGCCGAACGCCTTGTAGATCCGCTTCAGCGCCTCGCGCTGCACCCAGCTCGGCTTGTGCGGCCGCGCCGTGAACTTCAGGCGCACCACCAGGGCGTTGTCGGCGATGTCGGCCACGCCCTGCAGCTTCAGTGGCTGGAGCAGCTCCTTCGCCAGCTCCGGCTCCTGCATCATCTTCTGGCCCAGCTGCTTCACGGTCTTGCGCACCTTCTCGATGTCGCTGTCGCGCGCCAGGCGCAGGTTGAACTTGACCGTCTGCCAGTCGCGGCTGAAGTTGCTGATCGAGGTGAGCTGGCCGAACGGGATGGTGTGGATCTGCCCGTTCTGGTGCCGCAGCTGCACCGAGCGCAGCGAAATCTTCTCCACCGTGCCCTTCAGCTTGCCGGTGTCGATGTACTCGCCGACGCGAAAGGCGTCGTCCGCCATGAAGAAGATCCCCGAAACGATGTCGCGCACCAGCGCCTGCGAGCCGAAGCTGATGGCAAGCCCCACCACACCTGCGCCGGCCAGCAGCGGCCCGATGTTGACCCCGAGCTGCGAGAGCGCCACCAGCGTCGCCATCACCACGATCGCGATGCCGAGCAGGATGCGAAGCACCGGCAGCACGGTGGTGAGGCGCGAGGCGACGCGCGCCTCCTCGCCTTCGTCCTCGTCGCCCATGCGCGGCACCGCCGCGCGCAGCCGCGCCTCGGTCCAGGCGCTCAGGTAGCGCCACGCCACGTAGCCCGCGATCAGCGTCAGCGCGGCGGTCGCAAGCGAGCTGCGCACCGGCTCCCAGGCGCTGCGCGCCACCAGCGCGAGCTCGTCCACCAGCCACACCTCGGCGAGCAGGATCGCGATGGCGAGGATTGCGGCCACGCGCACCGAGCCCTGCGCGAGCGGGATCCAGATGCCGGCCACCTGCGCCCCCGCCTCGGCCGGCTTCGCCGAGAGCCGCAGCACCGCGTCCGCCACGTAGGCGAAGGCCGCGATCCGCAGCGACCACACGAGCGCGTGGTAGATCGAGAACTTGAGCAACAGCACGCCGATGCTCCAGACGAGCCACACGACGACCAGCACGGCCGCGGCGGCAAGGAGCCACAGGCGCTGCGCCCGCGACGCGCCGCCCGGCCGGTCCATCTCCAGGCGCTGGTAGAGCCGCAGCCCGAGCAGGCCGCCCAGCGCGAGCACCATCCCTTGCACCAGGGCGAGGAACTGCGCGCCCGGCACCGGAAGCTCTGCGCGCAGCATCACCGGCATGACCGAGATGCCGGCGATGCCGATGGCGAGGAACACGCCGGCGAGCCGCGTGAGGCCGCGCGCCGCGGCATCGCCCATCGGCACCAGGCGCAGCGTCGGCTCCTGCGGGCGCAGCAGCACCTGCACCAGCCACATCGCGAGCCACCAGCGCACTGCCGCCCAGACCAGCGCCGCTGCAAGGTAGTCCTGCGTGGTCTCGATGTCGCACCAGAGCTCGAACAGCCAGTACGCGAGCCCCGCGACGGCCAGCCGGTCGAGG
The DNA here is from genome assembly GCA_964627075.1 of uncultured Enterobacteriaceae bacterium. Classification (GTDB taxonomy): domain Bacteria; phylum Pseudomonadota; class Gammaproteobacteria; order Burkholderiales; family SG8-39; genus 2-02-FULL-66-14. Next base: position 611 of record CAZVHU010000107.1, on the reverse strand, counting down.
CCGTCGAGCACTGTCACGCCCGCCGCGCCGCGTGTTCGCAGCGCGTCCTCTGCGCACGCCCTGCGCCAGCGCGCCGTGGCGCGCCGCACGCCGATCACGGCGAGAAAGAAGATGACGAACGAGGCCACGATGAAGCCGACCTGTGGCCAGAAGCCGCGCGTGCTCGGCGCCTCCGAGATCCGTTTCCAGGTCGCGCCCAGGTCGCCGAGGACGGTGCGCGAGGCCTTGAACGCCTGCGCGTTGGCGGTTCGCAGCGCGGCGAGCTTCTCGCCGTAGGCGGTGAACTCGCCGCCCACGCGCCTGGCGGACTCCGGCGTCACTTCGCGCGCGCCGGCGCTCGACGGCATGCCGCCAAGCGCGCAAGCGAGCAGCGCGAGCGCGGCCAGCAGGCGGACTGCATTGCTCAGACGGGGCATGGCCACCTCCTCGCCGATAGCTTAGTGGAAATCGGGGTCAGAGCCCTATTTCACGGAATCGGGGACAGACCCCGAAAGTCGAGAACCAGGAAAAATCGGGGTCTGTCCCCCAATAGGGCTCTGACCCCGATTTCCCGGTTGCGAGGCTAGGCGAGACGGGTGAGGACGGCCTGCGCGTCGCGGTAGGCGACGCTC
>CAZVHU010000106.1:0-12254 GCA_964627075.1 uncultured Enterobacteriaceae bacterium | reverse complement strand
AGAACGAGCGCCTTCACGCACTCGGGGTAGCGCGCATAGGTCTCCAGCGCGACCAAGCCGCCCATGCTGTGGCCTGCGAGCACCACCGGCCCCTCGCCGAGCGCGTCGACGAGGCGCTTGAGCGCGCCCGCCACGTGCTCGATGTCATAGGGCTCGACGCTGGCGCTCTCGCCGTAGCCGGGCTGGTCCCACGCGTGCGCCGCATAGCCGTGCGCGGCGAACCAAGGCAGCTGGCGGTCCCAGGCGTGATGCCCGCCGCCGATGCCATGAAGGAAGACCAGTGAACTCGCCATCCGGGAAGTCAAGAAGGTGCCCGGAGTCTACCGTGTAGAATCGGCGCTCGATGATCGTGTTCGACCTGCATTGCGCCGAGGGCCATCGTTTCGAGGGCTGGTTCGGCTCGGCCCGGGATTTCGAGTCGCAGAAGTCGCGCGGGCTGCTGAAGTGCCCGTCGTGCGGCGGCGCGAAGATCGAGCGCGCGCTGTCTGCGCCGCGCATCAACCTCGGCGCCGGGGCGCCCGGGCCCGCGCCGTCGCAACCGCAGAAAACGCCCGACATGGAGGGCAAGGACCCGTTCGCGATCGCGCAGATGCTCTATTCGCGCATGCTCGACGAGGTGCTCACGAAGAGCGAGGACGTCGGCGAGGCATTTCCCGCCGAGGCGCGCCGCATCCATTACGAAGAGGCGCCGAAGCGCTCGATCCGGGGCCGCGCCACGCAGCAAGAGCACGACGCGCTGGTCGAGGAAGGCATTCCCGTGGCGCGGCTTCCGCTGCCGCCTTCGGGAGCGTGGAATTAGGCAAATGGGCTCCCGCCCGCGCGGGAACGGCGTTGGGATTGATGGCAATGTGTATTATGTTAAATAATAGGGTTTGGCGTCATCCCCGCGCAAGCGGGAGTCCCTAGGTACGCGTCCTTGGGTCCCCTCCTACGCGGGGCCGACCGACGAGCGGACTACTCCACGCCCCCAGCCCGTCTCAGGAGCTCGATCATCTCGGGTTCGCCCTTGGGCAGCGCGATTTTCAGGGCCGTTTCGCCCTTGGGCCCGCGCACGTTGACCTCGACATCGGCATGCAGCAGCGCCTGGGCCGCGGCGAAGTGCTTGTTGAGCACCGCGAGCATCAGGGGCGTGTAGCCGTTCGGGGCGACGGCGTTCTTGTCCGCGCCCCGGTCGAGCAGGAACCGGATCATCTCGGTGCGGCCTTCGAACGCCGCGTAGTGGATGGGCGCCCAGCCAGGGTGCTGGACCTCGGCGCCGCGCGCGACCAGCAGGCGCGCCATCTCCAGGTTGCCCTTGAAGCTCGCCAGCATGAGCGCCGTGTCGCCGAAGGCCGTGCGCTGGTTGACCTTCGCCTTGCGGTCGAGCAGGAGCGTGGCGACTTCGCGGTGGTCCTCGCGAGCCGCGAGCATCAGCAGGCTGAAGCCCTTGGGGTCCACGGAGTCGGGGTCCATGCCGCGATCGAGCCAGGCGCGCACCGCCTTGACGTCGTTCTTCTGCACCGCGCCCAGCAGAAATTCGAGCGGCGTGGGCTTCTCCGCGAGCGCCGCTTGCCGCGCCATGAGCAGAGAGGCGGCGAGGGCGCGGAGCAGTCGGCGGCGACTCGTCCTCGCCACGGTCACTCGCCCCGCTCGGCGCGAGGCATCACGCCGAGCATTTCGGTCGCGAAGAGCCTCGGGTTGAGGGGGTGGCGGGCGAGCGCCCGGTTGCGCCCCATCGCGCGCGCATAGGCGAGCCACTCGCGCGCCTCGCCGGGCTTCGCGCCGGCGCCAGCCGCGGAATACTTCGCGCGCCCGCCGAGCGCCGCGAAGGCTCTGTCGAGGGCGATCTTCTGCAGGATCTCGGCGAGCAACTCCAGCTCCGCGCGCTCGCTCACGGCGTCCGCGGCCGCATCGCGCCCGCAGGCAAGCGCCCGCAGGATCCGCTCGATCGCCTCGCCCTGCCCGCCGCTCGCGTATTCGAGCGCGCGCCGCGGCGAGCCGCCCGCGAACGCGAGCCAGCGCGCGGCATCGCGCACGCCCTGCGCCTCGAGCCAGCTTCGCGCCGCGCCCTCGTCGGGCACTCGCACCGCGACGTGCACGCAGCGGCTGCGGATGGTCGGCAGCAGCCGCGCGGGGCGGTGCGACACCAGGATGAACATCGCGCCAGGCGGCGGCTCCTCGAGGCTTTTCAGCAGCGCGTTCGCGGCGCTTGCGTTCATGTCCTCGGCGGGATGCACGATCGCGACGCGCCGCCCGCCGCGGTGCGAGCCGAGATTGACGAAGCCCGCGAGCGCGCGGACCTCGTCCACCCGGATCTCCGTGCTCGGCTTGCGCTTGCGGCCCTTCCCGGCGGGCTCCTCTTCCCCGCCCTCGCCCTCCTCCGGCTCGAGCGCCTGGCGGGCGATCGCCTCCGGCTCCACGAACCGGACGTCGGGATGGCTTCCGGCGGCGAACCACCGGCAGCCGTCGCAGGCGCCGCAGGGGCGCCCGCCCTTTCCGCCGCGCTCGCAAAGAAGGAGCGCAGCGAAGCGCTCGGCGAGGGCGAGCTTTCCGACCCCCTGTGGGCCATGCAGAAGCAGGGCGTGGGGAAGGCGGTCGAGCTTCAGGAGGAGATCCACCCAGACCTGTTCCTGAATAAATGAATCCATATTTATCAGATACTTGAAATCTGATGCTCAACTATGTTCCTAACTTCATCCACGCCTCGCGACGCATCGATCAGCCGCACCCGCTCGGCCTCGGTCGCGGCGAGCTTCCGGTAGGCCCCGCGGACCCGGTCGAAAAAGGCCTCGCCTTCGCTTTCGAACCTGTCGAGCTGCCTCCCGGTTTCGGCGAGGCGGTTCCTCGCCACCTCGTAAGGGCAGTCGAAGACGAGCGTCAGGTCGGGCGCAAGGCCCGGGTGCGCGCCCCGCGCGAGTTGCCAGATGAGGCTCTCGGGCACCCCCTTGCCGCCGCCCTGGTAGGCGAGCGTGGCGTCGGTGAACCGGTCGCAGACCACCCAAGCGCCGCGCGCGAGCGCGGGCGCGATCAGCTGCCTCACGTGGTCGCTGCGCGCCGCGAACATCAGCAGCGTCTCGGAAAACGCATCCATCGGCTCGGCGAGCACGAGCGCGCGCAGCTTCTCGGCGAACGGCGTTCCGCCCGGCTCGCGCGTCACGACCACCTCGCGGCCGCCCGCGCGCAGCTTCTCGGCGATCCAGGCGACGTGGGTGGATTTGCCTGCCCCGTCCACGCCCTCGAGCGTGATGAACTTTCCGCCGGGGCTAGCGCGCGCCATGCAGCTGGTATTTTCGCACGGCGCGGTTGTGCTCCTCGAGCGAGCGCGAGAACTCGCTCGTGCCGTCGCCGCGCGCGACGTAGTAGAGCGCGTCGGTCTGCGCGGGCCTGAGCGCCGCGCGCAGCGCCCCCAGTCCCGGCGCCGCGATCGGCGTCGGCGGCAGCCCCGCGCGCGTGTAGCTGTTGTAGGGGCCGTCGGTGGTGAGGTGAGCCTTCTTCAGGTTGCCGTCGAACTTCTCCCCGAGCCCGTAGATCACGGTCGGATCGGCCTGCAGCAGCATGCCGATGCGCAGCCGGTTCACGAGCACGCCGCCGATCATGTCGCGCTCGGAGGCGCGCCCGGTTTCCTTCTCCACGATCGAGGCCATGATGAGCGCCTCGTAGGGCGTCTTGTAGGGCGTCTTCGGGTCGCGCCCGGCCCATTCGCGCTCCAGGTGCTTGCGCATCGCGTCGTAGGCGCGCTTCAGCACCTCGAGGTCGCTCGAGCGCTTGGCGAACACGTAGGTGTCGGGGAAGAAAAGCCCCTCCGGGTGCGTCTCCCGCGCGGCGAGCTTCGCCAGCAGCTCGGAGTCCGTGAGCCCGTGCGTATCGTGGCGCAGGAAGGGGCTCGCGTCGAGCGCCGCGCGCTGTTGCCGGAAGTTCCAGCCCTCGATGAAGCGCACCTCGGCCTGCGCCACCTCGCCGCGCGAGAGCTTGTCGAGAAGCTCCATCGGCGTGGGCGCGTAGGCGAGCTCGTAGACGCCCGCCTTCGCCTCGTGCGCGCGGCCGAGGGCCCGCGCGAGCAGCTCGAATTGAAGCGGCCGCACGCGGACGCCGGCCGCCTCGATGCGCGCGGCCGCGGCGCGAAAGCCGCTTTTCGGCGGGATCTCGAACTCGGCCGGCAGCCGGCTCACCGCAACCGGCGTCGAGACGTACCATGCGGCGTAGCCCGCCGCCGCAAGCAGCGCGAGCACGACGAGTCCGAAAAGGCCCTTGAGCAAGGAAACCCACTAAAATCATAATTCTACGATGAACCTCGCATCGCTCACCGAGCACGGCCTGCTCGAAGTCACCGGCGCGGAAGCGCGCGCCTTCCTGCATGCGCAGTTGAGCAACGACATCTCGCACCTCGCCGCGGGCCACGCGCGCTATGCGGGCTGGTGCTCTGCCAAAGGCCGGCTGCTCGCGACCCTGCTCGTCGTGCCGCACGGCGACGGCTTCCTGCTGCACCTCGCGCGCGACCTTGCGCCCATGGTGACGAAGCGCCTCGCGATGTTCGTCCTGCGCTCCAAGGTGAGGCTCGCCGACGCGAGCGCACAGTGGGCGCAGTACGGGGTATGGGGCGAAGGCGCCGAGGCGCGTTTGGCTGCTCTGGGGCTGGAGGCGCCGGGCGCGGACCTCGCGACCTCGCAAGCGAGCGGCGCGCTCGCGGTGCGCGTGGACCAGGGCCGCTATCTGCTTCTCGTGCCGCAGGCGTCTGCCGCCGCGATTGCGCCCAACGCCACGGCCTCGGACTGGGCGCTCGCCGAGATCCGCGCCGGCCGCGCGCAGGTCGTACAGGCGACGCAGGACCAGTTCGTGCCGCAGATGGTGAACCTCGAGCTCACGGGCGGCGTGGATTTCCAGAAGGGCTGCTACCCGGGGCAGGAAATCGTCGCGCGCACGCAGTACCGGGGACAACTCAAGCGTCGCATGGTGCGCCTGCGCGCGAGCACCGCGCTGCGCCCGGGACAGGATCTTTATAGCGACGACATGGCCGGCCAGCCGAGCGGCACGGTGGTGAGCGCCGCGGGCGGCGAGGCGCTCGCCGTGATGCAGGTCGCGACGCTCGAGAGCCGCGCCGCGATCCGCGCCGAGCCGGGCGGCCACGCGCTCGAGCTTCTTCCCCTGCCCTACTCGCAGTGACGAATTACTACGTCCGTTACCGGGTGGATCCCGCCCGGCTCGGCGGTTCGCGCACTGCCTGCGAGCGCTTTCTATGTGCCTGATCCTCGCCGCCTGGCGCGTGCACCCCGACTTCCCGCTCGTCGTGGCGGCGAACCGCGACGAGTTCCACGCCCGCCCCGCCGCGCGCGCCGCGTTCTGGGACGACCGTCCGCGGATCCTCGCGGGGCGCGACCTCGAGGCGAAGGGCACCTGGATGGGCGTGTCGCGCTCCGGGCGCTTCGCCGCGGTGACCAACTACCGCGGCGGGCGCGAAGCGAGCGCCGTCGAGTCGCGCGGCTTTCTCGTCAGCCGCTTCCTCGACAGCGCACACGCCGCTAGCCGCTACATCGCCGACGTCGCCGCCCACGCCGCGCGCTACAGCGGCTTCAACCTGCTCGCGGAGGACGGCGAAGAGCTGTGGTGGTGCTCCAACCGCGACAGCGGCCCGCGTCGCCTCGAGCCCGGCATCTACGGCCTGGGCAACTTCCTGCTCGACACGCCCGAAGTCGAAGAGCCCAGGAGGCAGTTCGCGCGCGCGATCGACCCGGCGCCGGGTGTGGAACCGCTCTTCAGCGTGCTCGCGGCCTCGAAGATCGTGGCGCCCGAATACGGCACGCGCTGCGCAACCGTCCTGCTCAAGAGCCGCGACGGCAGCGTGCGCTTCGCCGAGCGCGCGTTCGACGCGGCGGGAGCCGAGGGTCAGACCGTGCGCTTCGAGTTCCCGCGGAGCTAGCGGGCGATCCGCCGAAGTGCTTCCTCGGCCTGCGGATGCAGGGCGCGCAGTCTCGCCGCCGCGGCGCGCAGCGCCTTCAGCTTCGCCGTCGCAAGCGCCGATTCCGGGCACACATCCGCCGGTCTGCTGCCCGGGGCGCAGCGCGCCGTGTTGCCCGATCCTAGAGCGAACGGCGCATCGCCTGGTGCGGGATGCCGGCCTCCTCGTAGACCTCGCCCTCGGGCGAGAAGCCGTGGCGGCGGTAGAAGCCGAGCGCGTGCGTCTGCGCCGAGAGCGCCACCTCGACGTCGCCGCGCCGGCGCGCGGCGTCGACCAGCGCGGCGAGAATCGCGGCGCCGATGCCCCTGCCCCGCCAGTCCTTCGCGACCGCCATCCTGCCGATGTGGCCGTCGGGCAGCAGCCGTCCCGTTCCCACCGCGCGGCCGTCGCGAGCGTAGGCGAGCGCGTGCACGCACTGCGCGTCGTGCTCGTCCATCTCGATCTCGGGCGGCACCTTCTGCTCGTCCACGAATACGGCGAAGCGGATGCGCGACGCCTCCTCGCGCGCCTTGTCCCAGTCGCAGAGCTCAATTCGAATCACGGCGCAAAAGTATAATCGTGGCCCATGCAAAGCCTCTGGAGCGACGCCGAAGCGGCGCAATACGCGGGGCCGCTCGGCGCGCGCGTCTACAGCTCGCGCCTGCTCGGGCGCGACAAGTCGCTGGTGCTGCACGGCGGCGGCAACACCTCGGTCAAGCTCAAGGAGAAGAATCTCTTCGGCGAGGACCACGAGGTGCTCTACGTCAAGGGCAGCGGCTGGGATCTCGAGACGATCGAGGCCGAGGGCTTTGCCCCGGTAGCGCTCGACTACGTGAGGCGCCTCGCCTCGCTCGACCGGTTGAGCGACCCGCAGATGGTGAACGAGCTCGCCACGCACACGCTGCGCGCCGGCGCGCCCGCGCCATCGGTCGAGACGATCCTGCACGCGATCCTGCCGCACAGGTACGTGGACCACACGCACGCCGACGCGGTGCTTTCGATCTCGAATGCGCCCGAAGGCGAGAAGCGCATCCGCGGAATCTACGGCGACCTCGTCGTCGTCATCCCCTACATCATGGCCGGGTTCGACCTCGCCGCCCATTGCGCTCGCGAGTTCCCCAGGCAGGCAGGCAGGAACACGATCGGCATGGTGCTGCTGTCGCACGGCGTGTTCTCGTTCGGCGCCGACGCGCGCGAGTCCTACGAGCGCATGGTGAAGCTCGTCGGCATGGCCGAGGACTACCTCAAGGCGAAGCGCGCCTGGGACGTGGGCCCGCCACAGGCCAGGCCCGCAAGCGCCGGGCGCGAGGAGATCGCGGCGTTGAGGCGCGCGGTCTCGGAAGGCGCCGGCGCGCCGATGATCGTGCACGTCAACGACGCACCCAAGTTCCTCGGCTTCGCCCAACACCCCGAGGCGAAGCGCATCTCGCAGCAGGGACCGGCGACGCCGGATCACGTGATCCGTACCAAGCCCGTGCCGATGCTCGGGCGCGACGTGGCAGCTTTCATGAAGGAATACCGCGCCTACTTCGAGCGCCACGCGCCCGGCGCGAAGGAAAAGAAGACCATGCTCGACGCGGCGCCGCGCATGGCGCTCGATCCGCAGCTCGGCCTCGCCTCGATCGGGCGCACGGCGAAGGACGCGGCGATCGTGGAGGAGCTCTACGACCACACCATAGACGTGATCCTGCGCGCCGAAGCGCTCGGCGGCTGGCGCGCTGTGGATGAGCGCCACATCTTCGACATCGAGTATTGGGACCTCGAGCAGGCGAAGCTGCGCAAGGCCGGCAACGCGCCCCCCTTTACGGGCGAGGTGGCTCTCGTGACGGGAGCCGCCTCGGGCATCGGCCGCGCTTGCGCGGACGCGTTCCTCAGGCGCGGCGCGGCGGTGGTGGCGCTCGACCGCAATCCCGCGGTGGAAACGATGCACCGGCGCCCGGACTGCCTGGGTGTAAAGTGTGACTTTACAGTCGCGGCCCAGCAGGCGGCTGCGCTGGACGCCGCGGTGCGCCGCTTCGGCGGCGTGGACATGCTGGTGCTGAACGCCGGCATCTTCCCCTCGACCGAGACGATCGACGAGATCGCGGTCGCCACCTGGCGCAGCGCGATGAGCGTCAACGCAGAAGGCAACCTTCTGCTCATGCAGGCCTGCCACCCGCTCCTGAAGGCCGCTCCGCGCGGCGGGCGCGTGGTGGTGATCGGCTCGCGCAACGTCCCGGCGCCGGGACCGGGGGCCGCCGCCTACTCCGCCTCGAAGGCAGCGCTCAACCAGCTCGCGCGCGTCGCGGCGCTGGAATGGGCGAAGGACGGCATCCGCGTCAACTCGATCCATCCCGACGCGGTCTACGACACCGCGCTCTGGACCGAGGAGCTGCTCGCCTCGCGCGCCAGGGCCTACGGCATGACCATCGAGCAGTACAAGAAACGGAACCTCCTCAAGACCGAGGTCTCGTCCCGGGACGTCGCCGAGCTCGCCGCCGAGATGTGCGGTCCGCTCTTCGCCAAGACCACCGCCGCGCAGGTGCCGGTGGACGGCGGCAACGAGCGCGTCGTCTAGTGGCGGTCGAGCCGATTCGCTGGACCGGCTCGGCGCTCGAGCTGCTCGACCAGCGAAAGCTTCCGGCGCAGGCCGTCTACGTCGCGTGCCACACTGCGGCCGAGGTGGCGCTGGCAATCCGCGACATGGTGGTGCGCGGCGCGCCCGCGATCGGCTGCGCCGCAGCCTTCGGCATTGCGTTGGATGCGAAAAGAGGCGCTTCGCTCGAGCCCGCCTACGAGGCGCTCGCGAAGAGCCGCCCGACGGCGGTGAATCTTTTCTGGGCGCTCGAGCGCATGCGCCGCGCGCGCGACCACGAGGCCGAGGCGCGCGCGATCCTCGCCGAGGACCTCGCCACCAATCGCGCCATGGGCGCGCACGGGGCGGCGCTCGTACCCGACGGCGCGCGCGTCATGACCCACTGCAACGCCGGGGCGCTCGCCACAGCGGGCTACGGCACGGCGCTCGGCGTGATTCGCGCCGCGCGCGACGCCGGCAAGCGCATCTCGGTGATCGTCAACGAGACGCGGCCGTATCTCCAGGGCGCACGGCTCACCGCCTGGGAGCTGGTCCAGGAGAAGATCCCCGCCACGCTCATCGCGGACAACATGGCCGGGCACCTGATGGCGCGCGGCGAGGCGGACCTGGTGATCGTGGGCGCAGACCGCATCGCCGCCAACGGCGACGTCGCCAACAAGATCGGTACCTACACGCTGGCGGTGCTCGCGCGGCGCCACGGGCTGCCGTTCTACGTCGCGGCGCCGCTTTCGACCTTCGATCCCGCGATCGCCGACGGCTCGCAGATCCCGATCGAGGAGCGCGGCGCGGACGAAGTCACCGGCTACGGCGGGGTGCGCTGGGCGCCGCAGGGCGTGCGCGTGCGCAACCCCGCGTTCGACGTCACCCCCGCCGAGCTGGTGAGCGCGCTGGTGTGCGAGAAGGGGGTGGTTCCCGCCCCCGACCGGCAAAGAGTGGCCCGGCTGTTTACAAGCTAGACTAGCTGCGTCCAGACCGCGAACGCACCGAATGTCGCTCAAGCCGGCAAGGTTCAAGCTCGACGAAGAGGTGATGCTCTCGGGCAAGCCGGTGCGCGTGCTCGGCTACGTGCAGTACGAGGACCTGCAGGCGCAGCTTGCGACGCGCTACCTGCTCGGCGCGCAATCGGGCCCGCCGCAGATCGTCGAGGAGCGCGCCGGCAGGCTCTCGCTGCTGCGCCCCTTCCCCGCCAACGCGAGCCCCACCCCGAGCGGCAACACCGTCAACGTGATGGGCGAGAAGTACACGCTCGCCGGCGTCACCAGGCTCACCGTCCTGGGCGCGGTCGGCCAGCCCCCGGGCGGCATGCCGAAGGCGCCGCTCGTGCTCTCCGGCGCGTTCGACGGCTCGATGGGGACGCTCCTGCGCGAGATCGCTCCGGGCTCGCCCGGGCCGCAGGTCTTCTACTCGGCCAAGCCGCTCGACGGCGCCGAGATCGTCAGCGGCGAGGAACTGGCTGCGCGCCAGGCGGCGCAGCAGAAGGTCGAGGAGCAGGCCGCCGCGGCCCAGGAAGAAGATGAAGAGTCCAGGCCCGGCGGCAAGCTCAAGAGCATCGCCGCCAGCGCGGTGGGGTTCCTGATCGTCAGCGGCCTCGCCTACGCCTGCACGCAGCAGGGAGAGGAAGGCTACTCCAGCGGATCGCGCGGCGGCGTCTCGATCTCGGTGCGCCGGCGCTGAAGCGCCGCGCCTAGCCCAGCACGACCTCGGTGTAGGGCGGCACGAGGTCGAAGAGCTCTGCGATGTCCGGCCCGCGCAAGCGCACGCAGCCGATCGAGCCGGGCTTGCCCAGCTCGGCGAATTCGTGCGTGCCGTGCAGGTAGATATAGCGGCGCATGGTGTCCACCTCGCGCAGCCGGTTCCTGCCCGGCTCGCAACCCGAGAGCCACAGGATGCGCGTGAGGATCCAGTCGCGCCCGGGATACCTCGCGTGCAGCTCCGGCGTCCAGATCTCGCCCGTGGGCCGGCGGCGCACGAACACCGCGTTGAGCGGCGCGCCGGCGCCAATCTTGGCGCGGACGAGATGGCGGCCGCGCGGCGTGCAGAAGCTGCCGTTCTCCTCGCCCGGCCCGTTCCTCGAAGTCGAAACCGGGTAGCGCCGGAGCGTTCGCCCGCCGTCGCGCAGCTCGAGCGCCTGCGAAGCGAAATCGATCTCGATCCTCATCGGCGCGCGGCGAAGAAATCCCTGAGCAGCGCGCCGCACTCGGCGGCGAGCACGCCGCCGGTCACGGTGGCGTGGTGGTTGAGCTTCTTCTCGGCGAAGAGGTCGATGACGCTGCCCGCGGCGCCGGTCTTGGGGTCCGCGGCCCCGTAGACGACCCGCGCGATGCGGGCGTGGAAGATGGCGCCGATGCACATCGCGCAGGGCTCGAGCGTGACGTAGAGCGTCGTTCCCCCGAGGCGGTAGTTGGCAAGCGTCGCGCAGGCCGCGCGGATCGCCTCGGTCTCGGCGTGCGAGGTGGCGTCCTTCGAGGAGATAGGACGGTTCCAGCCCTCGCCCACCACGCGCCCTTCGGCCACGACGAGCGCGCCCACCGGCACCTCGCCCGCATCGCGCGCCCGCTGCGCGAGCTGCAGCGCGCGGCGCATGAATTCCCGGTCTTCGTCAGGGCTCACCGGGTCAGCTGCCCAGCAGCTTGGGCAGCCACAGCGTCAGCGCCGGGAACGCGACCAGCAGCGCGACGCGGAAGAGCTCGGCGGCGAAGAACGGCATCACGCCGAGGAAGGTCTGGCTCATCGGCACGTCGCGCGCGAGCGAGTTGATCACGAACACGTTCATGCCAACTGGCGGGGTGATCAGGCCCAGCTCGACCACGATCAGCGCCAGGATGCCGAACCAGGTCTTGAGGTCGGACGGGCTCATGCCGAAGTCCAGGCCCGATATCACCGGCCAGAAGAACGGGATCGCCAGCAATATCATCGACAGGCTGTCCATCAGGCAGCCGAGCACGATCAGCGCCACGAGCAGGATCACCAGGATGCTCATCGGCGCGAGGCCCGAGCTGGCCATCATCGAGGCGGCGGCCTGCGGCACGCCGCCGCGCGCCATGAAGATGTTGAGCAGCTGCGCGCCCAGCAGGATCAGGTAGATCATGCCGGTCGTCTTGGCGGTGTCGAGCAACGCGTGGCGCAGTTCCGACAGTCGCACCTTGCCACGCAGCACCCCGAAGGCCGTGACCAGGAACACGCCTACCGCCGCCGCCGGCGTCGGGTTGAACAAGCCGAAGTAGATGCCGCCGATCACGGCGCCGAAGATGGCCACGACCGGAGCCACGCCCACGGTCGCCTCGATGAACTCGCGCCGCGGGACGCGGTCCCCGGGCGGCCCGGCGTCCGGCTTGATCCGCACGTAGATCGCTATCGTGACAAGGAACAGCAGCACCGCGATCAGCCCCGGGACGAAGGCGGCGACGAACATCGTCACGATGCTCGCCTCGACCACGATGGCGTAGACCACCAGCACCACCGAGGGCGGGATCAGGATGCCGAGCACTCCGCCTGCGGCGAGCGTCCCCGTGGCAAGCGCCGGGTGGTAGCGATAGCGCCGCAGCTCGGGCAGCGCCACCTGCCCCATGGTGGACGCGGTGGCGAGCGACGAGCCGCACACCGCGCCGAAGCCGGCGCAGGCCGCGATTGCCGACATCGCCACGCCCCCGCGCATCCAGCCCAGCCAGGCGTTGGCGGCGCGGAACAGGTCCTTCGACAGCCCGGCGCGCGAAGCGATGTTGCCCATCAGCACGAACATCGGCAGCACCGACAGGTCGTAGATCGAGA
>CAZVHU010000105.1:0-12316 GCA_964627075.1 uncultured Enterobacteriaceae bacterium | reverse complement strand
GCACGAGCTGGGGCACTTCAAGCGCCGCCACGTCTGGAAGCGCGTGCTGCTGCTGTTCGCGTTCTCCTTCGGGCTGCTGTGGCTGCTGGGGCAGCTCATCCGCGAGCCGTGGTTCTACGAGGGGCTGGGCGTCGCCACGCCCGGCACCGCGGCGGCGCTGCTGCTTTTCGTGCTGGCGGCGCCCGTGTTCATGTTCTTCCTCCAGCCCTTCGCGAGCCTGTATTCGCGGCGCCACGAGTTCGAGGCCGACGCCTACGCCGCGGCGCACTCCAGCGCCCCGGAGCTGGTGCGCGCGCTGGTCAAGCTCTACAAGGACAATGCCGCCACCCTCACCCCCGACCCGCTGCACTCGGCGTTCTACGACTCGCACCCGCCGGCCGCGGCGCGCATAGAAAGGCTGATCGCGACATGAACCCGCGGAGCAGGGGCCCCTCCGGGGATGCGACCGGGTTCGTGTCGCAGGGTCGCCGACAGTGAGATACGAGGCATGAGAAACCAGTTCGGAGGCGACGCATGAATACCTGCGATTTCGTGAACAAGAAGTGCAAGCCCTGCGAGGGCGGCGTGCCGCCCTACACCGAGGCGCAGGCAAGAGAAGCCCTCGGGCAGCTGAAGGGCTGGATCATCGAGGACGGCAAGCTCGTCAAGCTCTACCCGTTCCGCAACTACCACGAGACCATGGCGTTCGTGAACGCGCTCGCCTGGATCTCGCACCGCGAGGACCACCACCCGGACCTCGCCGTGGGCTACAACAAGTGCCGCGTCGAGTACTGGACGCACGCCATCGGCGGCCTGTCGGAGAACGACTTCATCTGCGCCGCCAAGTGCGACGCGTTGTTTGACCTGTAGGAACGGGGGGATCTGCGGCGCCACTCGATCCCCCCGTGCCCCCCAGCCACGCCACGGTGATCGCCGGCTTCGGCCGCTCGTGCCTGGTGCGGCCCGACGGCGGCGAGCTGATGCCGGCGCACGCGCGCAACCGGCGCATCGAGACCGTGGCGGGCGACCGCGTGCAGCTGCTCGAGCGCGGCGTGATCGAGGCGGTGGCGCCGCGCAGCAACGTCTTCTCGCGAGCGAGCGATTACCGCACCAAGGTGCTGGCGGCGAACGTCACCCAGATCGTGATCCTCGCCGCCTGCGAGCCCTCCTACGCCGACGAGCTGATCTGCCGCATGCTGGTCGCGGCAGAGCGCTGCGGACTGCGCGCGCTGATCGCGCTCAACAAGGTGGACCTGGCGCAAAAGCGCGCCACGGCGAGCGCGCGGCTCGATCCCTTCCGCGTCGCCGGCTACCCGGTGATCGAGTTCTCGGCGAAATTCGACGCCTCGCCCTTGCGGCCCCTGTTGCGAGGCGAGCGCACGGTGCTCGCCGGGCAGTCGGGCATGGGCAAATCCACGCTCGTGCGCGCGCTCGTGCCCGATGCCGAGGTGCGCATCGGCGAGATCTCGCGCTTTCTCGACTCGGGCCGCCAGTCCACCATCGCCTCGCGCCTCTACACGCTCGATGCGGACTCGGAGATCGTGGATACGCCAGGCGTGTCGGAGTTCGGCCTCGCGGGCCTCGCGGCGCGCGAGATCGCCGGCGGCTTCCGCGAGTTCGCGCCGCGCGCCGCGGGCTGCCGCTTCAACGACTGCCGCCACCTCGCCGAGCCCGCCTGCGCGGTGCGCGCGGCGGCCGCTTCGGGCGCGATCCACCCGCGGCGGCTCGAGCTCTACGAAAGGATCGTCAGGCAGGAGCGCGCCAGGTGAAGCGCGTCTACAGCTCGTTCGACCGCATCGCCGTGCACCACGCGAGGAACCTGCTCGCCGCAGCGGGCATCCGCGCCGAGGTGCGAAACGAGATCCTCTCCTCGGCGATGGGCGAGCTGCCCCCGGCGGAGTGCCAGGCCGAGCTCTGGGTGCTCGCCGACGAGGACGCGCCGCGCGCCGAGGAGCTGCTGCGCGCGCCCGCGCGCCCCGGCCCGGCGTGGCGCTGCGCCTGCGGCGAGACGATCGAGGGCCAGTTCAGCCAGTGCTGGAAATGCGGGGCGGAGCGGGAGACGTAGGGGCGAAGGGGTCCGAACGGGCGACGGCCGCGGCCCCATGTGGGCGCGGCGGGCCGGGCTCGTGCCGCCGACGCGCGACGGCAAGCGGCGGTGCGGGCGCACAGTGTAAAGTGCGACTTTACACTTCGCCCGCCTGGAGCCGCCTACTTCTTCGCCGGGAGCCGGGACTCGCGCAGCAAGCCGCAGATCTGCAGTCTGTACTCGCTGTAGAACTCCTGCCGGCCCTTGTTCTGCGCCTGCGCGTGCTCGGGGTGCATGCGCCAGGCGCGCTGTGCTTCCTCGGTCTCGAACTCGACGATGGTGCAGCGCTCGCCGTCCTCGGCGACGAACACCTTGTGCGAGACGTAGCCCGGCATCCTGCGCGCGAGCTCGCCCATGCGCGGCGCCCACTGCAGGTACTCGGCCTGCGCCTCGGGGCGCAGCCGCGAACGGAACACGGTGACCACCATCCCTTCCCTCCCTAGAAAATGCGCGCCACGGCGAGCAGCGCGAGCGCGAAGATCCACACCACCAGCGCGCGCCACACCAGCCCCACGGTGCTGTCGAGGAACGGCGCGTCGGCCTCCTCGCCCAGGCCCAGCTCCGGCCGCGGTGCGAGCCCCTCGAGCTCCTGCAGCGGCATGCCGAGCTTGACGCCCATCGCGCCCGCGCCCGCGGCGAGCACGATGCCCATCTGCGGATCGGGCCAGGCCGCGGCCTGCGTGCGCCAGCAGTAGACCGCGTCCTCGAAGTCGCCGACGACGGCGAACGAGGCCGCGGTGAAGCGCGTCGCCGGCCACTCCAGCCAATGGAGCGCGCGCTCGGCGCAGCGCCCGAACGCGCCCAGGCCGCGCCAGCGCCAGCCCACGAGCGCCGCGAGCCGGTAGAGGATCGCGCCCGCCGGCCCGGGCAGCACCACGAACCAGAACAGCACGCCGAACACGTGGCGGTGCGAGGCCGCGAGCGCCTCCTCGATGGTCAGGCGCACCACCTCCTCGCGGCTGCGGTGCGCGGCCGACTCGCCGCGCAGGGTGCCGAGGAGTTCCCGCGCGCGGTCGATGTCGCCCTCGCGCATCGCGGCCTGGATCGCGGTGAAGGGATGGCTGAACTGCCGGAAGCCGAGCGTGAGGTACAGCGCCGCGATGTTGAGCAGCAGCGCGAGGCCGTCGTTCAGCCAGTCGAGCGCGGCGTGCAGCGCGAGCGCCGCGAGCGCCGGCAGCAGCGCCGCGACGCACCACGCGATGACGCCGTGGCGCGCCTCGCCCGCGTTGAACGAGCGCTCGAGCCGGTCGGCCCAGTGCGCGAGCCCCGCGCGCAGCGTGCCGCGCGCGTCGAGCGGGCGCCACTGCTCGAGCAGCAGCGCGGCGATGATGGCGATGACACCCATGATGCGGAGCGTTCCGGAGGCGCGGGCCGACGATAGCACACCGCGCGCTACAATCGCCCGCGCATGAAGATCACCGCGCCCTACGGCTACGACGAGATCGTGCCGCTGCGCAAGGAGCACAGGGTGCTGATGCCCGCGGGCAACACGCCGGCGTTGTGCCGCACGCTCAACGCGCTCGCGGTGTCGTTCGCCGAGATCGGCGTCGCGGGGCGCGACTACCCGATCGTGTTCGCCACCGGGGACAGGGGCAGGACCTACGCGCCGGTGGCGGTGCTGGGCCTTGCGCGCGGCGCGAACCTGTTCGTCAACGCCGCGGGCGACTGGGATCCCTCGGCCTACCTGCCGGCGTTCGTGCGGCGCTATCCGTTCTGCATCTCCAAGCTCTACGTGGACGGCAAGCCCTCCGGCGAGCGCGTGGTGTGCGTCGCCAAGGCCTACATCGACGGCGGCGGCGTGGCGCTGTTCGACGCGCGCGGCGAGGCCACGGCGCGCTGGAAGAACGTCGAGCGGCTGCTGACCGACTACGAGGCCGACCTCGACCGCACCGCGCAACTGTGCGCCGCGATCGCGCGCCTGAAGCTCCTCGAGCCCTTCAGCATGGACGTGGTGGAGAACTCGCGCCGCGCCACGCGCCTCGCCGGCATGTTCCGCGTCGACGAGAACAAGCTCGCGGCGCTCGCGCCGGCGCGCCTCAAGGTGCTGGCGACGAAGGGGTTCCTCGCGCCGATCTACGCGCACCTGCAGTCGCTGGGCAATTTCTCGCGCCTCTACGAGCGCGAGAAGGCCGCGCGGCGCCGCCAGCAAGGAAAATAGGGGTCAGAGCCCTATTTCCGAAAACCGGGGTCTGTCCCCAAGGGGAAATCGGGCTCTGACCCCTATTTTCAGCGCTGGGCGAGGTAGCGGTAGAGGTTGACCAGCATCCCGGCGGTCGCGCCCCAGATGTAGCGCTCGCCGTAGGGGATGGCGAAGAACCAGCGCGTCTCGCCCTCCCAGACGCGCGACTCGCGCCGGTGGTGGCGCGGGTCGAGGAGGAAACTGAGCGGCACCTCGAACACCTCCTCGACCTCGTAGGCGTCGGGGGCGAGGTGGAAAGGCGGCGCCACCACCCCGACCACGGGCGTGACGCGAAACCCGGTGCGCGTGCGGTACTCGGGAAGCCTGCCCAGCACCTCGACGTGCCGCGGGTCGAGGCCGATCTCCTCGTGCGTCTCGCGCAGCGCGGTCGCCTCGGGGCTCGGGTCGTGCGGCTCGGAGCGGCCGCCGGGGAAGCTCACCTGTCCGGAGTGGTCCTTGAGGTGCGCGGTGCGCTGGGTGAAGAGCACCGTGAGCTCCGTCTCGCGGGCCACGATCGGCAGCAGCACCGAGGCGGCCCGGAGCGATCGGCGGTCGGGGCGCGCCCCCTGGTCGCCGTACACCGGCTCGGGCGGGGGCGCGACCGTGGCAAAGTGCCGCCGCAGCCAGTCGAGGTCCAGCTCGACCGGCTCGTCGTGGAATATCGTCGCGCGCATCCGCCCCGCCGTGAACTACGTAAGGTTCCGGGTCACGGCCTGCATGTTAAGCTCGCCGCGGCACTTACCACCACCATCAGGAGGGACCGTGAAACGCATTGCACTGCTCGCCGCGCTCGCCTTCGCCAGCTCGATGGCGTTCGCGTCCACCTGCCCCAAGCTCATGAAGCAGATCGACGACGCGCTGCCCAAGGCGACCGGCAAGACCGCCGCCCAGATGAACGAGGTCAAGAACCTGCGCATGAAGGGCGAGGAGCTGCACAAGGCCGGCAAGCACGCCGAGTCCGAAGCGGCGCTCAGGAAAGCGCTCGGCATCCTCGGCGTCAAGTAAGCGCGAGCCTTTCGCAGGACGGGACGCCGCCCTCGGGCGGCGTTTTTTTGCGCCACGATCCCGCAACCATGCTCTCCGAGCGCGCCAAGGGCGTACTGCTGATGGTGGGCGCGTCGGTGTGCTTTTCCACCGCCGGCGTGGTGGTGCGGCACATCGAGACGGTGAGCGCCGTGGGCGTCGTCTTCTGGCGCTCGGTGTTCATGAGCGTGTTCCTCGCCGCGCTGCTCGCCGCCTGGCACGGGCGCGCGCTGCCGATGAAGCTGCGCCTCGCCGGGGCGCCGGGCCTGGTCTCGGCGGCGTTCCTCGGCGCCACGTTCTTTTTCTTCATCTTCTCGATCTCGTACACCACGGTGGCGAGCGCTGCGGCGCTGATGAGCACCGGGCCGCTGTTCCTCGCGGCCGCGGCCTGGGCCTGGCTCGGCGAGCGGCCGCGCGCCGGCACCTGGGCGGCGATCGCCGCCGCGCTCGCCGGCATCGCGCTCATGTTCTCCGAGGGGCTGGGCGGCGGGCAGCTCGCGGGCAACCTGCTCGCGCTCATGGTGCCGGTGTCGTTCACCATCAACTACATCGTGCTGCGGCGCGCGGCGAAGTCGGTGGACCCGACGGCGTCGGCGCTGATCGCGGCGCTGCTCTCGGCGGCGGTCGGCCTGCCGCTCGCCTGGCCGCTCGAGGCCTCGGCGCTCGACCTCGTGCTGCTCGCGGCGCTGGGGTTCTTCCAGACCGGGCTGGGGCTCGCGCTCATGACGCGCGCCTACCACCGGCTGCAGGCGGGCGAGCTCGCGCTCATCGGCCTGCTCGAGTCGGTGCTCGCGCCGATCTGGGTATGGCTCGCGATCGGCGAGCGCCCGGGCAACGCGGCGCTCGCCGGCGGCGTGATCGTGATCGGCGCGGTGCTCGCGCACCTGCTGCTCGCGCTGCGCGCGCCCAAAGCCGCTAGGGCAGCAGGATCACCGAGCCGGTAGTCTTGCGGCCCTCGAGGTCGCGGTGGCACTGCGCCGCGTCCGCCAATTTGTAGCGCGCGCCGATCTCGATCTTCACCTTGCCCGAGCGCACGACGTCGAACAGCGACCTGGCGGTCGCCTCGAGGTCGGCGCGCGTCGCGGTGTAGGTGATGAGCGTGGGGCGCGTGACGAACAGCGACCCCTTCTGCGCGAGGATGCCGATGTTCACCGGCGGCACCGCGCCCGACGCGTTGCCGAACGACACCATCATCCCGAGTGGCCGCAGGCAGTCGAGCGACCCTTCCCAGGTGCTCTTGCCCACCGAGTCGAACACCACCGGCACGCCCTTGCCCCCGGTGATCGACTTGACGCGCTCGACGAAATTCTCCTTCGAATAGTTGATGACGTGGTCGCAGCCGTGCGCCTTGGCGAGCGCGGCCTTGTCGTCCGAGCCGACGGTGCCGATCACGGTGGCGCCGAGCGCCTTGAGCCACTGGCAGGCGATCAGCCCCACGCCGCCCGCGGCGGCGTGCCACAGCACTGTGTCGCCGTCCTTCACCTTGAAGGTGCGGTGGATGAGATACTGCACCGTCATGCCCTTGAGCATCATCGAGGCGCCCTGCTCGTCGCTGATGCCTTCCGGGATCTTCACCATGCGGTCCGCTGGCGCGAGGCGCTGCGTGCTGTAGGCGCCGATCTGGCCGCTGTAGGCGACGCGGTCGCCGGCCTTGAGGCTGGTGACGCCCGCGCCGACCGCCTCGACCACGCCCGCGCCCTCGTTGCCCGCTCCCGAGGGCAGCGGCACGGGATACAGCCCCCCGCGCTGGTAGGTGTCGATGAAGTTGACGCCGATCGCGGTGTGGCGGATGCGCACCTGGCCCGGGCCGGGATCGCCGACCTCGACCTCTTCCATCTGCAGCACTTCCGGACCGCCGGTCTTGTGGAAACGAATCGCCTTCGCCATGCCTGACTCCCCTCGGTGGAACTGCGTGACCCTCGAATGATACGGCGCGGCAGGCGCCGCGCGGCGAGCGCTACTTCCTTGTTTCGCCGGCCGGCGGTGCGGGCGGCCGGGTCGCGGCCTCGGTCGCCGCCTTCATCAGCTCGAGCGACGCCTTCTGCATCTCCAGCCCCTGCACCGCGAGGCGCAGCATGTTGAGGTTCATCGACAGCCACCCCTCGACGGCTTTCAGCTCCTGGATGCGCTTCTCGATCTCGCCAGGGTCGAGCGTCGGCATGGTGAGGCCCGGCACCGGCACGCCGAGCGGCCCCCACAGGCGGCGGAACATCTCGAACGGGTCCTGCGGCGGCTTCGGATCAGTCATGGCTCAGTCCTCCGTGCTGTCGAAGAAGGCGCGCACCTCGGCCTCGCGCGCGGCGGTGTCCTGGTAGCCCAGGTCGATGAGCGCGCGCGTGTACGGCTCCTCGAACAAGAGGTAGCTCGCGAGGTTCGAGCCCGAGCGGCTGAGCGCCCCGGTCGGGCGCAGCAGGAACCGCACGGTGCGCGGCAGCTCGTGCAGGAAGCGCGCCGCGATGCGGTCCAGCGCCTGCGACGGCGAGATAAACAGCACCTTCACCGGCTTCAGCGTCGAGCCGCTCGAGGCGAGCGTCTCGGGCGGGATGAGGCGCACCGTGCGGTTGATGCGCTCCAGGCGCTCCAGGTCCACCGACAGGCTGTCGAGGAAAATCGAGTTGAGCGCGTGGCCGCCGATCTGCGCGAGCGACGGGTAGACGTTGGAGCGCGCGCGCCCCTCGTCCTGCGTCTGCCGGCCGGTGCCCACGACGAGCACGCGGTCCGCGCCCAGGTGCAGCGCCGGGCTGATCGGCGCCAGCTGGCGCATCGAGCCGTCGCCGAAGAACTCGCGGTGCACCTTGATCGCGGGGAAAATGAAGGGCAGCGAGGCCGAGGCGAGCAGGTAATCGGTGTGCAGCGTCACCGCGGCGCCGATGCGCTGGTTGCGCTCCCAGCCCTGGATCTGCGGGTGGCCCTGGAAGAACGACACGCTCTGCCCCGAGGTGTAGCCCGAGGCGGTGATGCTCACCGCGTAGAGCGCGCCCGAGTCGATGTGCGACTGGATGCGGTCGAAGGGCAGGTTGCGCTCGAGCATCTCGCGCAGCGGCTCGTTGTCGAGCAGCGACACCGGGTTCTGGCGCGACACCAGCATCAGCGCGCCGAGCCAGCGGGCGCCGCTCTTCACGATGCTCGGCACGTCGGTGCGGTAGATGTGGTGGCAGCGCATGCGCTCCCACACCTCGAGCAGGTTGCCGACTGCGCGCGTGAAGTTGTCGGCGAACACCGCGAGCGTCGCCGCGTTGATGCCGCCGGCCGAGGTGCCGGCGAGGATCGGGAACGGGTTCCTGACCGGGTTGCCGAGGATGTCGCGCACCGCCTTCACCACGCCCACCTGGTAGGCGGCGCGCGCCCCGCCGCCCGTGAGCACGAGCCCTGCGCGGTGCGGGCCGGCGGGCGTGCCGGACGGGGAAACCGTCGCTGCAGTGTCGGTGCTCATCGCCGCTTGCGCCGCCTCGCCGCCGCAACTCCCTAGAACAGGCTCTGCTCCTGGCCGCGCGGCGCGTTCGCGTCCACCACGGCGAGCGCGCTCATGTTGACCAGGCGCCGCACGGTGGCCGAGGGCGTGAGGATGTGCACCGGGCGCGCCGCGCCGAGCAGGATCGGCCCGATGGTGACGTTCTCGCTGGAGGCCACCTTGAGCAGGTTGAAGGAGATGTTGGCCGCGTCCAGCGTCGGCATGATGAGCAGATTGGCCGCGCCGCGCAGCTTCGCGCCCGGCAGGACCTTGGCGCGGATCTCGTCGGAGAGCGCGGCGTCGCCGTGCATCTCGCCCTCCACTTCCAGCTCCGGGGCGCGCGCGGCGACGAGCGCGAGCGCGGCCTGCATCTTGCGCGCCGAGGGCAGGTCCACCGAGCCGAAGTTGGAGGCCGAAAGGAGCGCCACCTTGGGCACGATGCCGAAGCGGCGCACCTCTTCGGCCGCGAGCAGCGTCATCTCCGCGACGTGCTCGGCGTCGGGGTCGGGCGTGACGTAGGTGTCGCAGATGAACACGGTGCGGTTGGGCAGCAGCAGCGCGTTCATCGCCGCGTAGTGCCGGATGCCGGGCCGCAGCCCGATCACCTGGTCCACGTAGTGCAGGTGCAGCGCGTGGGTGCCGAAGGTGCCGCACAGCATGCCGTCGGCCTCGCCCTTGTGGATCAGCATCGCGCCGATGAGCGTGTTGCGGCGGCGCATCTCGATGCGCGCGTATTCGGGCGACACGCCCTTCCTCTCGGTGAGCCTGTGGTAGGTGGTCCAGTAGTCGCGGTAGCGCGGGTCGAACTCCGGATTCACCAGCTCGAACTCGCGCCCCGGGCGGATCCTGAGGCCGAGGCGCTCGATGCGCCGCTCGACCACCGCCGGCCGCCCGATCAGGGTGGGTCTCGCAATCCCTTCATCCACGACAATCTGTGTCGCGCGCAAGACGCGCTCGTCCTCGCCCTCGGCGTAGACCAATCGCTTGGGCGAGGCCTTGGCCGCCGAAAAGAGCGGCCGCATGATCATCCCGGAGTGGTAGACGAACTGCGTGAGCGAGTCGCGGTAGGCGCCGAGGTCGGCGATCGGGCGCGTGGCGACGCCGGACTTCATCGCGGCCTCGGCCACCGCCGGCGCGATGGAGGAGATGAGGCGCGGGTCGAAGGGCTTCGGGATCAGGTACTCGGGACCGAACCTGAGCGACTCGACGTTGTAGGCGACGGCGACCTGCTCGGAGGTCTCGGCGCGCGCGAGCTGCGCCAGCGCCTGCACCGCGGCGAGCTCCATCTCCGGGGTGATGCTGGTTGCGCCGACGTCGAGCGCGCCGCGGAAGATGAAGGGGAAACACAGGACGTTGTTGACCTGGTTCGGGTAGTCGGTGCGCCCGGTGGCGATGACGCAGTCGGGGCGCGCCTGCCTGGCGAGCTCGGGCCTGATCTCGGGCTCGGGATTCGCGAGCGCGAGGATGAGGGGCTTCGCGGCCATCTTCTCCACCATCCCGGGCTTGAGCACTCCGCCCGCGGAGAGCCCGAGGAACACGTCGGCGCCGCCGATCACCTCGGCGAGCGTGCGCGCCCGGGTCTCGATCGCGAAGCGCTCCTTGTCCGGGTCCATCTCCTCCCTGCGGCCCCTGTATACCACGCCCTTGATGTCGGTGACGGTGATGTTGGCGCGCGGCAGGCCCATCTTTACGAGCAGCTCCAGGCACGCGAGCGCGGCCGCGCCCGCGCCAGAGGTGACGAGCTTCACCTTGGCGAGCTCCTTGCCGACCACCTGCAGGCCGTTGAGGATCGCCGCGCCCACGATGATCGCGGTGCCGTGCTGGTCGTCGTGGAACACCGGGATCTTCATGCGCGCGCGCAGCTTGCGCTCGACGACGAAGCATTCCGGCGCCTTGATGTCCTCGAGATTGATGCCGCCGAAGGTCGGCTCGAGCGCGGCGATGATCTCGACCAGCCTGTCCGGGTCGCGCTCGTCCACCTCGATGTCGAAGCAGTCGATGCCGGCGAACTTCTTGAACAGCACCGCCTTGCCTTCCATCACCGGCTTGGCGGCGAGCGGGCCGATCGCCCCCAGGCCCAGCACCGCGGTGCCGTTGGTGATCACCGCGATCAGGTTGGCGCGCGCGGTGAGGCTCACGGCCTCGGCCGGGTCGCGCTTGATTTCCTCGCAGGCGACCGCGACCCCCGGCGAGTAGGCGAGCGCGAGGTCGCGCTGGTTGACGAGCTGCTTGGTGGGAAGGATCGAGATCTTGCCCGCGCGCGGCACGCGGTGATACTCGAGCGCGTTGTTCCTCAGTTCCTCGTCCATCCTGCGCAGGATTGTAACCCGCACCAACCCGCGGCCGGCCGCCGCGCGTCCCCCGATATAATCGGCCGCACCGCAGCCGATTCGATCATGCGCATCGCAAGCGCTTCGCCCGGAGCGCGCGCGCTCACCGCCGCGCGCGCCGCAGAAATCCAGCCCTTCGAGGTGATGGAGGTGATGGCGCGCGCGCACGCGCTCGAGGCCGCCGGCCGGCGCGTGGTGCACATGGAGATCGGCGAGCCGGATTTCACGGCGCCGCAGCCCGTGGTCGAGGCAGCGATGCGCGCGTTGCGCGACGGCGCGACGGCCTATACCGCTGCGCTCGGCCTGCCGCAACTGCGCGAGGCGATCGCGGGCTTCGCGCGCGCGAAGCTCGGCGAGGACGCGGACGCCGGGACGGTCGCGGTGACCGCGGGCGCCTCGGGCGGATTGCTGCTCGCGCTCGCGCTCTACGTCGACCCGGGGGACGAGGTTCTGGTGCCCGACCCGGGCTACCCGGGCTACCGTCACTTCGTGCGCGCCTTCGAGGGCGTCGCAAGGCCGCTGCCCGTCTCGGCCTCGGGCAATTTCCAGCCCACGCTCGACATGGTGCGCTCGGCGTGGGGCCGCAGAACGATCGGCGTGCTGCTCGGCTCGCCCGCCAATCCCACCGGCACCACGATCCCGCCGCGCGAGCTGGAGCGCATCGCGCAGTTCGTGGACGCGCAGGGCGGCGTGCTGATGCTGGACGAGATCTACCGCGGCTTGAGCTACGAGGGCGCCGGCGCGCAGCCGCGCCCGCTGCCGGGCGAGGTCGTGCGCATCAACAGCTTCTCCAAGTACTTCTGCATGACGGGCTGGCGGCTGGGCTGGGTGACGATGCCGCAGGCGCGGGTGCGCGATTTCGAGAAGCTCGCGCAGCACCTTTTCATCTGTCCCTCGGCGGTGGCGCAGCACGCGGCGCTCGCCGCCTTCCTGCCCGAGACGCTGGGGGTGCTGGAGGAGCGGCGGCAGGAGTTCCAGCGGCGGCGCGACTTCCTGCTGCCGGAGCTGGAGCGCGCCGGCCTCACGGTGCCGGCGAAGCCCTCGGGCGCGTTCTACATCTTCGCCGACTGCTCGGCGCACGACCCGGACGCGCGGCGTTTCGCGCTGCAGCTGCTCGAGAAGGAAGGCGTCGCGGCGACGCCGGGGCCGGATTTCGGCGCGCACGACACGCGCCGCTACGTGCGCTTCGCCTACACGCGCAGCATGCAGGACATGCAGGAAGCCGCGCGGCGCATCGCGCGGTATTGCGGGCGCGGCGCCTGACGCCC
>CAZVHU010000104.1:0-12408 GCA_964627075.1 uncultured Enterobacteriaceae bacterium | reverse complement strand
TCGAGACGATGGACGGCGAGGGGCCGCAGGGCGCGAAGGGCGTCGGCGAGGCCCCCGCGATCTGCATCGCCGCGGCGGTGGCGAACGCGATCTACAACGCCACGGGAGTGCGCATCACCGCGCTGCCCTTCACGCCGGAGAATGTCTATCGCGCGCTGCACGGCGCAGCCGAGCCGCCCGCCTGGCAAGCGGTGGCGTGAGAGGCGGAGAAGGCGGCGGCGCGTGAAGCAGCGGACGGTCCTCAGCCTCGAGCAGGCGCTTTCGATGCCCTACGCCACGCTGCGCTTCGCGCAGCTCGGCTGGCGCGTGATCCGCATCGAGGCGCTTGGCGCGGGCAAAGGGCTGCCCGGCGACCCGAACCGCTACATCGGCACTCGGGTCGCCGACGACGACCGGCGCAGCTACTACATCGCGCCCAACGTGGGCAAGGAAGCGATCGCGCTCAACCTGAAGAGCGCCGAGGGGCGCGAGGTGCTCAAGCGCCTGGTGCGCGAGCTGGAGGTGGACATCTTCTGCTGCAACACGGTGCCCGAGCGCTACAAGCCGCTCGGCATCGATTACGCGACGCTTTCGGCGGCGAAGCCCGACCTCATCTGGGCCGGGATCTCCGCGCTCGGCCCCGAGTATCCCGAGGTGCCGGGCTACGACCCGGTGATCCAGGCGATGGCGGGCTACGTCGAGCTGACCGGCGACCCCGACGGCACGCCCGTGCTCTGCGGCGTGCCGGTGATCGACCTCAAGGCGGGCGACGAGGTCTACGCCAACGTGATGCTCGCGCTCGCCGAGCGCGCCGAAAGCGGGCGCGGGCGCGAGATCCACGTCTCGATGCTGCAGGCGGCGGCCTCCTGGCTCATCACCACGCTGCCGCTGGTGGACTTCGATTGCGAGCCCTGGGAGATCACGCGCGCCGGCAACGAGCACCGCAAGTTCGTGCCGACCAACGTGTACCCGGCGCGCGACGGCTTTTTCTACATGGCGATCGGCAGCGACGCGCAGTGGCAGCGCCTCGCCGCGCTGCCGCGCTTCGGCTCGCTCGCGAGCGAGGCGCGGCGCACCAACGAGGGCCGGGTGCGCGGGCGCGTCGAGCTGCAGCGCGACATCGCGCAGGTGACCGCGAGGCACGCGCTCGAGGACATCATGGCCGATTTGCGCGCCGCCACGATTCCTCACGCCCGCATCAACGGCGTCAAGGCGGTGAGGGACCTCGAGGCGCTGCGCGAGCGGCTCACCGCCACCGTGATGCCCGGCGGCAAGCGCATCCGCATGCAGCCGATGGCGGTGGATTTGGCCGAAGGCCGGCGCGAGCTCGCGTTCCCGCCCAGGTACGGCGAGCACACGCGGCCGGTGCTGCGCGAGGCGGGCTACTCCGACGCCGAGTGCCGCGCGCTCGCAGCGGCAGGGGTCATCCCGAATTGAGCAAATGGCCGGTCTGGTCGAGCGGCTTCCGGCCGTTCTTCCTCGCGGCGGCGATCTACGGGCCGCTGCTGGTCCTGTCCTGGTACGGCGCGCGCAGCGGCTGGTGGACGCTTCCCGGCTCGGGCCTCGCGCTGCCGCTGCTGCACGCCCACGAGCTGCTGTTCGGCTTCGCGGCGGCGCTGGTGTGCGGCGTGCTGCTCACCGCTCTGCCGAGCTGGTCGGGCGCGAAGGAGCTTCGCGGCGCGCGGCTCATCGTGCTGTTCGCGATCTGGCTCGCGGGGCGCATCGAGCTGCATGCCGCTGCATGGACCGGAAGGAACCCGCTCGCGGTGGATTGCGCGCTGTTTCCGGCGCTCGCGCTGCTCCTTTTCATGACGCTGCGCTCGGCGCGCAGGCGGCTCTTCTGGTGGACGCTGCCGCCCCTTGCCGCGTTCGCCTGGGCGAACCTGTCCTTTCACCTCGCGATCGGCCGCGGCTCGGAAGCCGACGCGCGCTGGGCGCTGCAACTCGGCGTGCACGCGCTCGCGTTCCTGTTCACGCTCTACGGCGGGCTCTTCATCCCGGCGTTCACGCGCCGCTTCCTGCACGCGCGCGGCGAGCGTGCCGCCGCGATCCTGATGCCGCTCGAGTACGCGACCGCCGCGGCGATGGTCGCCTTCGCGGTGGCCGACCTTTCCGGCGCGCCGGCGCCGTGGATGGCGGCGGCCGCGCTCGCCGCCGCGGCGGTGCACGCCTGGCGCTTCCTGCGCTGGCGCGGCTGGCGCACGGCGAGCGAGCCGCTGCTTTGGTGCATCCACTTCGGCTACGCGTGGCTGATCGTGGCGCTGGCGCTGCGCGCGGCCGCCGAGCTGATTCCCGGGGTGCCGCGCGATGCCTGGGTCCACGCCTTCACCGTGGGCGCCTACGGCATGCTCAAGATCGGCCTCATGGCGCGCGTCGCGCTGCGGCATACCGGCCGGCCACTCGACGCCCCGGCGCCGATGCGCGCGGCGTTCGTAATGATGTTCGCCGCTGCGGCAGCGCGCCTCGCCTGGTCGGTGCACGGCCTGGGCGAATGGGCGCTCGCGTTCTCGGCGCTGCTCTGGGCCGCCGCTTTTCTGACCTATCTCGCGGTGCACGGCCCGATGCTCTGGTGCCCGAGCCTGCCGCGAGCATGAAAGGAGCCGTCGCATGAAAAAGCTTCTCGCAGTGGTCCTTTTCGCGGTTTGCGGCGCGGCCCTCGCGCAGGGATTTCCCTCGAAGCCGCTGCGGATCCTGGTGCCGTTCCCGCCCGGCGGGGGAACGGATGTCGCGGCGCGCGCCCTCGGCGAGTACCTGACGCGAGACCTCGGCCAGCCGGTGGTGGTGGACAACCGCCCGGGCGGCAACTCGGTGATCGCCACCGAGGCGGTGGCGCGCGCCGAAGGCGACGGCCACACGCTGCTCCTCACCACCGACTTTCATTCGATCAACGCCGCGTTCGGCATCGCGCTGCCCTACGACTCGCTCAAGGACTTCGCCTTCGTCGCGCGCGTCTCGACCTCGCCGCTGATGCTCGTCGCAGAGCCCGGTTCGGGCTGGAAGACGCTCGCCGACGTGGTCGCCGCGGCGCGCGCCACGCCCGGCAAGCTCAGCTTCGCCTCGCTCGGCACCTCGAGCCCGCACTACCTCGGCTTCGAGTGGTTCAAGCGCATGGCGAAGGTGGACATCATCGACGTGCCCTACAAGGGCGGCGGCCCGGCGCTCGCCGCCGTGATGGGCGGGCAAGTGGGCCTTTCGTTCGTGGTCGCATCCAACGGCATCCGCCAGGCGAAGGCGGGCAAGCTCGCGGCGATCGCGGTCACCGGCCCCGCGCGCGCCGCGGTGGCACCGGAAGTGCCGACCTTCGCGGAGTCCGGGTATCCGGAGTTCACGATGCTCAACTGGTACGGCGTGCTCGCGCCGGCCGCCACGCCGCGCGCCGCCGTGCAGCGGCTGAACGCCTCGATCGTCGCGGGCCTGAAGACGGCCGAGGTCCAGCAACGGCTCGCCGGCGCAGGGGTGGACGCAGCGCCCAGCACGCCCGAGGAATTGGAAGCGTGGGTGCAGAAGGACATCGCGCGCTACCGCCACATGATCCAGATCACGGGCGCGAAGCCCGAAGGACGCTAGCCTGGCGTTCGCCCCCGGGGAGCCCTGCGATGCCTGAAAGACCGCCCAAAGTGATCGTCACCAAGATCGGCCTGGACGGACACGACCGCGGCAGCCGGCTGGTCGCGGCCGGCCTGCGCGATGCCGGGATGGAAGTGGTGTACACGCCACCCTGGCAGTCGGTCCTCGCCGTGGTCAAGCTCGCGATCGAGGAGGACGCGGACGTGATCGGCGTCTCGTCGCTCGCCACCGACCACCTGCTGGTGCCGAGACTCATGCAGGCGCTGCGCGAGGCGGGCGCGGCCGACGTGCAGGTCGTCGTCGGTGGCATCGTGCCCGACGTCGACGAAGCCGCGCTCGTCGAGGCGGGCGTGGCGAAGGTGTTCCACCCCGGCAGCGCGCTCGAGGACATCGCTGCGGAGGTGCGGAGCCTGGCCGCACGGCGCCGGGCGCTCGCCGCCGCGGCGAACGACCCGGCACAGAACGTCTTCGGCGCGGTGGTGGAAGCGGCTGCCGCGGGCTGCACCCACGGTGAGATCGTCGGCACGCTGCGACGCGAGCTGGGCTTCGGCCAGCCGCTCGCGATGGTGTGATGAACGCCCCGCCCGCCGGCTGGGCCGAGCGCATCGCCGCGGGCGACCGGCGCGCGATCGCGCGCGCGATCACCGCGGTGGAGAACGAAACGGCCGAGGCGACCGCGCTGCGCGCGGCGCTGGCGGGGCGCATCGGCCACGCGCGCGTGATCGGCGTCACGGGGCCGCCGGGGGCGGGCAAGTCGACGCTCGTGAGCGCGCTGATCCGCGAGTTCCTGCGGCGCGCCAGGACGGTGGCGGTGGCCGCGGTGGACCCCTCGAGCCCCGTGAGCGGCGGTGCCGTGCTCGGCGACCGCGTGCGCATGGCCGAGCACCAGGCCGACGAGCGTGTCTTCATCCGCTCGCTCGCGGCGCGCGGCCACCTGGGCGGGCTGACGCGCACCGCGCGCGCCGTGATCGACGTGCTCGACGCCGCGGGCTTCGACGTCGTGATCGTGGAGACCGTTGGCGCGGGCCAATCCGAGGTCGAGGTTGCCGCGGTGGCGGAGACGCGTGTCGTGGTGTGCCCGCCCGGGATGGGCGACGAGGTGCAGGCGATCAAGGCCGGGGTGCTCGAGATCGCCGACATCCTGGTGGTGAACAAGGCCGACTCGCCGGGGGCTGCGCGCACCGAGCGCGAGCTGTCCGGCATGCTGGAGCTGCGCAGGCCCTCGGCCTGGACGCCGCCGGTGCTGCGCACGGTGGCGACCACGGGCGAGGGCGTGCCGGCGCTTCTCGAGGCGATCGAGCGCCACCATGCGTTCCTCGGCAGCCGCGCGGCCGGCGCGCCGCCCGCGGTGGAATTCCGCGTGCGCGGTAAGGTCGCGCGCATCCACGACCCGCGCCGCAACTTCGAGCTCGCCGAGATCGAGAGCGAGGTGCGCGAGGACCCGCTCACCGGCGAGACTTCCCGCATCTGCCACTTTTCGTTCCCGCCGCGGCAGGTGCCGGACCTCGCGCCGCTCGCCGAGAGCACGCGCGCCGCTTGCCCCTTCTGCCCGGAGAAGATCGAGCCGGTCACCCCGCGCTACCCCGAAGACCTCGTCCCGGGTGGCCGCATGCGCCGCGGCGAGGCGGTGCTCTTTCCCAACCTCTTTCCCTACGACGACGTGTCGGCGATCATCGCCATGCAGCGCGAGCACTTCGCGCCGATGCACGCGCTGCGCGAGGAGGTGATCGCAGACACGCTTCTGCTCGCGCGCGACTTCATCGCGCGGGCGGCGGCCGGGATGGCGGGCAAGGAGGCCTTCGCCATCGTGACCTGGAACTACATGCCGCCCGCGGGCGCGTCCCAGGTGCACCCGCACATGCAGGTGGTGGTCACCGACACGCCGGGCAACGCGCTGCGGCGCGAGCTGGAGGCCGAGGCGCGGTTCCTCGCGCGCCACGCCGTGCCCTGGCCGCGGGCGCTGCTCGATGCCGAGCGCGGCGCGGGCGCTCGCATGGTGCTGGAGGAGGGCATCGTGAGCTGGTGGGCGCCGTTCTGCCCGTCCGGGATGCTCGGCGACGCGCAGGCGCTCTTCGCAGGGCGCCCAACCTTGGGCGAATGCGGCGACGACGAAATCGGCGTCTTTGCGCGCACGCTTTCACGCATCGCCGCGGCCTATGCGCGCCTCGGGCTGTGGAGCTTCAATTTGACGCTCTTCCCCGATGCCGAGGGCGAGCGCTCCGGCCGGCACTGGCTCACCGCGCGCCTCCTGCCGCGCTTCTACCTGCATCCGCAGCTTCACAACTCGGACGTCGCCTACCTGCAGCTGCTGCTCGGCGAGAAATTCGGCATGGTCAGGCCCGAGGCTCACGCTGGTGCGCTGCGCGAGGCATTGAGGAGAGCATGAGGCGGCCATGAGGGCGGCATGAGCGCGATCGCAACGATGCCGTCGCGCGTGCCGGCGACCGTCGTGCACCTTCTCGCGGAGGCGGCACGCAACGCCCCGCGGACCGAGGCACTGGTGTTCGGCGCGCGGCGCCTGACCTACGCCGAATACGCCTCGTGCGTGGCGGAGCTCGCGCTCGAGCTGGAAAGCCTGGGCGCGAGCGGCAACCGCGTCGCGACGCTGCTGGGCAACTCGATCGAGGCCTGCGTCGCGGCGTTCGGCGCGCTCGCCGCCGGCGCGCAGCACGTGCCGCTCAACACGCTGTACTCTCCCCGGGAGTTGGACCTCATCCTGCGCGACGCCGCCCCGCGCGCTCTCATCGTGGACGCCGCGCTCGAGGCGACGGCAGCGCCGCTCGCGAAGGCCGCGGGCGTGCCGCATCTCATCGTCACCGGGCCGGGCAAGCGCCTGTTCGACACCCCGCGCAACGCGACGTTGCGCGCCGCAAATCTTCCCGATCGGGAAGAACTCGCCCTGCTGCAGTACACGGGCGGCACCACCGGCCGCCCAAAGGGCGTGAACCTCACGCACCGCGCGATCGCCACCAACGTGGCGCAGCGCGAGGGGCTGCTGCCGACGCGCCCAGGCGAGCGCATTCTGTGCATGATGCCGGTGTCGCACGCCTACGGCATGGCGATGGGCCTGTTTCTCGCGCCATACTGCTGCGGCACGCTGGTGCTGCTGCCGCGCTTCGTCGCCGACGACGTGCTCGAGGCGGTCGAGCGCGAGCGCATCACGGTGTTTCCAGGCAGCCCGACCGTGTTCACGGGGCTTCTCGCGCACCCGCGCTTCGCCGCCATTGACTGGAGCAGCGTGCACACCTGCTACTCGGGCGCCTCGGCGCTGCCGGAGACGACGCTCGAGCGCTGGCGCGAGGCGGTCGGCGCGCCGGTCTACGAGGGCTACGGCCAGACGGAAGCCGGCCCGGTGCTGTCGTTCAACCCGGTGCGCGGCGCGGTCAAGCCCGGCTCGGTCGGGATCCCCGCGCCGCTGACCGAGATCCAGATCGTGGATGTAGAGACCGGCACGCGCGTTCTCCCGGCGGGGGAGCGCGGCGAGATTCGCGCGCGCGGGCCGCAGCTGATGCGCGGCTACCGCAACCTGCCCGAGGAAACCGCGCAGACGCTGCGCGACGGCTGGCTCTATACCGGCGACATCGGCGAGTTCGACGCCGACGGCTACCTCTACATCCGCGACCGCAAGAAGGACATGCTGATCGTGGGCGGCTACAACGTCTACCCGCGCGAGGTCGAGGAGGTGCTGGTGATGCATCCCGCGGTGCTCGATGCGGCGGTGGTCGGCGTGCCCGACGACTACCGCGGCGAGCTGCCGGTAGCGTTCGTCGCGCTGCGGCCGGGCGCGCGCCTGGAGGGCGACGCGCTGCTCGAGCACTGCCGCGCCAACCTCGCGCGCTACAAGCTGCCGGCGCGCATCCGCTTCGTGGGGGCGCTGCCCAAGACCTCGGTGGCGAAGACCGACAAGAACGCGCTGCGCAAGATGGCTGCGGAGCCTGCGTGAGCGACGAGATACGCTACCTGCGGCTGCGCGCGGATACGCTGATGGGGATGTTCCGGCGCCTGCCGCCGCCCGAGCGCGCGCGGGCGCTCGAGGCGCTCGCGCGCTCCACCGCCGAGGCGGGGGGCGACTCGGCGCGGCGCTATTTCGCTGCCGCACGCGGCGACAAGGCCGCGCTGCTCGCCACGATCGTGAAGACCGCGGCGGAGCTTGGCTGGGGAACCTGGCGCTTCACCGGGCAGGGCGGCCCGCGCCTCGCGCTGGAAGTGACGGACAGCCCGTTCGCTGCCGGTTACGGAGCGGCCGGTGGCGCGGTCTGCGCGCCGATTTCCGGAATGCTCGAAGCGGTCGCTGCGCTCGTGCTCGGTTCGGAGTGCGAGGCGCGCGAGACCGAGTGCAGCGCGCACGGCGCCGCGTGCTGCCGCTTCGAAGCCATCGCAAAGGGAAAGCCATGACGCGCAAGCCGTTTCGCAGCCTGCTCGCCGCAGACGGGCCGCTCATCCTGCCCGGCGCGCACGACGCGCTTGCCGCGCGGCTCATCGAGCGCGCGGGATTTCCCGGGTTCTTCATCGGCGGCTTCGGCGCGGTCGGGGCGCGCTTCGGCGTGCCAGACATCGGCCTGAAGAGCCTGGGCGACATCTCGCTCGCGGTGCGCGACATCATGGCGGCGTGCGACCTGCCGGTGCTGGTGGACGCAGACGACGGCTACGGCGACGTGAAGAACGTGGTGCTGACGGTGCATGCCTACGAGGCGATGGGAGTGGGGGCGCTGTTCCTGGAAGACCAGCGCTGGCCCAAGCGCTGCGGCCACCTCGAGGGCAAGAGCGTGGTTCCGGTCGAGGAGCACGAGGCGAAGATCCGTGCGGCGGCTGGCGAGAAGATGAACCGCGACACGTTCCTGATCGCGCGCACCGACGCGCGCGCGGTGACGGGGCTGGACGATGCGATGCGGCGCGCCGAGCGCTACCTCAGGGCGGGCGCCGACTGCATCTTCATCGAGGCCCTGCGCACGGTGGAGGAACTCGAACGCGTGGGCAAGGCCTTCGACCTGCAGGTGGCGAATCCGCTCGCCGGGGGCGTTTCGCCGATCCTGCGGCCCGAAGAGTACTACCGCCTCGGCTTCAAGATCCTGCCCTACGGCATCGACCTGATCCTGCGCGTCACGCGCGCGATGCAGGTCGCTCTCGAGGACATGCGCTCGGGCCGGTTCGAGCTGATGGGCACCGGCGCGACACTGCAGGAATACCTGTCGGTCGTCGGCTTCGACGACTGGACGCGGATCGAGGGCCGGTACGGATCAGGGAAGTCTGACTAGCTCGACGCGCGTCCGGTGCCCCGGCGAGTTCGCCAGGCGCTGCTCGCGGGTGAGCCGGGGCGCGTCGAGCGCGCGAGCCGGGCGTGACGCTCGACCAAAATCCGCACCGGGCCGCAGGCGGCTGGACTGTAAACCCTCGCTTTACAGTCGGCCGGCCTGGGGCCGGGCGGCGGCGAGGCCGAGGTAGGTCTCGACGACGCGCGGGTGGCCGGCGAGCTCGGCGGCGGGACCCTCGAGCACGATGCCGCCGGTCTCGAGCACGTAGCCGTAGTCGGCGACCTGGAGCGCGGCGCGCGCGTTCTGCTCGACGAGCAGCATCGAGACGCCCGTCTTCTTGAGGTCCGCGATGATGTGGAAGGTCTCGCGCACGATGCGCGGCGCGAGCCCAAGGCTCGGCTCGTCCAGCAGCAACAGGCGAGGTTTCGCCATCAGCGCGCGGCCGAGCGCGAGCATCTGCCGCTCGCCGCCCGAGAGCGTGCCCGCGAGCTGGCGCGCGCGCTCCTGCAGGCGGGGAAATCGCGCGTACACCGATGCGATGTCGGCGGCGATCGCGGCCGCGCCTTCGCCGCGGCGATGGAAGGCGCCGAGCAGCAGGTTGTCCTCGACCGGCAGCTCCGCGAACAGCTCGCGGCGCTCGGGCACGAGGCACATGCCGCGCGCGACGCGCCTCTCGGTCTCGATGCCCTCGAGCGATTCGCCGGCGTAGCGCACCGTGCCGCGGCAGGGCAGCAGGCCCATCACCGCGCCGAGCAGCGTCGTCTTGCCCGCGCCGTTCGGGCCGATGACGGTGACGATCGCGCCTTCGGCGACGCGCAGGCGCGCGCCGTGCAGCGCCTCGACCTTGCCGTAGGCGACCGAAAGCCCCTCGACTTCCAGTGCAACACTCATTCGATGCCGCCGAGGTAGG
Organism: uncultured Enterobacteriaceae bacterium; assembly: GCA_964627075.1. Lineage (GTDB taxonomy): Bacteria > Pseudomonadota > Gammaproteobacteria > Burkholderiales > SG8-39 > 2-02-FULL-66-14. The sequence goes on along the minus strand of CAZVHU010000104.1, from coordinate 2,700 downwards.
CCTCGATCACAGCCGGGTCGCGCTGGATGCCGGCGGGCAGCCCCTCGGCGATCTTCTCGCCGAAATCCATCACCACGAGCCGGTCCACGAGGCCCATCACGAACTCCATGTCGTGCTCGACGAGCAGGATGCTCAGGCCCTCGGCGCGCAGCCGGCGCAGCAGCGCGGCGAGCGCCTGCTTTTCCTGAAAGCGCAATCCGGCGGCGGGCTCATCCAGCAGCAGCAGCACGGGGTCCGCCGCGAGCGCGCGCGCGATCTCCACCAGGCGCTGCTGGCCGAGCGGCAGGCTTCCCGCGGCGTCGGCGAGATGCGCTGCGAGGCCCACGCGCTCCACCTCGCGCGCGGCTTCGGCGAGCAGTTGCCGCTCCTCGGCGCGCTCCGTGCGCAGCATCGCGGCGACCGTGCCCTTGGCGCCGCGCAGGTGCGCGCCGATGGCGACGTTCTCCAGCACCGACATCGCGCCGACGAGGTTCACGTGCTGGAAGGTGCGCGCGATGCCGCGGCGCGCGATGACTCGCGCGGGCAGGGCGTCGATGCGCTCGCCGCGGAAGCGGATCTCGCCGCCGTCGGCGGGCAGGACGCCGGTCACCAGGTTGAACACCGTGCTCTTGCCCGCGCCGTTCGGGCCGATGAGGCCGAGGATCTCGCCGCTCTTCATCTCGAACGCGAGGTTTCTCACCGCGGCGAGGCCGCCGAAGTTCTTGCCGAGCGCACTTACCTCGAGCAGTGCCTCGCCGGCGGCGGGGCGCACGCGGCGCCCGAGGGCGGGCGCGGTGGCGACAGGGGGCGCAGGCGCGGCGCTCCCGCGCCCCGTGATGCGCGCGAGCACGGGCATCAGCCCGTCGCGCGCGCGGTGCAGCAGCGGCAGCATCAGCAGGCCGAACACGATCACCTCGTAGTTGCCGCTCTGCTGGAAGAATTTGGGCAGGATGTCCTTGAGCCACTCCTTGAGCAGCGTCAGCAGCGACGCCCCGACCACCGCGCCCCAGACCTGGCTCGCCCCGCCCACCACGGCCATGAAAAGATACTCGATGCCGATGTGCACCGCGAAGGCGCCGGGCGAGACGAAGCGCAGGAAATGCGCGTAGAGCCATCCCGAGAGCGCCGCGAGCAGCGCGGCGTAGAGGAAGACGACGAGCTTGAGGCGCGCGGTGTCGATGCCGAAGCTCTCGGCCATGGTGGCGCGAAAGCGCAGCGCGCGCACCGCGCGGCCCGCGCGCGAGTCGAGCAGGTTCCTCGCCGCGAGCAGCGCGGCGAGCGCGGCCGCCCAGATCAGCACGTAGGACTCGCGCCCGGTGTCGATCTTCCAGCCCGCAAGCACGAGCGCGGGGATGTCCTGGATGCCGTCGTGCTTGTTGAGGATCGCGAGGTTGCCGAAGAGGTAATAGAGCGCGATGCCCCAGGCGATGGTGGAAAGCGGCAGGTAGTGGCCCGAGAGCCGCACGGTGATGAGCCCCAGGCCCAGCGCGACGAGGGCGGTCAGCGCAAGGCCCGCGGCGAGCGTGAGCCAGGGCGAGACGCCGTACCGGGTGGCGAGCACCGCGGTGGCGTAGGCCCCGAGGCCGACGAACACCTGCTGGCCGAAGGACATGAGGCCGGCGACGCCGGTGAGCAGCACCAGTCCCAGCGTCACCAGCGTCGCGAGGCCGATGAAATTCATGAGCGTGACGTAGAACTCGGGCAGCGCGAGCGGCGCGGCGACGAGCAAGGCGAGGAACACGGCGAATGCGATGCGCGAGCGCGTTGCTTCGCTGCGCCCCGGCGTCACTTCTCTTCCTCCTCCTCGACGTGGTGCGAGCGCAGCGACAGCCACACCAGCATCGGGATGATGAGGGTGAAGACGATCACCTCCTTGAAGGCGCTCGCCCAGAACGACGAGTAGGACTCGAGCAGGCCGAGCGCCACCGAGCCCGCCGCGGCGAGCGGGTAGCTCGCCATGCCGCCCAGGATCCCCCCGACGAAGCCCTTGAGCCCGATGATGAAGCCGGTGTCGTAGTACAGCGTGGTGATCGGCGAGATGAGCACGCCGGAGAAGGCGCCGATGAACGCGGCGAGCAGGAACGAGAGGTGCCCGGTGAGCACCGCGGGGATCCCCACGAGCCGGGCACCTACGCGGTTCATGGCGGTCGCGCGCAGCGCCTTGCCGTAGATCGTGCGCTCGAACAGCAGCCACAGCGCCACGATCAGCACCACGCTCGCGAGCACCACCCACAGGCTCTGCGCGCTCACCTCGACCACGCCCAGCTTGAATTTCGCGTCCCAGAACGGCCGCGAGCGCAGCCCCTCGCCGCCGAAAAAGACGAGCGACAGGCCCGTCAGCACGTAGTGCACCGCCATCGAGACGATGAACAGCACCAGCACCGAGGCGCTGGCGAGCGGCTGGTAGGCGATGCGGTAGATGATCGGCCCCAGCGGCACCACCATCGCGAGCGCGAGCAGCACCAGCATCCAGTGCTCGAGCTTGCGCGGCGCCGCCCACCAGACCAGCGCCGCCACCGCGAGCGGCAGCACGACATAGAGCAGCGCGATCCGCGGCAGCCGCCGCCAGGCGCGCTCGCGCAGCGCCGCCAGGCCTTCGACCGCGGCGGCGGCGAGGCCGCCGAGGGCGAGGATCCAGACGGTGCCGGGCACGCGGCCCGCTTCCAGCATCGCGAGCGACATCGCGGCGAAGGTGATGAAGTCGCCCTGCGGCACGAAGAT
>CAZVHU010000103.1:0-12456 GCA_964627075.1 uncultured Enterobacteriaceae bacterium | reverse complement strand
CGGAGAAGCCACCGAACACCACCGAGTGCGTCGCGCCGATGCGCGCGCAGGCCTGCATCGCGACGACCACCTCGATCGACATCGGCATGTAGATGAGCACGCGGTCGCCGGTCTTCACGCCGTGCGCCTTGAGCGCGTTGGCGAGACGGCAGACCTTGCGATGCAGGTCCCGGTAGCTGATTCTCGTGACCTTGCCGTCGTCGGCCTCGAAGATGATCGCGGTCTTGTCGGGCTGCGTCTTCAGGTGCCGGTCGAGGCAGTTGTAGGAAGCGTTGAGCTCGCCGTCGTGGAACCACCGGTAGAACGGCGCCTTCGATTCGTCGAGCACCTGCGTGAATGGCTTGTGCCAGGCGAGGTTCTCCCTGGCCAGCCGGCCCCAGAAGCCCGCGAGGTCGCGTTCCGCCTCGGCAACCAGCTTGCGGTAGCCCTCCATGCCGGAGACGTTCGCCTGCTTGACGAACCCGGGCGACGGCGGAAAGACCCTGGTCTCGTGCAGGACGGATTCGATGGTTGAAGACATGGCTTGGCCCCTCCGCTCTCCGGTATTGGTATTCGCAGGAATTCTCTGCACCGCGGCTTACACGGCGCTTACCGCGGCACCCGCGAGATAGAATCATCAATTCAAGGCCTTGTAAAGCACCGCCACATGCCCGCCATCCGCAAGCAGGACCTCGTGCAAAGCGTCGCCGACGCGCTGCAGTTCATCTCCTACTACCACCCCGCCGACTACGTCCGCGCGCTGGGCCGCGCCTACGAGCGCGAGCAGTCGCCGGCGGCGAAAGACGCGATCGCGCAGATCCTCAGCAACTCGCGCCAGTGCGCGGAAGGCCATCGCCCGATCTGCCAGGACACCGGCATCGTCAACGTGTTCCTGCGCGTCGGCATGCAGGCGCGCTTCGAGGGGTTCGACGGCGGAGCGCTCGAGGCCGCGATCAACGAGGGCGTGCGCAGCGCCTACCTGCACCCGGACAACAAGCTGCGCGCCTCCGTCCTCGACGATCCAGCCTTCGGCCGCAGGAACACGCGCGACAACACGCCGGCCGTGATCCACGCCGAGATCGTCCCGGGCGACAAGCTCGAGGTGGACGTCGCGGCGAAGGGCGGCGGCTCGGAGGCGAAGGCGAAGTTCGTCATGCTCAACCCCTCGGACTCGATCGTCGAGTGGGTGCTGAAGACCGTGCCGACGATGGGCGCGGGCTGGTGCCCGCCGGGGATGCTCGGCATCGGCATCGGCGGCACCGCGGAAAAGGCGCTGCTCATGGCCAAGCAGTCGCTGATGGAGCCGATCGACATGGCCGAGCTCAAGGCGCGCGGGCCGAAGAACAGGGTCGAGGAGATGCGCGTCGAGCTCTACGACAAGGTCAACGCGCTCGGCATCGGCGCCCAGGGCCTGGGCGGCCTGTCGACCGTGCTCGACGTCAAGATCCTCACCTACCCGACCCATGCCGCGAACCTTCCCGTGGGCATGATCCCCAACTGCGCCGCCACGCGGCACATCCACTTCGTGCTCGACGGCTCCGGCGCGGCGGAGTTCGCGCCGCCGAAGCTCTCCGACTGGCCGGCGGTGACCTGGTCGCCCGACGCGAAATCGCGGCGCGTCAACCTCGACCGCCTGACGCGCGCGGAAGTGGCGTCGTGGAAGCCGGGGGAGCGGCTACTGCTCAGCGGTAAGCTCCTCACCGGGCGCGACGCGGCGCACAAGCGCATCCAGGACATGCTCGCGCGCGGCGAGAAGCTGCCGGTGGACTTCACCAACCGTGTCATCTACTACGTGGGGCCGGTCGACCCGGTGCGCGGCGAGGTCGTGGGCCCTGCCGGCCCGACGACGGCGACGCGCATGGACAAGTTCGTCGAGACCATGCTCGGCAAGACGGGCCTCGCCGCGATGATCGGCAAGGGCGAGCGCGGCCCCGTCGCGATCGAGTCGATCCGCAAGCACAAGGCGGCCTCGCTCATCGCGGTGGGCGGCGCCGCGTATCTGGTGTCGAAGGCGATCCGCAAGTCGCGCGTGCTCGCCTTCGAGGACCTCGGCATGGAGGCGATCTACGAGTTCGAGGTCGAGGACATGCCGGTCACGGTCGCGGTGGACTCGACCGGCAGCTCGGTGCACCAGGCCGGGCCGGAAGAGTGGCAGAAGAAAATCATCCAGCTGAAGCTTCCGGTCACCGCGGCGTAGCGAGCAAGGCGCTTCGCAGCGCCGCAACGCGATGAGCAGCGGCTGGAAAGCGGTCTGGGCCGTCTTCTGCGGCGGCCTCGCCTGCGGCGCGTTCATCGGCAAGGTCCCGCCGGCGCTGCCGGCGATGCGCGACGAGCTCGGCCTGACGCTCGTGGAAACCGGCCTCATCGCCACCGTATTCAACGTCCTCGGCGGCCTGGGCGGCATCGCGTTCGGTGTCCTGTGCGACCGCTACGGCCACAAGCGACTCGGGCTCGCGGGCCTCGCCGTCATGGCCTGCGGCGGGCTGCTCGGCGCGGCCGCAACGTCCTTTCCGGCATTGCTCGCGTCGCGCTTTCTCGAGGGCGCCGGGTTCATGCTGTTCGCTGTCGCCGGCCCTGCGCTCGTGAACGCCGCGCTTGCCGGGCCCGCCGAGCGCGCGAAGGCGTTTTCGCTGTGGAGCGCCTACATGCCCACCGGGGGCAGCATCGCGCTGCTTGCCGCGCCGACCGCGCTGGCGTTCGCCGGCTGGCGCGGCCTGTGGATGGCGCTCGCGCTCGCGGCGCTCTGCTGCCTCGTCCTGGTCGCGCGCGCGGCGCCCTCGCCGCGCTTCGGCGGCGTCGGCTCGCTGCGGCTCGCGGTCGAATCGCTGCGGCAGAAGGGCAGCCTGGTGCTCTCGGCGCTATTCGCGTTCTACGTCGCGCAATGGACGTCGGTGATGATCTGGCTGCCGACCTACGCCATCGACGAGCGCGGCGCGGGCGCCGCGAGCGTCGGCTTGCTCACCGCGCTGATGGTGCTTGCCAACATCCCCGGCAACCTCGGCGGCGGCTGGCTGCTCGCGCGCGGCGTGCGCCGCGGGCCGCTCGTCGCCGGGGCGTGCGCCGCGGCGGCACTGTGCTCGCTCGGCATGCTCACCACGATCCTGCCCGACGGCGCGCGCTTCGCGCTGGTGCTCGCCTTCTCCGCCTGCGCGGGAACGATTCCCGCCGCGATCTTCTCGGGGGTCGTGGTGCACGCCAAGAGCGCGCAGCACATCGGCACCACCAACGGCATGGTGATGCAGGCCTCGCAACTCGGCCAGTTCCTCGGGCCGATGGCGATCGCGTGGCTCGCGACGCGCTACGGCTGGGGCGCGATGCTCTGGGCGATGCTCGCCTTCGCCGCGGGGGGCGCCGCCTGCGGCCTAGCCATCGGCCGCATCGAGAAGAGCGCCGGCGCCGCGCGATAAAATGCACGCCTTTCCCGGAGCGACCATGCGACAAGTCCAGATCTGCGAAGTCGGCCCGCGCGACGGCCTGCAGAACGCCCGCCACCTGATGCCGACCGAGGCGAAGAAGCGCTGGATCAGCGCGCTCGCCGCCGCGGGGTTGAACGAGATCGAGGTCGGCTCGTTCGTGCCGCCCAGGCTCATTCCCGCGATGGCCGACACGGGCGAAGTGGTGCGCCACGCGCTCACGATCCCCGGACTCAAGGTGGTCGCGCTCGCGCCCAACGTGAAGGGCTTCGAGCGCGCGCTCGAGGCGGGCGCGCACAAGGTGACTTTCCCGGTGTCGGCCTCGCGCAAGCACAGCGAGTCCAACGTTCGCATGACCCCCGAGCAGATGGTCGAGCAGGTGCGCCAGTGCGTGCGCCTGCGGGGCAAGGACGGGCCCGAGATCGAGGGGGCGATCTCGACCGCCTTCGGCTGCACGCTGCAGGGCGAGGTGCCCGAGGACGAGGTGGTGAGGCTCGCCGTCATGCTCGCAGAGGCGGGCGTGGACGGCGTGCCGCTCGCCGACACCGTGGGCTACGCCAACCCGGCGCAGGTGCGGCGCCTGTTCCGCAAGGTGCGCGACGCGATCGGCGACAAGCTCGAGGGCGCGCATTTCCACAACACGCGAGGCCTCGGGCTCGCCAACGCGCTCGCCGCCTACGAGGAAGGCGTGCGGGCGTTCGATTCCTCGATGGGCGGCCTGGGCGGCTGCCCGTTCGCGCCGGGCGCGAGCGGCAACGTCATCACCGAGGACCTGGTATTCATGTTCGAGAGCATGGGCATCGCCACCGGCATCGACTTCGACAAGCTCATGGCCGCGCGCAAGGCGCTGGTGGAAGGCCTGCCCGAGGAGCCGGTCTACGGCCATACGCCGCTGGCGGGGCTCCCCAAGAACTTCCGGCAAGCGGCATGACGCGGCTGCCCCTCGACGGCGTGCGCGTCGTCGAGTTCGCGCACATGGTGATGGGACCCTCGTGCGGGCTGGTGCTCGCCGACCTCGGCGCCGAAGTGATCAAGGTCGAGCCGCTGGAAGGCGACAACACCCGGCGCCTCGAAGCCGCGGGCGCCGGGTTCTTCCCGATCTTCAACCGCAACAAGAAGAGCCTCGCGGTGGACCTGAAGCGCGAAGCAGGGCGCGAGATCGTGCTGCGGCTCGTCGACACCGCCGACGCCCTCACCGAGAACTTCCGGCCCGGCGCGCTCGAGGCGATCGGATTCGGCTACGAGGCGCTGGCGGCGCGCAACCCGCGCCTCGTCTATTGCTCGCTGAAAGGCTTCCTCGCCGGCCCCTACGAGCACCGCCCGGCGCTTGACGAGGTGGTGCAGATGATGGGCGGTCTCGCCTACATGACCGGCTTGCCGGACCGGCCGCTGCGCGTGGGCTCGTCGGTGAACGACATCATGGGCGGCATGTTCGGCGCCATCGGCATCCTCGCCGCGCTGCGCGAGCGCGATGCGACGGGCCGGGGCCAGCACGTGAAGAGCGCGCTGTTCGAAAACACCGTGTACCTGGTCGCGCAACACATGGCGCAGTACGCGATCACCGGCGAGGCGCCGCCGCCGATGTCGGTGAAGCGCCCGGCGTGGGGCGTGTACGACATCTTCCCGACCGGCGACGGCGACCGGCTGTTCGTGGGAGTGGTCACCGACACGCAGTGGGAGATCTTCTGCCGCGAGTTCGGCGAGCCCGCGCTCGCCGCCGACCCGCGCCTGGCGACCAACGGCGCGCGCGTCAAGGAGCGCGACTGGCTGATCCCGCGCCTGGGAGAGACCTTCCGGCGCTACGCCAAGGCCGAGCTCGCCGCGAAGCTGGAGGCGATCGGGCTGCCCTTCGCGCCCATCGCGACGCCTGCCGAGCTGTTCGACGACCCGCACCTCAGGGCCTCGGGGGGCCTGCTGCCCACGAGTGTAAAGCCTGACTTTACAGTTCCCCTGCCTGCGCTCCCCCTGGAGATGGGCAGCGGGCGGCTGCCCAAGCGCAGCGACCCGCCGGCGATCGGCGAGCACACGCGCGCGCTGCTCGCGCAGCTCGGATACGCCGCGAGCGAGGTCGAAAAGCTGATCGCCGCCCGCGTCGTCGCCGCCGCCTAGCGCCGCCCGGTCAGCCGCGAGCCTCGCGCAGCGCGTCCCGGATCTGCTGCAGCGCGCCCGGGTCCTCGATGGTGGTGAGGTCCCCCGGGTCGCGCCCCTCGGCGAACGCCTGGATCGAGCGCCTGAGCGTCTTGCCCGAGCGCGTCTTGGGAAGCAGCGTCACGAAGTGCACCGCCTTCGGCCGGGCGATTGCGCCCAGCTGCTTGTCAACGGTCTCCATGACCTCCTTCTCGAGTTGCCGCCTGCCCTCCGGCGTGCCGAGCTTCGAGGCATCCTTGGCGACCGCGAAGGCGAGCGGCATCTGCCCTTTGAGCGGGTCGGCGACGCCCACCACCGCGCACTCGGCGATGTTGGCGTGCATGTTGACCGCCTCCTCGATCTCGCGCGTGCCCAGGCGGTGCCCGGCGACGTTGATCACGTCATCGGTCCGTCCGAGGATGTAAAAGTAGCCGTCCTTGTCGCGGATGCCCCAATCGAAGGTGGCGTAGACCTGCTTGGTCTTGAAGGTCGAGAAATACGTCTTCACGTAGCGCGCGTCGTCGCCCCAGACCGTGGTCATGAAGCCCGGCGGCATCGGCGGCACGATCGCGACGACGGCCTTCTCGTCGGGGCCCGCCTCCGACGCGTCGGCCTCGCGCAGCAGCCGTATGTCGTAGCCGAACACCGGGAACGACGGGCTGCCGTACTTGACCGGCGTCTTCTCCACGCCCGGCACCGCGGAGAGCAGCGGCCAGCCGGACTCGGTCTGCCAGTAGTGGTCGATCACCGGGCGGCCGAGTCCTTCGTGAATCCAGACGTGCGTCGGCTCATCGAGCGGCTCGCCCGCGAGGAACAGGTGCCGGAGCGACGACAGGTCGTATTTCTTCAGGTACGCGGGATCCTGCTTCTTCAGCACGCGGATGGCGGTGGGCGCCGAGAACATCACGCTCACCTTGTGGTCCTGGACGATCTTCCACCAGATGCCCGCATCGGGCCGCACCGGCACGCCCTCGTACATGATGGTCGTCATGCCGGCGATCAGCGGCCCGTAGATGATGTACGAGTGCCCCACCACCCAGCCGATGTCCGAGGTGGTGAACATGGTCTCGCCCGCTTCGCCGCAGAAGATGTACTTCATCGACGCGGCGAGCGCCACCGCGTAGCCGCCGACGTCGCGCTGCACGCCCTTGGGCTGCCCCGTTGTGCCCGAGGTGTACAGGATGTAGGAAGGCTCGCTCGACTCCAGCCATTCGCACGGCACCTGCGCGCCGCCGTGCCTGGCGGCGAGTTCCTTCCAGTCCACGTCGCGGCCCGCCGTCACCGGCATGTTCGGGTCGAGGCCCCGCCGGAAGATGAGCACCTTCTGCGGCGGCGACTTGGCGAGCTTGAGCGACTCGTCCACCAGCGACTTGTAGAGCACGCTCTTGCCCATGCGGCTGCCGCCGTCGGCGGTAAGCATGAGCTTCGGGCGCGCGTCGTCGATGCGCGCCGCGAGGCTCGCCGCGGCGAAGCCGCCGAACACCACCGAGTGGATGGCGCCGATGCGCGCGCAGGCGAGCATCGCGAAGCACGCCTCCGGGATCATCGGCATGTAGATGATGACGCGGTCGCCCCTGCCGACGCCGAGCGAGCGCATCATCGCCGCCACCCGCTGCACCTCGGCGTGCAGCTCGGCGTAGGTGAAGGACCTCTCCTCGCCCACCTCGGTCGAGATCCAGACCAAGGCCTTCTGCGAGGCGCGCGCAGCCAGGTGCCGGTCCACGGCGTTGTGGCAGAGGTTGGTCTGGCCGCCGACGTACCACCTGGAGAACGGCGGGCGCGAATAGTCGAGCACCTGCGAGAAGGGCTTGTGCCAATGGATGAGCTGCGCCTGCTCGCGCCAGAAGCCCTCGCGGTCCTCGATCGAGCGGCGGTGGAAATCCTTGTAGCTGGCCATGCGGTCCTCCCTCGGGGAGCAAGTGATTCTTCGACCGTCTACTTACGGGCGCCTTACGCCGCCATTCGCGGCTACTCCGACAGGTCGACCACGATCCGCCCCTGCACCTTCGAGGCGATGAAGTCGTCGAACACCTTCGGCAGGTCCGAAAACGGAATCGTTCTCGACATCGCCTTGAGCTGCTCGGAGCGCACGTCGGCGGCGAGCCTCTTCCAGACCTCCTCTCGCTGCGGCCGCGTCGGCACGTCGGACGAGTTGATGCCGAGCAGGCTCACGCCCCGCAGGATGAACGGCATCACGGTGGTGTTCAGGCTGTGGCTCGCCGCAAGCCCGATCGAGGCGATGGTGCCGCCGAACTTCATCGTGCTGCACATCCAGGCGAGCACCTCGCCCCCGAGGTTGTCCACCGCGCCGGCCCAGGTCGCCTTGTCGAGCGGCCGGATCCTGGACAGGTCCAGCTCGCCCCGCAGCTTCACTTCCTTCGCGCCGAGGCGCTTGAGGTAATCGGCCGAATCCGCCTTCCCGGTGAGCGCCACCACGTGGTAGCCGCGATTGGCGAGCGCGAGGATCGCGATCGAGCCCACGCCTCCAGTTGCGCCGTTGACGATCACCGGCCCGTTCGCGGGCGCGAGGCCATTGTGCTCCATGCGCAGGATGCCGAGCCCGGCGGTGAAGCCCGCGGTGCCGAACGCCATCGCGTCCCAGAGCGACATGCCGCGCGGGATCTTGATCAGCCACTCCGCCGGCACGCGCGCGTACTGCGCGTAGCCGCCGTGATGCTTGACGCCGAGGTCCTGCCCCGTCGAGAGCACCGCGTCGCCCTTGGCGAGGCGCGGGTCGCTCGAGGACACCACGGTGCCCGAGAAATCGATGCCGCCGATGCACGACGGGCGCAAGAGGATCCGCCCCTTGCCGGTCGCCGCCAGCGCATCCTTGTAGTTGACGTCCGAATAGGCGACGCGCACCACCGCCTCGCCGGGGTCCAGGTCGTCCAGCGTGCACTCCGCGAACTCCGCCTTCACGCCCTTGTCCTGCTGGGTGATGCGATAAGCCTTGAACCGGTCCACTAGCTTCTCCTTCGCTCGCTCTGAAGATACTGCGCCGACTGCATCTCGTGCAGCCGGCTCACGGTGCGCTGGAACTCTGCGGCCGCGGTCTTCGCGTCGCCGCCTTCGCCGAACAGCGCCTCGGGCTGCGCCTCGGCCGAGACCACCAGCTTCACCCGGTCATCGTAGAACACGTCCACCAGCCAGGTGAAGCGCCGCGCCGCATCGGCTTGCCTGGCCGCGAGCCGCGGCACCCCCGAGAGCAGCACGGTGTGGAAGCGTTTCGCCAGGTCCACGTAGTCGGCATAGGAGCGCGGCCCGCCGCAGAGCGCGGCGAAGTCGAACCACACCACGCCGCCGGCGCGCTTGCGATAGGGGATGCGCCGCCCCTCGACGTCGAGCGGCTGGCGCTCCTCGGCGACGTCGGCGATCTCGCCGAAAATGCGCGCCATCTCGGCCTCGGCCCCGGGGCCCGTGTGGTAGACCTTGAGGCGCTCCATCTTGAGCCGCCGGTAATCGGTGCCGTTGTCCACCTCGAGCACGTCGAGCCGGCTCTTCAGCAGCTCGATCGCCGGCAGGAAGCGCTCGCGCTGCAGGCCGTCGGCGTAGAGCCGGTCGGGGTGGTAGTTGCTGGTCATCACGAACTCGACGCCGCGCTCCAGCGCCTGCGAAAGGTAGCGCCCGAGGATCATGGCGTCGGCGATGTCCGAGACGTGGAACTCGTCGAAGCAGACCAGGCGATAGCGCCGCGCAGTGCGCGCCGCGACTTCCGCGAGCGGGTCTTCGGCGCCCTTCAGCTCCTCGAGCTCGCGATGGATCTCGCGCATGAAGTGGTGGAAGTGCACGCGGCGCTTCCTCACCAGCGGCACGCACAGGTAGAACGCGTCCATGAGGAAGCTCTTGCCGCGCCCGACGCCGCCCCACAGGTAGACGCCCTTCGGCAGCGGCGGCTTGACGATCAGCCGCCTGAGCGCGGTGCTGCGCCGCGCCTTGTAGGCGCTCCACTCCTCGTAGAGGCGCTGCAGCCGCTCGACCGCGCGCCATTGCGCCGGGTCGGGCACAAAGCCGCGGCTCTCGAGGCTGCGGCGGTAGACCGCGATGACGTCTGTCATCGGAGCGTGGGGGCCGTGCCCCCTCCGGTCGCGGCGCCCGGAGCCTTCCCGGCCCCCACGCGCCCTCCGTGCGCCCCGGCCATGCGATATGTCAAGAAACCCGCGCTTCCCTGCGCGCGAGCCACAGGGTGCTCACGAGGATCACGAGGCCCCCTGCCAGCGTCCAGAAGCCCGGCACGTTCGCAAACATGGCGAAGCCGAGCAGCCCTGCCCACACGAGCTCCAGGAACCTCACCGACTGCACCGCGGTGATGTCGGCGACCCGGAACGAGCGCGTCATGCAGTAATGGCCGCTCGCGCCGAGCGCGCCGCACACCACGAGCAGCAGCCACTGCGCGGCGCTGGGCGGCGTCCACCACGCGATCGCGAGCGGCAGGAGCAGCACCGAGACCCACAGGTGCTGCCAGAGCACGATCAGGTCCGGGCGATCGTGGCGCGTGAGCACCTTGGCTACCAGAAACGATCCGGCGAACACCGGTGCGGAGGCGAGCATCAGGAGCATGCCGATCGAGATGCCGGCGAACGCCCCGCCCTCCCAGGGCTTGACCACCAGCAGCACGCCGAGGAACCCGACCAGCACCGCGGTCCAGCGCTCCCCGCTCATGCGCTCGCGAAGGAACAGCACCGCGCCCAGGCAGATGAAGATCGGGCCGCTAAAGCCGATCGCAGTGAGTTCCGGAAGCGTGACTAGGGGCAGCGCGGCGAACCAGAGCATGATGCCGCCGGCATGGAACAGCCCGCGCAGGAACTGCAGCCGCGGTGCCTTCGACCCCAGCGTTCCCGTTTCCAGCCGCAGCACCGCCGGCAAGATCACGACCGCGCCGAGCAGATAGCGCAGAAAACCGACCAGCCACGGGTCGAGCTCGTGGGCGAGCCTCTTCATGATGGCGTTGAGCACCGTGAACAGCGCGCCCGAAGCGGCCATCCACAGCATGCCGCGCAGCGCCGGGCGGAGCCGGGCGGCGCTCAGAGGTTGAGCGCGCGCTTGTCCACGGCAAGCGCCGCCTCGCGCATCGCCTCGGACATGGACGGGTGCGCGTGGCAGATGCGCGCGATGTCTTCGCTCGATGCGCCGAACTCCATCGCCACCACCGCCTCGGCGATCAGCTCGCTCGCCTGGCCGCCGATCGCGTGCACGCCCAGGATGCGGTCGGTGGCGGCATCCGCGAGCATCTTGACGAAGCCCTCGGGCTCGTCGCGGCCGAGGGCGCGCCCGTTGTAGGCGAAGGGGAAGCGCCCCGCGCGGTAGGCGACGCCGGCCGCCTTCAGCTCCTTCTCGGTTCTCCCGACCCACGCGATCTCCGGCGAGGTGTAGATCACCCAGGGGATGGCGTCGTAGTTCACGTGCCCCTTCTGGCCGGCGATGATCTCGGCCACCATCACGCCCTCGTCCTCGCCCTTGTGCGCAAGCATCGGCCCGCGCACCACGTCGCCGATGGCGTACAGGCGCGGCAGCGTGGTGGCGCAGTTCTTGTCCACCTCGATGAAGCCCCTGGCATCGATCTTGAGGCCCACATTTCCGGCGCCAAGGTCGTCCGTGTTGGGCACCCTGCCCACCGACACGATGAGCCGGTCGAACTCTAAGCTCTTGCTTGAGCTATCGAGCGCAGCATATTGAACCGTAACGGATTTCTTGTTCTGCTTGACCCTCTGGATCGTGGCGCCGAGCTCGATGTCGAGCCTCTGGTCCTGGGTGAAGATCTTCCAGGCTTCCTGGGCGACCGCCTCGTCGGCCGCGCCCAGGAAGTCCGGCAGCGCCTCGAGCACCTTGACCCTCGCGCCGAGCCGCCGCCAGACGCTTCCCAACTCGAGCCCTATGACCCCCGCGCCGATCACGCCAAGGCGCTCCGGCACCGAGTCGAAGGCGAGCGCGCCCACGTTGTCGCACACGAGCTTGTTGTCCACCGGGATTCCAGGCAGGTGCCGGGCGCGGGAGCCGGTGGCGATGATCACGTTCTTCGCCTCGACCGCCTCCGTGGCCTTCGCGCCCTGGACCTCGAGCTTCCAGGTCGTGCCGCCCGAGACGAGCCTGCCGTGGCCCTGCAGCCAGGCGACCTTGTTCTTCCTGAACAGTCCCGCGATCCCCGCCGTCATCCTGGCGACGATCGCGTCCTTCCTCTTGAGCATCGTGCCGAGGTCGAACTTGACGCCGCTCGCGGTGATGCCGTGCGCCTTGAAGCGGTGCAGCACCCTCTCGTAGTTCTCCGACGACTCCAGCAGCGCCTTGGAGGGAATGCAGCCGACGTTGAGGCAGGTGCCGCCGAGCGCGTATTCGCCCGCCGGCGTGCGCCACTGCTCGACGCACGCGGTGGCGAGGCCCAGCTGCGCGCAGCGGATCGCGGCGACGTAGCCCGCTGGCCCGGCGCCGATCACCACTACATCGAAGGTCTGTGGCACTCAGATCTCCAGCGCGAGCCGCGCCGGGTCCTCGAGCGCGTCCTTCATCGCCACCAGCGCGAGCACCGCCTCGCGCCCGTCGATGATGCGGTGGTCGTACGAGAGCGCCAGGTAGTTCATCGGCCGGATGACGACCTGGCCGTTCTCGACGACCGGGCGCTCCTTGGTGGCGTGGATGCCGAGGATCGCCGACTGCGGCGGGTTGATGATCGGCGTCGACAGCATCGAGCCGAACACGCCGCCGTTGGAGATCGAGAAGGTGCCGCCGGCGAGCTCCTCCAGCGAGAGCTTGCCTTCCTGCGCGCGCGCGCCGAACTCCGCGATCTTCTTCTCGATCGCGGCAAAGCCCATCTGCTCGGCGTCGCGCAGCACGGGCACCACCAGGCCGCGCGGGCTGCCGACCGCGATGCCGATGTCGAAATAGCCGTGGTAGACGATGTCGTTGCCGTCCACCGAGGCGTTGACCACCGGGAATTTCTTCAGCG
>CAZVHU010000102.1:0-12698 GCA_964627075.1 uncultured Enterobacteriaceae bacterium | reverse complement strand
GCACCAAGTCGAACGGCATCTCGATCACCATGCCCTACTGGGACGAGCGCTTCGCCGAGATGAAGAAGAGCTATCCGGACGTGCGCGCCGACCAGTACCACGTCGACGGCCTCACCATCCAGATGGTGCTCAATCCCGACCGCTTCGACGTGATCGTCGCCTCGAACCTGTTCGGCGACATCCTCTCGGACCTCGGCCCCGCGACGGCGGGAACGATCGGCATCGCCGCCTCGGCGAACCTCAACCCCGAGCGCACCGCGCCGTCGATCTTCGAGCCGGTGCACGGCTCCGCGCCCGACATCGCGGGCAGGAAGATCGCCAACCCGATCGCGCAGATCTGGTCGGGCGCGCTGATGCTCGAGCACCTCGGGCATCCCGAGGCCGCGGCCGACATCGTGCGCGCGATCGAGCGCGTGATCATCGAGGGCCCGCACACGCCCGACATGAAGGGGAAAGCGAGCACCATGGAAGTCGGCGCTGCGGTCGCCGAAGCGGTGCGCTCGCAATCGAAGAAGGCTGCGTGAAGACCTACCGGATCGCGGCGATCCCCGGCGACGGCATCGGCAAGGAGGTCATTCCCGCCGGCATCGAGGTGCTCGAAGCGCTCGGCGGGGTCGCGGGCTACGCCATGCGCGTCGAGAATTTCGACTGGAGCTCGGAGCGCTACTTGGCCACCGGCGCTTACATCCCCGAGGACGGGCTGGAGAAGCTCAAGGGCTTCGACGCGATCTTCTTCGGCGCAGTCGGCTCCCCGCACGTGCCCGACCACGTCTCGCTCTGGGGCCTGCGCCTGCCGATCTGCCAGGGCTTCGACCAGTATGCCAACGTGCGCCCCACACGCGTGTTGCCCGGGATTTCCAGTCCTCTGGCGAAAGGCGCGGAGATCGACTGGGTGATCATCCGCGAGAATTCCGAGGGCGAGTATTCGGGCTCGGGCGGCCGCGTGCACAAGGGCCTGCCGGAGGAGATCGCCACCGAGACCTCCGTCTTCACGCGTACCGGTGTCGAGCGCATCCACCGCTTCGCCTTCGAGCTCGCGCGCAAGCGCCCGCGCAAGATGCTGACCCTCGTCACCAAGTCGAATGCCCAGCGGCACGGCATGGTGCTGTGGGACGAGATCTTCTACGAGGTGGCGAAGCGCTACCCCGACGTCAGGACCGACCGCGTGCTGGTGGACGCGATGACGACGCGCATGGTGCTCAAGCCCGCGTCGCTCGACACCATCGTCGCCTCGAATCTGCACGCCGACATCCTCTCGGACCTCGCCGCGGCGCTCTCCGGCTCGCTCGGCATCGCGCCGACGGCGAACCTCAACCCGGAGCGCAGGTTTCCCTCGATGTTCGAGCCGATCCACGGCTCGGCCTTCGACATCACCGGCAAGGGCGTCGCCAACCCGATCGCCACGTTCTGGACCGCGTCGATGATGCTCGAGCATCTCGGCGAGCCCGAGGCGGCGGCGCGCCTGATGCGTGCCATCGAGCGCACCACCGAGGAGCAGGTGTTCACCCCCGATCTCGGCGGCGTGCACGACACGCGCGCCGTGACCAACGCGGTGAAGCGCGCACTTTCAAGTTAGTGCATTACGAGGACACCGCCCGCCACCGCCTCATCGGCATCGGCATCCTGTCGGGCACCTTCGTGTTCTTCGCCGTGCTCGACACCGGCGCCAAGTGGCTGGTGAGGACCCTGCCGGTCGTGGAAGTGGTGTGGCTGCGCTTCCTCGCGCACGTGCTGTTCACCGGCGCGCTGCTCGCGCCGCGCCACGGCCTGGCGCTCGTGCGCACGCGCCGTCCCGGCCTGCAGCTCCTGCGTGCCGGATTGCTTCCCACGATGACGGCGCTCAACTTCTGGGCGCTGCAGTACCTGCAGCTCGCCGAGACCGGCGCGATCCAGTTCACGGTGCCGATCCTGATCGCGCTGTTCGCCGCGCCGCTGCTGGGCGAGCGCCTGGACGGCGCGCGCTGGGCGGCGATCGTGGCGGGCTTTCTCGGCGTGCTGATCATCGTCCGCCCGGGGACGCAGGGCTTTCACCCCGCGCTGCTGTTGTCGCTCGCCAACGCGGTGCTGTATGCGATCTTCAATCTCGCCACCCGCAGCCTGGCGGCCTACGATCCGCCCGAGGCGACGCAATTCCTGTCGGCCCTGGGTTCGACCCTCGTGCTGACCCCGTTCGCGCTGCTCGCCTGGCAGACGCCATCGAGCGCGCAGGAATGGGCCGTCGCCTTCCTGATCGGCGTCTCGGGCGGCCTGGGCCACTGGCTGCTCGCGGTGGCGCACCGTTACGCCCCGGCGTCGGTGCTGGCGCCGTTCCTGTACCAGCAGATCCTCTACATGACGCTGTTCGGCTACCTGGTGTTCGGCGACCTGCCGGACGCCGCGGTGGTGGTCGGCGGCGCGATCGTGATCGCGAGCGGCCTGTACCTGATCTGGCGTGAGCAAAGGGGCAAAAGCACCTAAACTCGCGGCATGACCTCCCCGGTCGCGCTGCCGCTGTGGCTGTTCGTCGTGGTCGTAGCGCTCGCCGCATGGGCGGCCTACGACAAGCTGCTGATGCCTGCGCTGCGCTGGTTCGTCTCCAGCCGCGCCAACCGCGTGATCGACGAGGTGTCGGAGCGCCTGCGGATCGGCATCCGCCCGTTCCAGCGCACGCGCCGCCAGGCGCTGGTGGACCGCCTGCTCACCGACCCCAAGGTGCAGAAAGCCGCCGAGGACCACGCCGCCGAGAAGGGCATCCCGCTGCCCAATGCGCTGAGGACCGTCGAGCGCTATGCGCGCGAGATCGTGCCGGCATTCAACGCCTACCTCTACTTCCGAATCGGCTACTGGCTAGGGCGCAGGGTCGCGCAGCTGCTCTACCGCGTGCGCCTGGGCTACGTGGACTCCGAGGGCCTCGCGCGCGTGGACCCGAACGCCACCGTGGTGTTCGTCATGAACCACCGCTCCAACATGGACTACGTGCTCGCGGGCTACCTCGCCGCCGACCAGACCGCGCTCTCCTACGCGGTGGGCGAATGGGCCCGGCTGTGGCCGCTTTCGGCGCTGATCCGCTCGATGGGCGCATATTTCGTTCGCCGCAACTCGCGCGACGAGCTCTACCGGCGCGTCCTCGAGCGCTACGTGGTGATGGCCACCGAGGCGGGCGTTCCGCAGGCGGTGTTCCCCGAAGGCGGCCTCACGCGCGACGGCAAGCTGCGCGACCCCCGGCTCGGCGTGCTCGACTACATGATGCGGGGCTTTCGCCTCGATGGCGAGCGCGACCTCGTGTTCGTGCCGCTCGGCATCAACTACGACCGCGTGCTGGAGGACCGGAGCCTCCTGCTCTCGGCAGACGCCGACGCGAAGCACCCCGGGCGGCTGAAGGCGCTGTGGACCACGCTCGCCTTCGCGGGGCACAACCTGCGCCTGATGCTGAAGAGCGAATGGCACCGCTTCGGCTACGCCTGCGTCAACTTCGGCTCGCCCGTGTCGATGCGCGAGTATTGCCGCAGCCGGGACCTCGACTTCAAGAAGATCCAGGGCGAGGCGCGCAGGCCGCACATCGCGGCGCTCGGCCACCACCTGATGCAGGCCGTGGGGCGCCTGGTGCCGGTAGTGCCGGTGGCGCTGATCGCGAGCGTGTTCGTGGCGCGCACCCGCGCCATCAGCGAGCTCGAGCTCAAGGCGAGCGTCGAGCGGCTGCTCGGGCAGCTCGAAGCCGCCGGCGCGCACGTCTACATCCCGCGCAAGGACCTCGACTACGCCGTCAACGTGGGGCTACGGATGCTGCTCCTGCGGCGGCTGGTGGGCGAGCGCGATGGCGCCTACTACGGCGTGAGCGAGGAGATGCCGGTGCTGCGCTACTACGCCAACTCGATCGCCCACTTGCTGCAGGTGGAGTGACCAGGCGGGGCTGTCTCGCTTGACCGCTGCCGCCGCCGGGGCTAGTCTCCAGTATCTCATTTGTAGTACAAGAGCTTGCCATGCCAGTGTCCCTGCGCCTCCCTGAATCGGTCAAGAAGCGCGTGGAGAAGCGCGCGCAGGCCCAGCAGACCACCGCGCACGCCTTCATGCTCGAGGCCATCGAGGAGAAGCTCTGCGCCGAGGAAGCGCGCGCGGCGTTCCATGCCGAGGCGGACCGGCGCATCGCGAAAATGAAACGCTCGGGCAGGGCAATCCCGGCAGGCGAAGTCTTCGCCTACCTCGAGGCGCGCGCCGCGGGGCGCAAGCCGGCACGGCCCAGGGCGCGCAAGGTCGCGTGATCGTCTTCGCCGATGATGCGCTCGCCGACCTGGAGCGCATCTTCGAGTTCAACTTCGAGCGCGACCCCGCTACGGCGCTCGACCACATCGAGAAGGTGCGCAGCGCCGTTCTGCTCCTGGACGCCCACCCCGAGATCGGCCACCGCGTGCCGGGCTCGGCCCTGCGCGAATTGGTGATCTCCTACGGCAAGTCCGGATACGTGGCCCTGTACGAGCATTCCCCTGCCGAAGGGCTGGTCCGTATCGCCGCCATCCGCCACCAGCGCGAAGCTGGCTACCGCGGCTAAGCAGCCTGGACGATCCGGGTTTCGAAATACCCGCTACTGCGCCGTCCAGCCCCCATCCACCGGCAGCGCGTGGCCGGTGACGAAGGAGGACGCGTCCGAGCAGAGCCAGACGATGGCATTGGCGACGTCGTCCGCGGTGCATAGGCGCGCCACCGGCAGGCGCGCCGCCATCATTTCGTTGAGTTGCGGGTTGGCGCGTGTGTAGGGTTCGGTGAGCGCGGTCTCGATCCAGCTCGGGCACACGGCGTTCACCCGGATGCCCTGGGCCGCGTACTCGATCGCCACCGAGCGCGTGATGCCGACCACGCCGTGCTTGCTCGCCGTGTAGGCGACCCCGATCCTGCTGCCGATGAGGCCCGCGATCGACGCCGTGTTGACGATCGAGCCGCCGCCACCTTTCAGCATCTGCGGGATCTCGTGCTTCATGCACAGCCACACGCCTTTGAGATTGATCGCGAGGACGCGGTCCCAAACCTCCTCGCTGTATTCGGTGGCCGGCGTGAATGCGGCGCCCGCGATGCCGGCATTGTTGACTGCGCAATCCAGCCGCCCGTAAGTGCGCACCACGCCCGCGACCATCTCCGCCACCGCGGCCGATTGCGTCACGTCGGCATGCAGGAAGAAGCTTTCTGCGCCGCCGGACTTTACGAGCCGCACCGTCTCTTCGCCGCCCTTTCGATCCACGTCGGCGACCGCGACGCGCGCGCCTTCGCGCCCGCATGCAAGCGCCGCGGAGCGGCCGATGCCCGAGCCCGCGCCGGTGATCAACACTGCCTTGCCCTGCAGAGTCCCAGCCATCGCATTCAAGTCCCCGAGATATAGCGCTGGAAGAAAAGCGTCACGCCGAATCCTGCGAGCGCGAGCAGCGTGAGGCCATAGGCACCTGTGCCCGAGATCAGCAGCGCGTCGAGCAGCGAGATGCCGGCGATCAGGCTCACCACCGCGCGCGGGATGTCGCCCTTGCGGCGCCGGCGCAGGAACCAGAGCGCGACCAGCGCCCAGACCGTGAACGCGAGCCAGAGAATTCCCGCCACCGGCTGCCGCAGCGCAAGCCACGCTCCATAAGCGACCGGCGCAGCGAGGAACAGAAGCGGCCAGAGATTCTCCACCTGCGCGAGGTTCTCCTGCTTCGCCACATAGGTGAGACCGATCAGGTAGCAAAGCATCAGCAGCGCGCCGATCCACAGCTTGTCCGGCAGCGCCAGCGTGTAGCACAGGGCAGCCGCCACGTAGATGAGCACGCGGCACAGGCCCATCACCACCGGGCTGAAGACGTTCTGCTTGTGGTTCCAGTCGTAGTACGTGATCGCCGCCGCGAGCGCGATCCCTGCCGCTGCGGGCCAGGCGCCGGTGCGCGGCGCGAACCCATACCCCACCCACGCGAGCAGGACGACGCCCGCGGCAAGCATTGCGAAGCCGTAACCGTAGACCGTGCTGGCGCTGATCTCGCCCGAGGGGATCGGCCGCTCCGGCCGCTCCTTGGCGTCGATGGCTGCGTCGAAAGCGTCGTTGAGGAACATGCCGCCCACATAGAAGAGCGAAAACGCGGCGAGCATCACGGCGAATTCCGCGCCGAAACCCGTGGCGCCGGCGAGCACCGCGCCGGCGAGCGTGTTGGTCCAGACGGTCGGCAGGTTCGAGACCCGGCCGAGCCTGAGCGCGGTCTTGAGCCTCACTGCCCCAGCTCGGCCTTCACCCAGTTCAGCTCGCGCGCGATCGCCGCGCCCAGGTCCGCCTTGCGGTATTCGGGCGGCAGCACGTCCCAGGTATAGGTCTCGACCTCGAGGTGCGCGCTCAGGTGCTCCTCGCGGTGCAACTCGAGCACCTCGCGCAGGAACGCCTGCGTGGTGTCGAAGTTGACCATGCGCTCGAGGATCACCGGCACGTGGAAGTGCACGCGCCACTCGGTGCCGGCGGCCTCCTTTGCCTGAGCGAGCGCCTCGGGCAAGTCGCTAAAGCGCCGCAGCGCGCCGCCGGATTTCTGCACCACCTGGTGCAGGTAGACCGGCTCGTTGAACGCCGCGAGGTGCTGCGCGCTCGCCGCGCCGAACTGCGCCACCCGCAGCGCCGAGCTGAGCTGGAGCTTGCCGACCGGAATGCCGCTCGCGCGCAGGCGCGTGAAGCTCGCCTTGGCATCCTCGAACTCGACCGCGGCGTGGCACACGTCGTAGCACACGCCGAGATGGCGGCGCAGCGCCGCCTCGGCCTGCGCCGCGACAAGGCCGGAGAGCGCGGCGAACCGCGCCACCGCCTGGCGGCTGTAGAGGCGCTCCTCGAAGAACGCGACCGTTTCCTCGATCGTTTCGAGATAGCAGCAAGGCTCGGGCTCTAACGCGAGCGCGACCGTTTGCCCGCTGCGCCGCGCAATTGCCGCAAGGTGCGCCGCGTGCCGCAGGAGGTTTTCCGTGATCGCATCGAGCCTGCCCTCCGCCCAGGGCTTGAACGTGCACGGCACCGTGCTGATCGTGCCCTCCTGCCCCGGCGGCAGCAGCTCGGCGAGGAGATCGGCGAGCAGGTTGGTGTAATCGAGCCGGCGGGGGTCGCTCCAGTCCGGCTTGTAGGCGTCCTCCTTCACCGTGCGGCCGTGGAACGCGCCGTAGGGAAAGCCGTTCAGCGTGAACACGTAGTAGCCGCCGTCGGCGAGGAAGGCCTTCAGCGCCTCGAGCGCGCCGCGGTCGCGCAGGCCCTCGGCGGCGGCGTGGCCGAGGCGCAGGCCGACGCCAAACGCGCGGTCCGGCGCCACCTCGCGCTTGATGGCGGGAAGGTGCTTCGCGAGGCTCGCCATCACGTCGGCGAGCGGCTCGCCGGCGTGTATGTTGGTGCAGTAGGTGAGATGTCCGAGGTCGCGGCCCGACCTCGCGCATCCGCGCGTGCAGGCAGACCTGCGCGAGCTGGACGCCGTGTGCGGCAAGCTCATCGACTACGCCGATGCGACCGGCCGCGACGTGATCGTCGTCTCCGAATACGGCATCACGCCGGTGAGCGACGCCGTGCACATCAACCGCGCGCTGCGGCAGGCAGGGCTGATCGCCGTGCGCCCCGAGGAGCACGGGCGCGAGATCCTCGACCCGGGCGCGAGCGCCGCGTTCGCCCTCGCCGACCACCAGGTGGCGCACGTCTACGTCAACGACCGCAGCCGCTCAGGCGAGGTACGCGCGCTGCTGGAAAAGCTCGAAGGCGTGGAGCGCGTGCTGGACGACGCGGGCAAGCGCGAGTTCGGCCTGGACCACGAGCGCTCGGGGGAGCTGGTCGCGATCTCGAAGGCCGACCGCTGGTTCAGCTATTACTATTGGCTGGACGACCGCCTGGCGCCCGACTTCGCGCGCACCGTGGACATCCACAGGAAGCCCGGCTACGACCCGGTGGAACTCTTCGTCGACCCCGAACTCGCCTTGCCGATGGTCGCGACGGGATGGCGCCTGGCGAAGCGAAAGCTCGGCTTCCGCACCCTGCTCGACGTGATCTCGCTCAAGGACACGAAGCGGGTCAAGGGCTCCCACGGGCGCCTGACAGACGACCCGGCGCACGGGCCGCTCGTCATCAGCTCGCGCGCCGACCTGCTGCGGGCGGGCGACGTCGAGGCCACGGACTTCAAGCGGCTGGTGCTCGACCACGTGTTCGGCTGAAGCACCCGGCCAGAGGGGCCGAAGTGTAAAGCGTGACTTTACACTTTGAGCAGTTCCAGCCGCTCGAAGCGCCCGCCGAGCACGCGCGCGCTGTCGGCGCCCCACCAGCGCTCGATGGCGGTGGCGTAGAGGCTGCGGAAGTCCACTGCGTGGCGCAGGTTGCCGCCCTCGAGCGCGCCGAGCTGCGGCGGCGCCCCGTAGAGCCCGCCGCGCACGCGGCCGCCCGCCACGAAATGCGCGCTCGCCGTGCCGTGGTCGGTGCCCATCGAGTTGTTTTCCTGGGGCCGGCGGCCGAACTCGGCGTAGGTCATGACGAGCGCAGAGTCCCAGCGCCCGATTTCCATGAGCGCGCTTCTCAGCGCAGCGAGCCCCTCGGCCAGGTCGCCGAGCAGCCGCTGGTGCTGCCCGGGCTGGCCCTGGTGGGTGTCGAAGTTGCCCAGCGAAATCCGGATCGCGGCGATGCCCGCCGGATTCGCCGCGAGCTGCGCCGCGGTGCGCACCGCGTTGCCGAAGGGCCCGCGCGGAAACTCGGTGCGGAACGCAGCCTGCGCGTTGAGCTGCGCCGCCGCCTGCACGATGTCGGACTCGACCTTCAGGATGTGGGCGAGCGCCGCGTTGCGCTTCGCGCCCGAGGAGTTCGCCAGCCGCGCCTGCCTGAGGAAGCTTTCCGGGTCGTTCAACGCGATGGCGCGCGCGCCGGTGCCGGCAAAGGGCCCGAGGTCCGCACCGCCCACCGAGACGCCGTCCGCGGCGAAGCCCGCAGGCACTGGCTGCAGCGCGAACTGGCGCGCGAGCCATCCTTCCTGGAGATACTCGTCGCTCCTCGAAGCGGTGTCCCAGATCTCGATCGAGCGGAAGTGCGACAGGTTCGGCTGCGGGTAGCCCACGCCCTGCACGATCGCGAGTTCCCTCCCCTGCCAGAGAGGCAGCAGAGGTTTCAGCGACGGGTGCAGTCCGGTGCGCTCGTCCAGCTGCAGCACCTCGTCGCGCCGCACCGCGAGCCGCGGCCGCAGCGCGTAGTAGTTCTGGTCCGCGTACGGCACGACGGTGTTCAGGCCATCGTTGCCGCCCTTCAGCTCCACGAGCACGAGCAGCCGCCGGTAATCGGCGCGGGCGGGCGAAGCCGCCGCGGCGAGGCGCGGCGCGGCGAGCGCGGCGACCGACGCGAAGATGAAATCGCGCCGCTTCATTTGAGCTGGTAGACCGGGTCGGAGACGAGCGCCCGCACGAGGTCCGCGCCCTGGGCGCCGTTCGCGCCCTCGCCCGCCGGCGCCGCCGCGAGCAGCACCAGTTGCGCGCTCGCCGGCATCTCGCGGCCCTGGAACTGGCGCAGCCAGTCGCGCGCCGAGAACTTCACCTCCAGCATCGCGCGCAGGACGCGCTTCGCCATCGGCTTCGCCGGGTCGTCGGCCATGCGCTCGAGCGCCGCCGGCGTCATGCGCAGCTCGTCCACGCGCATCAGGCGCTCGGCGAACTGCTTTCTCGCGAGCAGCGTCTGCGAGCTGATCCACGCTTCGCCCCCCGGCCAGCCCCTGACGTTGGGCGGCGAGAACAGGTCCTGCCCGAGCTGGCGCATGAGCAGCACGAACGGCAGCGGGTCCGAGATGTCCACGTCGAACTGGCGCAGCGTGCCCGCCACCAGCTCGGCGGGCGACTTGACGAGCGCGGCACGATTGGCGCTCGCCCAGAACGCGTCGCTCATCAGCAGCTCGCGCATCACGGCACGGATCGAGTAGCCGGACTCGCGGAACAGGCGCGCCGCGCGCTCGAGTTCCCTTTTCTCGCGCTCGGTAGCGGGCGCGGGCGAGACGAACTCGCGCCAGAGCTTCCCCGCGACGAAGCGCGCGGTCTGGGGCCGGTCGAGCAGGATGCCGATCAGCTCCTCGCCGCGGAGGTTCCCGCTCCGGCCGAGCACCGTCTTCACGCCGTCGTCGTGCAACATCGGGCGGAACAGGAATTCGCCCGTCTCCCGTTCCAGGCTCCAGCCGGTGAAGGCGCGCGCCGCCTCCTTGATGTCGTGCTCGGAGTAGTTGCCTTCGCCGAGCGTGAAAAGCTCCATCACCTCGCGCGCGAAATTCTCGTTCGGCTGCCCGCGGCGGTTGGAGACGCCGTCGAGGTAGACCAGCATCGCCGGGTCCTTCGCCGCCGCGTGCAGCAGCTCGGCGAAGCTGCCCAGCGCGTGGCGCCTCAGGAGCAGGTTCTGGCGGTACATGAGGTGCGGCGAGCGCACCTTCTGCAGGCTGGAGGTGAAGTGGTTGTGCCAGAAAAGCGTCATGCGCTCGGTGAGCGGCGAGTCGGTCGCGAGCATCTCGGAGAGCCACCAGCCTTTGAGCTCCAGCCCGCGCTCGACGAGCTCGCGCTGGAACGCCCGCCGCTCCTCCTCGCCCATCTGCCGCATGCGGCGCGGGTCTTCCCAGCGCCGGACCGCTTCGGGCGCAGGCGTGCGCGGCGCCTGGCGCGCGCCGCCCAGGACGCGCTCGATCGCTTCGCGGCGCGAAAGCAGCGCGTAGCTCTCGATCTCGCCGAGCCGCGCGTCGAAGCCCGTCCGGTTGAGAAGGTGCCGCGCCTCCTCCGCTCCCATGCCCGCGGCATTCGCGAGCCCGGCTGCGAGCGCGAGCAACAGGAAAAGAAGGCGGCGGGCCCCAGGGGAGGAGGAAAGGCCCGCCGCCGGTTGACGCACTGCTGTCCGCGGTGCGATCAAGCCCATTTACCGCCCGCCGTTCCGGTGGCCGTTGAAGGCCGTGTGTTGCCCGTGGCCGCGGTGCTGGCCGAAGTGATTGCCGTTGTTGCCGTGCCCCGGGCGATGGCCGAAGTGGTTGCCGTTGCCGTGCCAGCCCTGGTGCTGCCCGCCCCCATGGCCGCGATGCCAGCCGTGCCGGTCGCCGCCGCCGTGCCAGCCGTGGCTACCGGCGCGCTGCCGGTCGTGCGTCTCGTGCCGGATGTGGCGCGCCGAGTTGTCGAGCTGGCGGTTGATGCGGGCGCGCTCCTGCGGCGTGAAGCGGCCGTCGGCGCGCGCGCGCTGCTCCATGCGCTCGATGCGGCGCTGCTCGTCCCACAGCCTGCGGGCCTCGTTGCGGGTCAGCTCGCCGGAGGCGACGCCGCGCCGGATCGCCTCGCGCTGGCGCGCCTCGCGCTCGTTGATGCTCAGGTCGTCGGGCCCGTTGTACGCGACCGGGCGCGCCTGGGCGTCGTGCCGCTCGCGCCAGATATGGCTGCTCGAGCGGTCGAGGTCGCGGTGCAAGTCGGCGCGCTCGCGCGGCGTAAGCACGCCGTCGCTGCGGTAGGCCGATTCCTCGCGCCGGATCTCGCGTTGCTCGCTGCGCAGGCGATCGGCCTCACGGGGCGTCAGGTCGCCGGAGCGCACGCCGTCGCCGATGCGGTGCATCTGGCGATGCTGGCGCTCGTTCACGCCTGCGCCGGCCTCCTGCGCCTGCGCCAGCTGGTGCACGAACAGCGCGGCGATCGCCATCGGAATCAACAGCTTCAACATGGTCGTCTCCTTTCGGTTGGGTGCCACGCCCCCATTAACGCCCATGCTCCGGCTGCGGTCTGCTCGATTTGGTGAATGGATTGTAAGTCCGCCCGCGAATGTGTAACCGGCCGTTACCAGCGCCGGCGAGCGTTGCGCAGGTCGCGAGGCCGGTCGCGCGGCGTGTCGCGCTGCATATCGCGATTGGCGTCGAGGATGTCGCGGCGCATCTTCTCGCGCTCTTCCGGCGACATGCGCCCCGGCGGCTGGTCGCGCTGCGGCTCGCGGTTCGCCCAGCGCATGTCCTCGCGCATCTTCTGGCGGTCGTCCGGGTTCATCCGCCCGCCGTAGCCCGGCGGCGGCATTTGCCGCTGCTGGGCGTAGAGCGGAAGCTGGCGGTGCTGGGCGTAGGGCTGCGCCTGCGGGCCGCCCTGCGCGCGCCAATCGCCCGGCCTGGCGAGCGCCGCCGGCGCCGCCGACGCCGCAATGGCGACGAGCGCGATCCCCGCCAGGAATGCAGCCCCGAGCTTCATGGTCGCTCGCATCATAAGGAGCCCAAACGCCCCTCCGCTGCCGCCGGCCGGCGAATTTGTAACAATGTATTGCTGGCGGGCGCCGGCGTAACACCCTGTTTCCTCGGCGTCCCGCAGCCCGGCTACCCTGCGCGCCATGGAAACCGCCACCAAGGCGCAGGCGCCGCGCAACACGGGAACGGGCATGAAGACACGCATCCTCGTCGTGGACGACGACCAGCGCCTGCGCGAGCTGCTGGTGCGCTACCTCGGCGAGCAGGGGTTCGAGGTGCGCGCCGTGCACGACGCGCCGGCGATGGACAAGCAGCTCGCGCGCGAGCGCTACGACCTGATCGTGCTCGACCTCATGCTGCCGGGCGAGGACGGGCTCGCCATCTGCCGGCGGCTGCGCGCGCAGAACGCCGGGCCCGCGATCTTGATGCTCACCGCCAAGGGCGACGACGTGGACCGGATCGTCGGCCTGGAAATGGGCGCGGATGACTACCTGCCAAAGCCCTTCAACCCGCGGGAACTCGTGGCGCGCGTCAACGCCGTGCTGCGCCGGC
>CAZVHU010000101.1:0-12946 GCA_964627075.1 uncultured Enterobacteriaceae bacterium | reverse complement strand
GTGCTCGCGCCGAACTCGGTCGCCGACTGCCTCACCACCACGCAGTGGGCGGTGCACCTCGCCGAAAGGCTGCAATGCCCGGCGCTGGTGCTCGCCGACCAGTATTTCGGCCAGGCGCGCGCCATCGTGGACCGGCCGGCCGACGTGCCGCTCAAGGGCGAGCGCAGCCGCGCCGACGCGGGCACTGCGGACTACAAGCGCTACGCGTTGACCGACTCGGGCGTGTCGCCGATGGCGATTCCCGGCTCGGCGGGCATCACCTACACCGCCGACGGCCTGACGCACAACGAGAAAGGCACGCCTTCGTCGCAGGCGAGCGACCACGCGGCGCAGCTGGAGAAGCGCTCGCGCAAGCTCGCCATCGACTATGGCGCGCTGTGGGCCGACGTCGAGGGCGAAGGCGACACCGCGATCGTCACCTGGGGCTCGTGCACCGGACCGGCGCGCGAGGCGCTCGCGCGCGCGCGCGCCGGCGGCATCGCCGCGCGCCTGGTCTCGCTGCGGCTGCTCTCGCCGGCGCAACCGGAGAAGCTCGCCAAGGCACTTGCCGGCGTGAAGCGCGTGCTGGTCGTCGAGCAGAGCCACGGCGGGCAATTCGCGCGCTACCTCAGGGCCGAGCACGACCTGCCCGGCGAAGTGGCGCACTTGCGCCGCCCCGGGCCGCTGCCGATCCGCCCCGACGAGATCCACCAGCGCCTCGCCAAATGGAGCCGCACATGAGCGCAGCCACTCCCGCCACGGCGGCGGCGGCCGCGGCTGCAGCGACCGCGAACGCCCAGGCGTTCAAATCCGCCACCAAACCGGTCTGGTGCCCGGGCTGCGGCGACTACAGCGTGCTTTCCTCGATCACCAAGGCGCTCGCGATGCTGGAATTGAAGCCCGAGAACGTCGCCGTGGTCTCGGGAATCGGCTGCTCGTCGCGCATTCCCGCCTACACCAGCTGCTACGGCTTCCACGGCGTGCACGGCCGCGCGCTCGCCGCGGGAACGGGCCTGAAGGTCGCGCGCCCCGAGCTGACGGTGCTCGTCACCGGCGGCGACGGCGACGGCTACTCGATCGGCGGCAACCACTTCCTGCACGCCTGCCGCAGGAACGTGGACCTCACCTACATCGTGATGGACAACCACGTCTACGGCATGACCAAGGGCCAGCCCTCGCCCACCACCGAGCCCGACTGGAAATCGAAGCTCTCGCCCGGCGGCACCGGCTTGAGGGAGTTCCACCCCCTGGTGGTGGCGCTCGCCTCGGGCGCGAACTTCATCGCGCGCGCCTTCTCGGGCGACCCGAACGGCACCGCGGCGCTGATCGCCGAGGCGATCCGCTCGCCGGGTTTCTCGTTCGTCGAGATCCTCTCGCCCTGCGTCACTTTCCGTCCCGACCAGCGCACCTGGAAGGACCGCGTGCGCCCGGCGCCGGTGGCGGTCACCAGCGAACCCGCGGTCGCGGCGCGCCGCATCCTCACCGACGACGGCTTCAACCTCGGTGTGCTCTACAAGGGCAGCCGCGCGCCCTACCAGCGCGACACCGCGGCGAAGCCCGCCGCGGTCGCCGAACTCGAGCGCGAATTCGCGTTCTAGAGCCCATGCCCGCGAAAAAGAAGACTCCCGCCAGGGCCGCGAAACCGGCGGGCGACCACGCGCAGTTCATGGCGCGCGCCTACCAGATGGAGCTCGATGCCGAGGCGCGCTACGAGATGCTCGCCGACCAGATGGAGACGCACAACAATGCCGAGGTGGCGGCGCTGTTCAGGAAGCTGTCGCGCATCGAGGGCAAGCACGCGAAGAAGATCCTCGGGCAGATGAAATGGAAGTCGGTGCCGGCGCTGCCGGCCGCGTTTCCGTGGCAGGGATTCGAGAGCCCGGAGGCGGTGCCGGCCGACGAGCCGCACTACCTGATGCAGCCGTGGCACGCGCTGAAGCTCGCGCTGGAGTGCGAGCAGCGCGCGCAGCGCTACTTCGAGCAGGTCGCCAAGCAGAAGGTGCCGGCCTCGGTGCGCAAGGCCGCGCTCGAGATGGCCGAGGACGAGCGCGAGCATGTGCGCCTGATCGAGGAATGGATCGCCAAGGTCCCCGAGCCCGAGCCGGGCTGGGACCGCGATCCCGACCCGCCGACGTATTCCGAGTAGGTCCCCCTAGGGCGCCAGCACCGCGGCGCCGTTCAAGCGCCCCGCGCGCAGCGCATCCAGCGCCTCGTTGGCGCGCTCGAGCGGATAGACCGTCGTCTCGGTGCGCAGCGGCGTGCACGCCGCGACCTGCATGAAGCGCTCGCCGTCGGCCCGCGTGAGGTTCGCCACCGACCTGAGCACGCGCTCGCCCCAGAGCAGCTCGTAGGGGAACGCCGGGATGTCGCTCATGTGGATGCCGCCGCAGACCACGGTGCCGCCCTTGCGCACGCGCCTGAGCGCCTCGGGTACGAGCGCCCCGACCGGGGCGAAGATGATCGCGGCGTCGAGCGGCGCGGGCGGCGCCGCGCCCGAGTCGCCCGCCCACGCCGCGCCGAGGCGGCGCGCGAAGTCCTGCGCCGCCGCATCGCCCGGCCGCGTGAAGGCGAGCACCTCGCGCCCTTCCGCGACCGCAACCTGCGCGAGGATGTGCGCCGCGGCGCCGAAGCCGTAGAGGCCGACGCGCTTCGCGTCTCCCGCCATGGATAGCGACCGGTAGCCGATCAGCCCGGCGCAAAGGAGCGGCGCGGCCTCGGCGTCACCGTAGCGCTCCGGAATCGGAAAGCAGAAGCGCTCGTCTGCCACCGCGTATTCCGCGTAGCCGCCGTCGAGGTCGTAGCCGGTGAAGCGCGCGCGCTCGCACAGGTTCTCCGCGCCCGCGCGGCAGAAATCGCACTCGCCGCAGGTGGCGCCGAGCCAGGGCACGCCCACGCGATCGCCCTCGCGGTAGCGCTCGGCGCCCGCGCCGCGCGCCTGCACCACGCCCACGATCTCGTGCCCCGGAACGACGGGCCGCTTGCCGCCGGAGAGATCGCCGTCCACGATGTGCAGGTCGGTGCGGCACACCCCGCACGCATGCACGCGCAGCAGGAGTTGCCGGGGCCCTGCCTCGGGAACCGGAATCGCGTCGAGCGCGAGCGCTGCGCGCGGCGCGTGGCAGCGCATCGCGCGCACGTCAGTGCGGGGGTCTTCCTCCCCCTTTCAGGGGGAGGGTCGGGGAGGGGGTGTCGTCGTCTTCCAGGATCGAGTATCCCGGCTTGTCGAGATCGTCGAACTGCCCGCCCTGCAGCGCGCGCCAGAACACCCAGCCGATCAGCAGCACTAGGCCGACTGAGAGCGGTACGAGGAGGGCGAGGCTTTCCATGTCCCGGTTTCGCGCGCGCCGGCGCCGAGCCGCATCGCGTTGAGCACCACGATGAACGAGCTCGCCGCCATGCCGATCGCCGCCTCCCACGGGCCGATGAAGCCGGACGCCGCGAGCGGCAGTGCAGCCGCATTGTAGGCGAGCGCCCAGCCGAAGTTCTGCCGCACGATGCGCATCGCGCGGCGCGCGATGGCGCGCGCCTCCAGCACCGCGCCCAGGCGCTCGCCGACGAGCACCAGGTCGGCCTGCAATTGGGCCGCGTCCGCGCCGCCGCCCATGGCGATGGAAACGTCTGCGCGCGCGAGCACCGGCGCGTCATTCAAGCCGTCGCCGATCATCGCCACGACGCGCCCTTCGGCCTGCAGGCGCGCGACGTATGCGTGCTTCGCCTGCGGCGAGGCGCCGCCCGCGAAATCCACGATGCCGAGGCGCCGCGCGACGTCGGCGACCACCTCGGCGCGGTCGCCGCTCACCAGGTGCAGGCGCACGCCTTCCCGCCCCAGCGTGTCGGCAAGCCGCGCCGCGTCCTCGCGCAGGAGGTCTTCGAGCACGAACGCGGCGAGCCACCCGTCCTCGCGCGCGAGGTAGACCATGGTGCGCGCCGCCGCATGCGGCGTGTCGTGCGGCGGCGGCGGGCTCCCGGCGAGCTCGCGGCAGAACGCCTCGGTGCCGATGCGCACGCGCCCGCCGCCGGCATGCGCCTCGATGCCGTGGCCCGGGTAGTTCGCCAGTTCGCTCACCGGCACGCGCGCGCCCTCGCCGGCGAAGGCGCGCGCGATCGGGTGCCGGCTGCCGGCTTCGAGCGAGCGCGCGAGCGCGAGGCAATGCGGCTCATCCAGCTCGCCCAGCAATTGCGCGCGCCGCAGCGCGAAGCGGCCGAAGGTGAGCGTGCCGGTCTTGTCGAGCACCACGTCGGTCGCGCGCGCGAGCGCCTCGAGCGCGGAGGAGCGGGTAAGCGCGACGCCGCGCTCGAGCAGCCGCGCCGCAGCCGCGGTGAGCGCGATCGGTGCGGCGAGCGCGAGCGCACAGGGGCAGGTCGCGACCAGCACCGCCACCGCCACCCAGAGCGCGCGCTCCGGCGCCACCTGCAGCCACGCGAGCCACGCCGCGGCGGCCACCGCGAGCACCACCCAGGTGAGCGCATGCGCGATGCGGTCGGCGGCGGCCACGACGCGCGGCCGCGCGGCCGAGGCGCGCTCCACCAGCCGTGCGATCGCCGCGGCGAGCGTCTCGGCGCCCGCGCGCTCCACCCGCATCACGAGCGGCTGCTCGAGGTTGAGCGAGCCGCCGATCAGCGCCGCGCCCTCGCCCTTCGCCACCGGGCCCGACTCGCCGGTGAGGAGCGACTCGTCGGCGCTCGAGGCGCCGCGCTCGACCACGCCGTCGGCCGGCACGCAGTCACCCGCGGGCACCAGCACCCGGTCGCCGGCACGCAGCGCGCCGCTGCCGATGCGCTCGACGCTCGCCGCGTCCCCGGGGTCGCGCAACCGCAGCGCGAACGACGGCATCCAGCGCGAGAGGCGGTCGAGCTCGCGCGCCGCGCGTTGCCGCGCCGCAAGCTCCACGTAGCGCGCCGCGAGCAGCAGGAAAACGAGCATCGCGATCGAATCGAAGTAGACCTCGCCGCCGTCCGTGAGCGTCGCCCAGGCGCTCGCCGCGAAGCCGCCGGCGATGCCGAGCGCGATCGGCGTATCGAGGCCGATCCTGCGCAGGCGCAGCTCCTGCCACGCGCCGTAAAAGAACGGGCCGCAGGCGAACGCGATCACGGGCGTCGTGAGCACCAGGCTCGCCCAGCGCATCAGGCGCTCGGCCTCCGCGGAGAGGGTCCCGTCGCCTCCCGCGATGTAGGCGGGAAACGCGTACATCATCACCTGCATGGCGCCGAAGCCCGCTACGAACAGGCGCCACAGCGCGCGCCGGCGCTCGCCGCGGTCCAGTTCCTGCTGGCGCCGCGGATCGTGCGGCATCGCGTCGTAGCCGATCGCGCGGATCGCCTCGATCACTGCCGAGAGGCGCGTGACGCGCGCGTCCCACGTCACGTGCGCGCGGCGCGTGGCGTAATTGACGTCGGCGCGCAGGATCCCCGGCTGCCCGCGCAGCCAGCGCTCCGAGAGCCACAGGCACGCGGCGCAGCGGATGCGCTCGAGGATCAGGGTGGCTTCGCGCAGGTGCTCGCCGCGCCTGGCCGCGAACTGCCTTTGCGCGTCGGGGTCGTCGTAGATGGCGGCCGGAGGCAGGCTCGCCGCGAGCGGCGCCGCCGAGCCGCCGGGCTGCGGCGGCTCGCGCGTCTCGTAGTAGCGCTCGTAGCCGGCCTCGGCGATGGTGCGCGCCACCGCCTCGCAGCCGGCGCAGCACAACTCGCGCTCGGCCCCGAGGATGCGCGCGCGCCAGCGCCCCGGCTCGAGCACCGGCAGGCCGCAGTGGAAGCAGCCCGCCGCGGCCGGCGATGGAGTGGTCCGGACGATGGAAGCGCCCGCGCCGCCGGGTGAGGCGCCGGCTACTGGATCGAGATGCGCTTGGCCTGCGCGCCCGCCTTCTTCGGCAGCGTGAGGTCCAGCACCCCGTCCTTGTAGCTCGCGCTCGCGCCCTGCGAGTCGACGTCGGCCGGCAGAGTCAGGCTGCGGCTCGCCATGCCGTAGCTGCGCTCGCTGTAGATCACCTTCTCGCCCTTCTTCTCTTCCTTCTCCTGCTTCCTCTCGGCGCGGATCGAGATGATGTTGCCGTCGATGTCGACCTGGATGTCTTCCTTCTTCACGCCCGGGATCTCGGCGTGCACGGTGAAGGCCTTGTCGGTTTCCTTGACATCGACCTTGAGCTTCACCTCGGTCTCGGCCGGGAACGCGAGCGGCTTGACCCAGAATCCCCTGGTGAGGTCAGAAAACAGGTCCTCGAACGGGCTGTAGCGGGTGATGTTTGCCATGACAGTCTCCTTATATAGCTCGGCGCGAAGAACCATACCTCCGGCCCCGGACCGCGGCTTGACCGGGATCAATTGCGCACCGCACCACGCGATAGGCAAGCCCTATGCGAAAGGCATGGAGAAACGATTGGCTGGCGCTCCCGGCGCGGCGCTAAGCTTCGGCGTCGCAACGAAAAACGAACGGCACCGCTCCCATGCGCGAAGGCAGCCTCGAAGCCCCCACCCGCCACCCGCTCGACTGGAAGAGCGAAGCCTTCTGGGACGAGGCCAGGCTCGAGGCCGAACTGGAGCGCGTGTTCGACATCTGCCACGGCTGCCGGCGCTGCGTGAACCTGTGCACCGCGTTCCCGACGCTGTTCGACCTGGTGGACGCCTCCAGCACCATGGAGGTGGACGGCGTGGCCAAGTCCGACTACTGGAAGGTGGTGGACCTTTGCTACCTCTGCGACACCTGCTACATGACCAAGTGCCCGTACGTTCCGCCGCACGCGTGGAACGTGGACTTCCCGCACCTGATGCTGCGCGCGAAAGCCGTGAAATTCAGGAAGGGCGAGGTGAAGCTGCGCGACAAGCTGCTGTCCTCGACGGACGCCCTCGGCAAGCTAGCCTCGATCCCGGTGGTGGCGCAGGCGGTGAACTTCGCCAACCGCAATCCGCTCGCGCGCAGC
Organism: uncultured Enterobacteriaceae bacterium; assembly: GCA_964627075.1. Taxonomy (GTDB): domain Bacteria; phylum Pseudomonadota; class Gammaproteobacteria; order Burkholderiales; family SG8-39; genus 2-02-FULL-66-14. The sequence continues at coordinate 6,053 of CAZVHU010000101.1, read as the reverse complement.
GCGATGCAAGGCGTGCTCGGCGTGCACCGCGAGCGCGAGCTGCCGCCCTACGCGCCGCGGAAATTCCGCTCCGGGGCGCGGCCCGACGCGTCGTTCCCGGCGAAGGACGGCGAGCGCACGCCGGGCAAGGTGGCGATCTTCTCCACCTGCTACGTCAACTACAACGAGCCCGGCATCGGCCACGACCTGCTCGCGATCCTCGCGCACAACGAGATCCCGCACGTCATCGTCGAGAAGGAGGCCTGCTGCGGCATGCCCAAGCTCGAGCTCGGCGACCTGGAGGCGGTGGCGAAGCTCAAGGCGATCAACATCCCGCCGCTCGCGAAGCTCGCGCGCGAGGGCTACGCGATCCTCGCCGCGGTGCCTTCCTGCACGCTGATGTTCAAGCAGGAGCTGCCGCTCATGTACCCCGAGGACGCCGACGTGCAGGCGGTGAAGGCGGCGATGTTCGACCCCTTCGAGTACTTCGTGCAGCGCAGGAAGGACGGGCTTCTGAAGACCGACTTCAAATCCGCGCTCGGCAAGGTCGCCTACCACATCCCCTGCCATTCGCGGGTGCAGAACATGGGCCAGAAGACGCGCGAGGTGCTCGAGTCGATCCCGGGCTCGGAGGTCACCACCATCGAGCGCTGCGCCGGGCACGACGGCACCTGGGGCGTGAAGGAGGAGCACTTCGCCGACTCGATGAAGATCGGCCGGCCGGTGTACCGCGCGATGGCGCAGGCGGGCCCGGACTGGTTCAGCTCCGACTGCCCGATCGCGGGGCGGCACCTGCGGCAGGGCGCCGGCGCCGAGGCTGGGCAGGCACAGACTGCACATCCACTGACGCTGCTGAGGAAGGCGTACGGAGTTTGATAAAAAAAGAACGAACGCAAAGACGCAGAGGGAAAGAAAGGGCGCAGAGAAAGGCAAAGGCGTGCAAGAGCCGTCCCTGCGAAGGTGAGCCCACAGGGAAAAGGCAACTCGGCAAAGGTGGCGGAGAGAAAACGCGAGAGCGCGCATTCGCTCTTATCCCTCCGCGCCCTTGCCTTGCGCCTCCAGTAGGTTAGCCTCTCACCTTGCCCCCTTTTTCGCCTTTCTTTGCGCCCTTTGCTTTCTTTGCGCCCTCTGCGTCCTTCCCTTAGTAGTTCAATGTTCTCCCGCGCAGCACTGCTGTTCGCTTGCGTAGCGCTGCTCGGCTGCGCGAGCGCGCCGCCGCAGGGCGGGACAGCGATCGGACTGCTGGGCGACGTGCCCTACTCGCAGCCGCACGCCAACCTGCTCGACGCGCTGATCGACGATGTGAACGCCGAGCCCCTCGCCTTCGTCGTGCACGTGGGCGACATCACCTCCGGGCGCGGCCCGTGCGGCGACGCCTGGCTCGAGGCGCGCCGGCGGCAGTTCGCGCGCGTCCGGCATCCGTTCGTGCTGCTCCCGGGCGACAACGAGTGGACCGACTGCCATCGCGAGGGCTTCGACCCGCTCGAGCGCCTGGCGAAGTGGCGCGCGCTTTTCTGCCGGCCGGTCGCGATCGTCGGCTTCGAGCGCCAGCGGGGCGAATACTGCGAGCACGTGCGCTGGGAGGCGGGCGGCCTCGTGTTCGCCGGAATCAACGTGCCCGGCACCAACAACAACCTCGGCCGCACGCCGGCGATGGACGCCGAGCACGCAAGGCGCATGCCCGAGGTGCTGGCGTGGCTGGACGAATCGCTCGCCCGCTCGCGGGGCCGCGACGGGCTGGTGGTGCTGATGCAGGCGAACCCGTGGCTCACGCCGCGGGGCGGCGCACCGAACGGCTTCACGCAGCTCCTTGAGTGGCTTGCGCGCGCCGCCGCCGGGCGCCCGGGCCGGCTGATCCTCGTGCACGGCGACACGCACGCCTTCCGCGACGACGAGCCGCTGCCTGGCCTGCGGCGCATCGAGGTCTGGGGCTGGCCGCACGTGCGCTGGTTGCGCGCGCACCTCGTCCCCCGGGGGCTGCTGGTCGAGCAGCCGTAGCGGCCCGAAGTGTAAAGCCATGCTTTACACTTCGCGGCCTCGCCGCCGGAGCCGGGGCCAGCCGGCGCGGGCGCCGCGAGCGCGGGCGGGTTGCGGCACCGGCGCGTGGATGAGCGCGATGCTCAGCCAGACCGCGACGCTGAAGTACAGCGACATCCATGCGACCTCGTCCTGCCAGTCCTGCCAGCGGTGCGAGACGGTCCAGCGCTCCGAGACGTCGAGCATCCCCTGGGCGATGCTCAGGTAGCTGCGGCCGGCCGCTTCGTCCGCGAGCCAGCGGGACCAGTACATCGGCACGTCGATCAGGAACATGAACGCCACGTAGGCGATGCCGGCCGCGCACCAGGCCGCCAGCAGGGGCCGCCACGACGCATCGGCGCGCGGCCAGATCGCCACCAGGCTCATCACCAGCAGGCCCGCGGCCACGGCCCAGATCGACTCCTCGAGGACATGCCCGAGGTTCGACGTGGTCAGCACCGAGTACCACGAGAACAGCTCCGCCACCGCGATCAGCGGCACTATCGCCCACGCGGTCGCCGTGCCCGTGCCGCTGCCGGTCGCGCGCGAGATCTGCCGCAGCAGCAGCGCCCATTGCGCCGCGAAGCACAGCTCGGCGAAGGTCGCCACCGAGCGCCCGACCACCACGCTCGAGAGCCAGGTGTCGACCATGCACACGCGCGGCACGTCGTAGACCGGCAGCGCCGAGCGGAACGCGCAGCCGAATACGTAACCGGCCGACAGGAGCAGCTGCAGGCGCCGCGAGGCGTAGACCTCCGCCTGGAGCATGGCCTGGCCACGAATGAGCGCCGCCGCCGAGAGCGACCAGGCGAGGATGTTGAGCGCTGCGACGGCGCACAGACAGAACCACCAGACGAAAACACCCGCCGTCATCGTGCTGCAATGTTGCCATGCTAGCGGCGCGCGGCCAACGCATTCAGCCGCGCGGCCGTCGCAGCAGCGGCTCGCCCATGCGCAGCGTCGCGCCGGTTGTCACATTTCTGCAAAGTTCGAAGCCGGGCGGGGCGAACACGAGGATCGTAGAGCCGTGCTGGAACCAGCCCATTTCCTCGCCCCTGGCAAGTCGCGCATCGCAGGCGATGACGTTCGGCCCGCGGTAGCGCAGGTGCAGCAGCACGTCGAGGAAATGCAGGCGGATGCTCGCGACCAGGATCGCCGCCACCGGCACCAGCAGGATCCGGTGCCCGCCTGCCTCCAGTCGCAGGCGCAGCAGCGCGCGCTCGTTCCTGCAAAAGAGCTTCTCGACGCGGCGCAGCGCGATCGGGTTGACGTTCCAGGTGTCGCCCGAGAAGTAGGTCACCTGCTCGACGCGGCAGTCGTCGGGCGCATGAAAGCGGTGGTACATGCTCGAGCTGATGCGCAGGGTGGCATAGCGCGCGTCGCGGAACTCGGCCGCGAGCGCGGCGTCGCCGAGCAGCTCCCCGAGCGTGTAGTGCAAGCCCTTGGCCTGGATGAGCTCGCCGTCGGCCGCCTGCCCGCAGGCGCCGACGATCGCGTCGCAGGGGCTGACCAGAGTGGCGGGGTCGGGATCCAGCGGGCGGGCCCCCTCCTTCAGCTCGCGCACGAAGCAGTCGTGAACGCTGCGAAAGCGCGTTTTCTTCGCCTCGTGCAGGCGCAGGTCGGCGAACCGGCGCCAGGCAGCGAGGGACAGCTCGCGCACCAGCGGCTGCTCGATCGCGCTGAACCAGCCCATGAGCCGCGTCATCGCATGTCGCGGAATGCGGTTGGTGAGCAGGAAATTGACGTCCTCCTGCATGAGCACGCGGGCGAGCGCCGAGCGCAGCGTCATCGCAGTGTCACGGTCCTGGCGTAAACGATGCGCCGGCATGGCAATCGGCGAGGCATATCTCCTGTACGGGCTCGGCGCGGCAGCCGCAGCGCTGGGCCTTCCGGCCCTGAAGCTGCGCCTGGAGCTGTCCCGGGCCAAGCACCCCTCGCTGTCGGGACATTCGCGCCTCGCCAGGCGCGTCGCGTCGCTGATTCCGCACTATGCCTACGACGATGCGCGCTTCTTCCGCTCCGACGGCGCGCCCGACGAGGTCGCGGCCCGCCGCCGCGTAGGCTTCGCCCGGCTGTCGCAGCTCTACCGGGAGCGCTACGCGCGCACCACCGACATGACCGCCCGGGCGACGGAGGGCATGTCCGACCTGCAGTTCACGAGCGCCTACCGGGTGCCGTTCCAGTACAGCGGCTTCGTGCGCAGGCACCTGCCCGCCGGCGCATTCCTCGAGTCCTCCGACGGCGTCACGCTGACCGACCTCGACGGCAACCGCTTCTACGACCTGGCGGGCTCCTACGGCGTCAACGTGTTCGGCTACGACTTCTACAAGTCGTGCGTGGCCGAGGGCAGCGCGCGCGCCGCGGCGCTCGGGCCCGTCCTGGGCGCGTATCACCCCGCGGTCGCCTACAACGTGCGCCGACTGAAGGAGATCTCCGGGCTGGACCAGGTGTCGTTCCACATGTCGGGCACCGAGGCGGTGATGCAGGCCGTGCGCCTCGCGCGCTACCACACGCGCCGCTCGCACCTGGTGCGCTTCTGCGGCGCCTACCACGGCTGGTGGGAGGACGTGCAGCCCGGCGTCGGCAATCCGGTGCCGCCGCGGCACACCTACACGCTGAAGGACATGGACGAGGGCACGCTGCGCGTGCTGCGCCGGCGCCGCGACATCGCCTGCGTGCTCGTCAACCCGCTGCAGGCCCTGCACCCCAACATGAGCGCGCCGGGCGACGGTTCGCTGGTGGACAGCGCGCGCCGCGCGCACTTCGACCGCGAGGCCTACGCGCGCTGGCTCGGGCGCCTGCGCCGGGTCTGCGACGAGCGCGGCATCGTGCTCATCTTCGACGAAGTGTTCCTGGGGTTCCGGCTGGCGCCCGGCGGCGCGCAGGAGTATTTCGGCGTGCGCGCCGACATGGTGACCTACGGCAAGACGCTGGGCGGCGGCTTTCCGGTGGGCGCGGTCTGCGGGCGCGCCGGCCTGATGAAGCGCTACCGGGAGGAGCGCCCGGCCGACATCTGCTTCGCGCGCGGGACCTTCAACTCGCATCCCTACGTGATGGCGGCGATGCAGGTGTTCCTCGAGCACCTGGAGCGCCCCGAACTGCGCGCCCGGTACCGGGACCTGGACGAAACCTGGAACCGCCGCGCCGGGTTGCTGAACCGCCGCCTGCGGGAGGCCGGGTTGCCGGTGCAGGTGGCCAACCTGCAGAGCGTCTGGACGGTCTGCTATACGCAGCCGTCGCGCTACAACTGGATGCTCCAGTACTACCTGCGCGCCGAGGGTCTCGCGCTCAGCTGGGTGGGCACCGGCAGGCTGATCTTCAGCCTGAACTACTCCGAGGCCGACTTCATCGCCGTGTGCGACCGCTTCGTCGCCGCGGCGGCCGCCATGCAGCGCGACGGCTGGTGGTGGTCGGACCCCGCGCTGACCGACCGCGCGATCCGGCGCGGGATCCTGAAGGAGATGCTGCTCTCGCAACGCTTCTGATTCAGCCGTTCTGCCGGCGCAGCGCGGGGTCGAACAGCTCGCCGCGAAGCAGCTGCAGCGGCGCTTTGTGATAGAGCTTGAGGTCGTGGAAGGGATCGGTCAGGATCTTGATCATCCAGACGATCCCGGTCTGCACGTCGCGGATGAAGAACAGGTGAACGGTCCGGAACAGCAGGCCTCCGATGCCGATCGCCAGCCAAAGGACGCCGACTTGCTGCACGAAATCCCTTGCGTCCCGGGCCGGCTCGAACAGGCCCACGAGCGTCGGCTCGGCAAGCAGCAGCAGCGGCGAGGTCGCCCAGATCGAGAGCAGCACCATTTTGCGGCGCAGGTTGTAGCCGACCTTGATCGCTTCCTTGTGCTCGTGGCTCGCCTGGTTGACGTGGTCGTAGCCCCTGGGCTCGAAGAAGAAATGCCCCGCCTGGCGGGTCGTCATCGCGACAAGCCAGCCGACCAGGGCCGCGATCACCGGGTAGACGAAAAGCATCGCGTAGGCGCACAGGAAGCTCGCGGCGCTCACGAAATGCAGCGACTGGTTGATGCGGCTGTGGTGGTAGTAGCGGTGGTCGTCCC
>CAZVHU010000100.1:0-13012 GCA_964627075.1 uncultured Enterobacteriaceae bacterium | reverse complement strand
GCGGTGGTCGGCTCATCGGCGATGAGCAGCACGGGATCGATGATCAGCGCCATGGCGATCATGATCCGCTGGCGCTGGCCGCCGGAGAGCTGGTGCGGGTAGGCGTCGAGGAGGCGCGCGGGCTCAGGCAGGCGGACATGGCCCATGATGTCGAGGATGCGGGCGCGGCGCTGCTCGGGGGAGAGGCGGGTGTGGGTCTCCAGCACCTCGTCGATCTGCCGGCCGCAGGTCATCACCGGGTTGAGCGCGGTCATCGGCTCCTGGAAGATCATCGACATGCGCACGCAGCGCAGCTCGCGCAGGCGCGCCGCGCCCGCGCGCGTGACGTCCTCGCCAAGGAGCGAGATGCTGCCGCCCGCGACCGGCAGCGCTTGGGGCAGGAGGCCCATCACGCCCTGCGCGATCACCGACTTGCCGGAGCCCGACTCGCCCACGAGGCACACGATCTCGCCCCGGTCCACCGAGAACGAGACCTTGTGCACCGCGTGCGGGCGCTCGGCGCTGGCCGGCAGCGCGATCGTCAGATCGCGCACCTCCAGCACCGGCCCGCCCTCGCTCACTCCTTCACTCCTTCACTCCTTCACTTCCTCACACCCTTTTCGCCATCTTCGGGTCCAGCGTATCCCTCAGCCCGTCGCCGAGGATATTGACCGCGAGCACCGTGACCGCGAGGAACAATCCCGGGAAGAACACGTTGTGCGGGTACTCGTTGAAGTGGATCCGGCCCTCGGCCATGATGTTTCCCCAGGTCGGGATGTCGGGCGGCAGCCCCACGCCGAGGAACGACAGGATCGCCTCGACCAGGATCCCCAGGGCGCAGATGAACGTGCCCTGCACCAGCAGCGGCGCGATGCAGTTGGGCAGGATGTGCGCGAACAGGATCTTCCAGGTGGGCGTGCCGAGCGCGATCGCGGCCTCGACGTAGGGTTCCTCGCGGATCGACAGCACCATCGAGCGCACCAGGCGCGTGACGCGCGGGATCTCGGGAATCGTGATGGCGACGATGACAGTGAGCAGGCTCCCCTTGAGCAGCGCCACCATCGCGATCGCGATCAGGATCGCGGGGATCGCCATGATGCCGTCCATGAAGCGCATGAGGATGCCGTCCAGCCAGCGCAGGTAGCCCGAGGCGAGGCCGCAGCCGATGCCCACGGCGAGCGCGAGCAACGCCGTGGCGATGCCGACGATGAGCGACACGCGGGTGCCGTAGATCACCCGGCTGTAGATGTCGCGGCCGAACGTATCCGAGCCCATGAGGAAGGTGTGGCGCATGGTCTCGCCTTCGAGCGTGGTCATCTCGCCGCTCGCGCCCGGCCGCAGGTCGCGGCTGCCGGCGTCGAACAGGGAGGGGTCCACCGTGCCGAGCCAGGGCGCCGCCAGCGCGACCAGCACAAGCAGCGCGAGCGCGGTGCCGCCGATGCGCACCGACCAGTTGCGCCGCGCGCGCCGCCAGGCGCTTTCCTGCGGCCGCACCGCGGCCGATTCGATCGACAGCGCCTCGTACTGCCTCGGCCCGGGTGTTTCCATCTAGTAGCGGATGCGCGGGTCGAAGAACACGTACGAGAGGTCCACGAGCAGGTTGATCAGCACGTAGACGAAGGAGAAAAAGAGGATCACGCCCTGGATGGTCGGGAAGTCGCGCGCCAGCACCGCGTCCACGGTGAGCCGCCCGAGCCCCGGGATCGCGTACACGGATTCGGTCACCACCACGCCGCCGATCAGCAGCGCGATGCCGATGCCGATCACGGTTGCGATCGGCACCGCTGCGTTGGCGAGCGCATGGCGCACCAGCACGCGCGCTTCCGGCAGGCCCTTGGCGCGCGCGGTGCGGATGTAGTCCTCGCCCAGCGCCTCCAGCACCGAGGCGCGTGTGACGCGCGCAATCAGCGCGATGTAGATCACCGACAGGGTCAGGGCCGGCAGGATCAGGTGGCGCAGGAACGGCCAGAAGCCGTCCGCGAGCCGCTGGTAGCCCTGCACGGGCAGCAGGCCCAGCTTGAGCGACACGAACCAGATCAGGATGTAGGCGAGCACGAAGACGGGGATCGAGAACCCCAGCACCGAGAACCCCATCAGCGCGCGGTCGAACCAGCCCCCGAAGCGCCACGCCGCGAGCACGCCGAGCGGCACCGCGACCAGGATCGCGAAGGTGATGGTGAGCGTGGCGAGCGCAAGAGTCGGCTCCAGCCTGTGCGCGATCAGGCTGGTGACCTTGGTCTTGTAGTAGAAAGACTCGCCCAGGTCGCCGCCGAGCAGGTTGCCGAACCAGATGCCGAACTGCACCACGATCGGGCGGTCGAGGCCGAGGCTCGCGCGGATGCGCGCGATCTGCTCGGTGTTGGCGGCGTCGCCCGCGAGGATCGCCGCCGGGTCGCCCGGCGTGAGCCTCAGCATCAGGAACACCAGCACCGCGACGATCAGCATCACGGGCAGCGTGGCCGCGACGCGCCGGGCGAGGAAGTTCCACATGGCGGGAAATACTACCCGGAAAAAGAAACGGCCCCGGAAGGTTTCTCCGGGGCCGAGCCGTGCCGCGTCGCGCTCAGTCCTTCTTCAGGTTCCAGTAGATGTTGCCGTTGGTGATGAACCAGCCGGTGACGTTCTTGCGCGCGACGGTGACGTTGAACCACTCGCCCAGCGGCGCATGGGTGCCGATCTCGAAGGCGCGCGCCTGGATCGCCTCGGCGAGCTTCTTCTTCTTCGCATCGTCGGTCTCGCGCATGAACTGCGCGCGCATCTCCTCCATCTTCGCGTCCAGCGGCCAGCCGAACCACCCCGACTTCTCGCCCTTCGCCTCGAGCGCCGCCATGTTGATGGGGCTGGAGATGTCGTGCGCCTGCCAGGCGGTGAGGAACATGTTCCAGCCGCCCTTGTCGATCGGGTCCTTCTTGGCGCGGCGCCCGACCAGCGTCTGCCAGTCCATCGCCTGCAGGTCAACCTTGAAGCCGGCCTGGCGCAGCAGCTGCGCGGCGACGTCGGGCAGCTTGGTGATGGTCACCAGGTCGGTGGGCTTCATGATCACCACCGGCGTGCCGTCGTAGCCCGAGGCCTTGAGCAGCTCCTGCGCCTTCTTCATGTTGGACTTGGCCTGGATGTCGCTGCCCGCTGTGCTGGCGTAGGGCGTGCCGCAGATGAACATCGACGGGCAGGGCTTGTACAGCTCCTTCACGCCGACCTGCACCTTGAGGAACGCCTCCTGGTTGAAGGCCGCGATCGCCGCGCGCCGCACTGCCGGGTTGTCGAACGGCTTGTGCAGGTGGTTGAAGCGCGCCATGTGCTGCAGGCCGACGTTGGAGACGCGCGGCACCACGAGGTTCGGGTCCTTCTTCACCGTCTCGTAGTGCTCGAAGGCGATCGCCTCGATGATGTCGACCTCGCCCTTTTGCAGCGCGCTCACCTGCGCCTGCGCGTCGCGCAGCGCGAGGTTCCACTCGACGCGCTCGAAGTGCGCGAGCTTGCCGCCGGTCGAGCCCGAGGGCGGCTCCTTCCTCGGCACGTACTTCGCGTTGCGCAGGTACACCGCCTTGTCGCCGGGCTTGAACTCGTCGCGCTTGAAGACGTAGGGGCCGGAGCCGGTGTAGTCCTCGATCTGCTTGAAGGCGTCGGTCTCGGCGACGCGCTTGGGCATGATGAAGGGCACGTTGGACGAGGGCTTGCCGAGCGCCTCGAGCACGAAGCCGCAGGCTTCCCGCAGGAAGATGCGGAAGGTGTCGGGCGTGGGCGTGTCCATGCGCTCGACGAAGCTCATGAGCGCGATGCCCATGGTGTCGCGCTTGCCCCAGCGCGCGAGCGACGCGGTCACGTCTTCGCTCGTGACCGGCTTGCCGTCGTGGAACTCGAGCCCCTTGCGGAGCTTGAACGTCCAGAGGCGCTTGTCGGGGCTGACGCTCCAGTCCTCGACCATCTGCGGCTTGATCTGGCTCTTCTCGTCGGTGCCGAACAGCGTGTCGTAGATCATGTAGCCGTGGTTGCGGCTCATGTAGGCGGTGGTCCAGACCGGGTCGAGCACCGCGAGGTTCGAGTGCGGCACGAGGCGCAGCACCTTCGGATCGCCCTGCGCGAGCGAGGCGCCGGGCGCGGCGGCGAGCGTTGCGACCACCGCCGCGGCGGCGGCAAGACGTGCGACGAGCATATCGGAATCCCCCTCCTAGGTTGGACGCTGCAAGATATCCTAAAGGGGTCGGCGGGGGCAAGGAGGTCGCATGTCGGGGCGTTTCGAGACGTTGATCCGGGAAGTCGAGATCTACGACGGCAGCGGCGCGCCGCCGGCGAAGGGCGATGTCGCGCTCGCCGAAGGCCGCATCGCCGCGGTGGGAGCCGCCCCGGGCTCGGCGCGCGAGACGGTGGACGGCAGGGGCCTTGCGCTCGCCCCGGGATTCGTCGACGTGCACACGCACGACGATTTCGCGGCGCTTTCGCACCCCGACATGGGCTTCAAGCTGGTCGGCGGCGTCACCACCTGCATCGTGGGCAATTGCGGCTTCGGCGCCGCGCCGCACGCCGCCGCCTCGGTGATGGCGAAGACCCTGCACCCGAAGCTGAGCCTGCCCGCGTGGCAGGGCTATCGCGGCTACATGAAGCGGCTGGAGGAGAGCCCCACCGGCGCCAACATCGGCGTGCTTATCGGCCACGGCACGGCGCGCCTCGCGGCGATGCAGCTCGAGAACCGCCCGCCGAGCCCGGCCGAGATGGCGGCGATGAAGGCGACCGTGACCGAGGGGCTCGAAGCGGGCGCGCTCGGCCTTTCGACCGGCCTCGTCTACGACCCGGGGCGCTTTGCCGCCACCGACGAGATCGTGGAGCTCGCCTCGCTCATGCGCGGCACCGGGGCGCTCTACGCCACGCACATGCGCGACGAGGGCCGGAAGCTGCTCGAATCGGTGCGCGAAGCGCTCGAGATCGGCCGCCGCGCCGGGGTGCCCGTGCAGATTTCGCACCACAAGGCCTCGGGCCGGACCGCCTGGGGGCTGGTGGGGGAGTCGCTCAAGCTCATCGAGGCGGCGCAGGCCGAGGGGCTCGAGGTGCACGCCGACCAGTATCCGTACACGGCGGGCAGCACCATCCTTTCGGCGGTGTTCCGCGACGGGCGCCTGCGCGGGGTTTCGGGCGACTTGCGAGGCGAGGACGTCGTAGTCGCCTCCACCGAGAGTCACGCCGAATGGGAGGGCAAGTCGCTGGCGGTGCTCGCATCGGGCTGGAACTGCACCGTGGAGGAGGCGGCGACGCGCGTCTTGCAGGAAGACGCCGGCGTCACGGTGATCCTGCACGCGATGAGCGAAGCCGACGTGCGCACGGTGATGCGCCACCCGAGCACCATGATCGGCTCGGACGGCATCCCGACGCTCGAAGGCAAGCCGCACCCGCGCCTGTACGGCACCTTCGCCCGCGTGCTCGGCAAGTACGCGCGCGAGGAGAAGCTGTTCACGCTCGCCGAGGCGGTGCGGCGCATGACCGGCTTTCCGGCCGCGAAGTTCGGCCTGAAGGACCGCGGCCTCGTCAGGCCGGGCGCGGTGGCGGACCTCGTGTTGTTCGATGCGCAGCGCATCATCGACCGCGGCACCTTCGAGGACCCGAAGCGGCCGCCGGAAGGAATTCGCGCCGTGTACGTCAATGGCGTGAAGGCCGTGGACGGTGGCAGGGTCACCGCGGCGCGCGCCGGGCGCGTGCTGCGCCGCGCGCACTCGACGCACTAATTCGGCGCACCGGAAAGGAAACGATCCACGCATGGCGCGCATCGCGATCGGCGGCTTCCAGCACGAGACCAACACCTTCGCGCCCGCGCTCGCCGACTACGCGGCGTTCGAGGCGGGCGGCGGCTGGCCCGGCGTGCAATTCGGCGACACCGTGTTCGCGGCGGTCGAAGGGGCGAACATTCCGGCCGCAGGCGCGATCGAGGCGCTGCGCGGGCTCGGCCACCAATTGATCGGCACCGCGTGGGCCGCTGCGAGCCCCTCGGCGCACGTCACGCGCGACGCCTTCGAGCGCATCCTGGGCGAGATGGTGCAGCGGCTGCAGGCCGCGGGGCCGGTGGACGGCGTCTACCTCGACCTGCACGGCGCGATGGTGGCCGAGGACCACGACGACGGCGAGGGCGAGATCCTGCGCCGCGTGCGCGCGGCGGTGGGCGCGCGCGTGCCGGTCGTCGCAAGCCTCGACCTGCACGCCAACGTCACGCGCGCCATGTTCGAGCGCGCCGACGCGATGGTCGCCTACCGCACCTATCCGCACGTGGACATGTCCGAGACCGGCGCGCGCGCGGCGCGGCTGCTCGATCGCACGCTGAAGCGCGGCGCCCGCCTTGCCGGCGCCTTCCGCACCTTCGATTACCTGACGGGCATTCCGTCCCAGTGCTCGTTCATCGAGCCGTGCAGGGGCCTGTACGCGGAGCTCGCCGCGCTGGAGGCGAAATACGCCGCGGCGCTGTCGTTCACGCCGGGATTCCCGATGGCCGATTTCGCCGAGTGCGGCATGGCGGTGTTCGGCTACGGCGAGCAGGGGCGCGAAGTCGAGCGAGCGGTCGAATCGCTGCGCGAGGCGGTCGCCGAGGCCGAAAAGGATTTCGCGCTCGAGCTCTACTCTGCCGAGGATGCGGTGGCGCGCGCGCGCAGCCGCGGCGAGCCGGGCGCGCCGCTGGTGCTCGCCGACACGCAGGACAACCCGGGCGCGGGCGGCAACGGCGACACCACCGGGCTGCTCGGCGCGCTGGTCAGGCAGGACGCGCGCGACGCCACGCTGGGCCTCCTCATCGACCCCGATGCGGCGCGTCGCGCGCACGAGGCGGGGCAGGGCGCGACGCTCGCGTTCGCGCTCGGCGGGCGCTCGCGCGTCGCGGGCGACGCACCCTTCGCCGGCGAGTTCACCGTCGAGCGCCTCGGCGACGGGCGCTTCACCTGCACCGGGCCGATGTTCAAGGGCTTTCGCATGACGCTCGGGGCGATGGCGCTGCTGCGCAGCCGCGCCGCGCCCGGCGTGCGCGTCGCGCTCGCCTCGAAGAAGTGCCAGGCCGCCGACCAGGAGATGTTCCGCCACCTGGGCGTCGAGCCGCGCCGCGAGCGGATCCTTGCACTGAAAAGCTCGGTGCACTTCCGCGCCGATTTCCAGCCGATCGCGAAGGAGGTTCTGGTGGTGCGCTCGCCGGGGCCGGCGCTCGCCGACCCGGCGGAGTTCGCCTGGCGCAAGCTGCGCCGCGGCGTGCGCCTGCGGCCGCTGGGGCCCGTGCACGCGGGCTAGAGGCGGCCGAGTGTAAAGTCAGACTTTACACTCGAGCCCTGCAGCGCCGCCTCAGCGCAGCTCCGGCCAGGGGTTCTGCTTCGGGCGCAGCTCCTCGAGCGCGCGGGCGAGGCGCAGCACGCCCGCGTCGTCGAAGCGCCTCCCCGCCACCTGCACGCCGATGGGCAGGCCATCCGCGCTCGCGCACCAGTTGAGCGACGCCGCGGGCTGCTCCGACATGTTGTAGGCGACGGTGAAGCCGATGTGCGGCAGCGCGTCGTGCGGGTCGTTGCCCGGGCACGCGGCCTCGGCCTCGTAGGGCAGGATGGGCGAAGTGGGCGAGAGCACGAAGTCGTAGGGCTGGCAGGCGGCGATCGCCGCCTCGCGCATCGTCACGTAGCTCGTGTAGGCGGCCATCACGTCGCGGCCGGTGAACGATTGCGCGCGCCAGGTGCACCATTCGGCGATGAAGGGCAGCACCCTGGCCTGCTTCTGCGGCGGCATCTGCACGAAATCGTTATACGAGCGCGCCTCGAAGAACTTCGACATGCCGTCGAGCAGTTGCGCGGTGAGAAAGGGTTTCATTTCCTCGACCTTCGCCCCGGCGGACGCGAGCGCCTTCGCTGCGGCCTCCGCGGCGGCGCGCACCTCGCGGTGCACAGGCAGGCCGACCTTCATGTCGGGAATGAAACCGATCTTCAGGGTTTTCAGCCAGCGCCCGTCCGCGCCTTCGAGCGCGGCGGCGTAATCCACCGGCTGGTAGGGCAGGCTCATGAAGTCGCGCGCATCGGGCTTTGCGAGCACCTTCATCATCAACGCAGCGGCCGTCACGTCGCGCGTCATCGGCCCGGTGACACGGCCGATGTAGGGCGGGTACACCGGCACGCGTCCGAGGCTCGGCTTCAAGGCGAAGATGCCGCAGTGCGTCGCGGGCAGGCGCACCGAGCCGCCGATGTCGGTGCCGAGGTGCAGCGGCGCATAGCCCGCCGCGGCCGCCGCGCCCGCTCCCGAGCTCGACCCCGAGGTGTTGCGATCGAGGCGCCACGGGTTGCGCGTCACGCCGTGCATGCTCGACAGGCCCGAGGAGAGCATGCCGAAGTCGGGCATCGTGGTCTTGCCGAGTATCACGCAGCCGGCCTCGCGCAGGCGCGCCGCCGGCGGCGCGTCCGCGGGCTGCGGCGGCGCATCGTCGTTCGCGCGCGTGCCGATCGGCGCCGGGTCGCCGCGGGTGTAGATGTTTTCCTTGATCGTGACCGGCACGCCGTCCAGCGGCGAGAGCGGCGTGCCCGCGCGCCAGCGCCCCTCGGCGGCGCGCGCCTGGGCGAGAGCGCCTTCCCGATCAATGCGATACATCGCGTTCAGGCGCGGCTCGCAGGCCTCGATGCGCGCGAGGCAGGCCTGCGCGACGTCCACCGGCGACAGGGCGCCGCGCTTGTATTGCGCTGCAACTTCCGCCGCGGCGAGACCGTGAATCGCCGTCATTTCGAGGCGATGATATCCGATATACTCGCCCGCGCATGCTGCGCGCCGCTTCTCTCATCGCTGCGCTTGCGTTCCCGGGCGCGGCGCTCGCAACCGAGGTGCACTTCTGGCACGCGATGGACGGGGCGCGCGGCGCGCAGCTCGAGGCGCTCGTCAAGCGCTTCAACGATTCGCAGAAGGACGTGCGCGTCGTTGCCGCCTTCAAGGGCGGCTACGACGAGACCATGGCCGCGTCGCTCGCCGCGCAGCGCAACGGCGCCGCGCCTAACATCGTGCAGGTCTACGAGGTCGGCACCGGGCAGATGATGGCGGCGAAGAGCGCGGTGCGGCCGCTCTGGCAGGTGCTCGCCGAGACCGGCGAGCGCATCGACGCCGCGGCGTTCGTGCCCGCGGTGGCGAGCTACTTCTCCGACCAGTCCGGGCGCCTGATGGCGCTGCCGTTCAACACCTCGACCCCGATTCTCTTCTACAACCGCGACGCCTTGCGCAAGGCGCGCCTCGACCCGGACAAGCCGCCGCGCACCTGGTACGAGATGGTGCAGGTGCTCGGCGAGCTGGTGGAGTCGGGCTTCCAGTGCGCCCTCACCACGGTGTGGCCGTCGTGGGTGCTGATCGAGAACATGAGCGTCTGGCACAACCAGGACTTCGCCACGAAGGAGAACGGCCTCGGGGGCCTGGACGCGAAGCTGATCTTCAACACGCACCTCATGGTGCGGCACATCTCGATGCTGTCGTCGTGGGCGCGCTCGGGCTACTTCACCTACAGCGGCCGTCGCACCGGGGGCGAGGAGCGCTTCGCACGCGGCGAGTGCGCGATGGTGACCGCGTCCTCGTCGCGCTACGCCGAGTTGCGGCGCGCGGCGAAGTTCGATTTCGGCGCCGCCGCATTGCCGCACTACGACGACATCAAGGGCGCGCCGCACCACACGATGATCGGCGGCGCGGGCCTGTGGCTGCTCGCGGGCAGGAAGCCGGCCGAATACCGCGCCGCCGCGAAATTTCTCGCCTACCTCGCGCAGCCCGAAGTGCAGGCCGAGTGGCACCAGGAAACGGGCTACGTGCCGCTCACGCGCGCGGCCTACGAGCTGACGCAGAAATCCGGCTTCTACGCCTCGCACCCCGGGCACGAGATCGCGATCCGGCAGCTCATGCTCAACGCACCGACGCGCGAGTCGCGCGGCATCCGGCTCGGCGAGTTCCTCGCCATCCGGGCGATCATCGAGGAGGAGCTGGAGGCGGTGTGGGACGGCAGGAAGCCCCCGAAACTGGCGCTCGATCACGCCGCCGAGCGCGGCAACGAGCTGCTGCGCCGCTTCGAGCTCGCCAACCGCGGCGCCGCGGCGCCCGATCCGAAGCCCGCTGCGGCTGCCCAGCGCGGCGCGCCGCAGCGCTGGAAGCAACCCGAAAAGCAGACTCACTAGACAAGCCCAAAGGAGGAGATCCCATGCGTCTGAAGACTCTCGCCGTATTGATTGCCGCCGGCTTCGCGTCCGGCACCGCGCACGCCCAGGTGGAGATCCAGTGGTGGCACTCGATGGGCGGGGCGCTCGGCGAGGCATTGAACGGCCTCGCCAGCAAGTTCAACGCGAGCCAGAAGGACTACAAGGTGGTGGCCACGTTCAAGGGGTCATACCCTGAATCGATGACTGCGGCGATCGCGGCGTTCCGCGCCGGCAACGCGCCGCACCTGCTGCAGGTGTTCGAGGTCGGCACGGCGACCATGATGGCCGCGAAAGGCGCGATCGTGCCGGTCGCGAAGGTGATGACCGACGCCAAGGAGAAGTTCGAACCCAAGGCCTACCTGCCGACGGTGACCGGCTACTACACCGACCTGAAGGGGAACATGCTGTCCTTCCCCTTCAACAGCTCCACGGTGATGTTCTACATCAACAAGGATGCGTTCAAGAAAGCAGGCCTCGATCCGGACAAGGCGCCGAAGACCTGGAAGGAAGTGCTTGCGGCAGCGGAGAAGCTCAAGGCGGCCGGGCAGCAATGCGTGTACACGACCAGCTGGCCGTCGTGGAAGCACATCGAGAACTTCAGCGCCTGGCACAACGTGCCGATCGGCACCAAACAGAACGGCATGGGCGGTTTCGACACCGTGTTCACGATCAATTCGCCGCTGCACGTGCGCCATGTCGCGATGCTGGGCGACATGGCGAAGAAGGGCCTGTTCACTTACGCCGGCCGCACCAACCAGGGCGACGCCAAGTTCGGCAGCGGCGAGTGCGCGATGGTCACGGCGAGCGCGGGCGCGCAGGCGACTTTCAAGAAGAACAAGCAGCTCGACTGGTCGATCCATTTCATCCCGTACCACGACGACGTGAAGGGCGCGCCGCAGAACTCGATCATCGGCGGCGCGTCGCTCTGGGTAATGGGCGGCAAGAAGCCCGAGGAGTACAAGGGCGTGGCGAAGTTCCTCGCCTTCCTGTCGCAGCCCGAGATCCAGATGGAGTGGCACACGACCACGGGCTACGTGCCGATCACCCAGGCTTCCTACGAGCTGACGCGCAAGTCGGGCTTCTATGACAAGAATCCGGGCGCCGACATGCCGGTCAAGCAGCTCACCAACAAGGCCCCGACCGAGAACTCCAAGGGCCTGCGCTTCGGCAACTTCGTGCAGGGGCGCGAGGTGATCGAGGAGGAGCTGGAAGCCGTGTTCGCCGGCAAGAAGGACGCGAAGACGGCGCTCGACGACGCGGTGAAGCGCGCCAACGACATCCTGCGCAAGTTCGAAGCCGCCAACAAGTAGCGCGCGACGAGAGGGGGCTGCCGGCCCCCTGCGTTCCTGCCCGATGGAAAAACGCGTCGTTTTCCGCTCGGCGTGGCTGCCCTACGCACTGGTCGCGCCGCAACTGGCGATCACGGTGGTGTTCTTCTTCTGGCCGGCGACGCAGGCGGTCTGGTACTCGTTCCAGCTGCAGGACGCGTTCGGGCTGAAGACCCAGTTCGTCGGCCTGCAGAACTTCGCGGCGCTGTTCCAGGACAAGCATTACCTCAGCTCGTTCCGGATCACCGTGCTTTTCAGCGCGCTGGTGGCGTTCTCGGGAATCGCGATCTCGCTGCTGCTCGCCGCCATGGCCGACCGGGTGCTGCGCGGCGCGCTCGCCTACAAGACGCTGCTCATCTGGCCCTACGCCGTGGCACCGGCGGTCGCCGGCGTTCTCTGGGCATTCCTGTTCGCGCCCTCGATCGGCATCATCACCTACGTGCTCAAGGGCTGGGGCATCGACTGGAACTGGATCCTCAAGGACGACCAGGCGATGCTGCTGGTCGTGATCGCGTCGGTGTGGAAGCAGATCTCGTACAACTTCCTGTTCTTCCTCGCCGGCCTGCAGTCGATCCCGCGCTCGCTCGTCGAGGCGGCGGCGATCGACGGCGCGGGGCCCGGGCGGCGCTTCTGGACCATCGTGTTCCCGCTGCTTTCGCCGACCACCTTCTTCCTGCTGGTGGTGAACATCGTGTACGCGTTCTTCGAGACGTTCGGCGTCATCGACGCCACCACGCAGGGCGGCCCGGCCGGCGCCACGCAGATCCTCGTCTACAAGGTCTACTACGACGGTGTCAAGGCGGCGGACCTCGGCGGCTCGTCGGCGCAGTCGGTGGTCCTGATGTTCGTCGTCATCGCGCTCACGGTGGCGCAGTTCCGCTTCATCGAGCGCAAGGTGCAGTACTGATGGTCGAGAACCGGCCCTGGCTGACTTTGTTGTCGCACGCGGTGCTGGCGCTCGGCGTGCTGGCGGTCGCGTTCCCGCTGTACGTCACCTTCGTCGCCTCGACGCTGACGCTCGAGCAGATCATCCAGGTGCCGATGCCGCTCCTGCCCGGCGACAAGCTGGTCGAGAACTACTCGCAGGTGCTCACCGCCGGCTCGACCAAGGGCTCGAAGGCCGCGGTGGCGACGATGCTGGTCAACAGCACGGTGATGGCGCTCGCTATCCCGCTCGGCAAGATCGCGATCTCGATCCTGTCGGCGTTCGCCATCGTCTATTTCCGCTTCCCGCTGCGCATGTTCTTCTTCTGGATGATCTTCGTCACGCTGATGCTGCCGGTGGAGGTGCGCATCATCCCGACCTTCAAGGTGATCTCGGACCTGGGGATGCTCAACACCTACGCCGGGCTGACCGTGCCGCTGATCGCATCGGCGACCGCCACGTTCCTGTTCCGCCAGTTCTTCATGACGGTGCCCGACGAGCTGGCCGAAGCCGCGCGCGTGGACGGCGCCGGGCCGATGCGCTTCTTCAAGGACGTGCTGCTGCCGCTTTCCAAGACCACGATGGCGGCGCTGTTCGTGATCCAGTTCATCTACGGCTGGAACCAG
>CAZVHU010000099.1:0-13039 GCA_964627075.1 uncultured Enterobacteriaceae bacterium | reverse complement strand
CGGTCTTGCCCACGCCCGTGGGCCCGAGGAACAGGAACGAGCCGTAGGGCCGGTTGGGGTCCGAGAGCCCCGAGCGCGAGCGACGGATCGCGTCCGAGACCAGGCGCACCGCCTCGTCCTGGCCGACCACGCGCTCGTGCAGCCGCGCCTCCATCCTGAGGAGCTTGTCGCGCTCGCCCTGCATCATCTTGGAGACCGGGATGCCGGTGGCCCGCGACACGACCTCCGCGATCTCTTCCGCGCCGACCTGCGTGCGCAACAGCTTCGCGCGCACGCCTTCGGACTTCTCCGCCTTCTTCAGCTGCGCCTCCAGCTGCGGCACCTTGCCGTACTGGATCTCGCTCATCTTCTGCCAGTCGCCCTTGCGCTTGGCCTCTTCCATCTGGAGCTTCAACTTCTCCAGCGCCTCCTTCACGTGCTGGCTGCCCGCGACCTGCGCTTTTTCCGCCTTCCACACCTCCTCCAGGTCGGCGTACTCGCGCTCGAGCTTCCCGATTTCCTGCTGGATGAGATCCAGGCGCTTCCTGGAAGCCTCGTCGGTCTCCTTGTTCACCGCCTCGCGCTCGATGCGAAGTTGAATGAGGCGCCGCTCCAGCCGGTCCATCGCCTCGGGCTTGGAGTCGATCTCCATCTTGATGCGCGCCGCCGCCTCGTCGATCAGGTCGATCGCCTTGTCCGGGAGGAAACGGTCCGAGATGTAGCGGTGCGAGAGCTCCGCCGCGGCGACGATCGCCGGGTCCGTGATCTCGACGCCGTGGTGCACCTCGTAGCGCTCCTGCAGGCCGCGCAGGATCGCGATGGTCGCCTCGACCGAGGGCTCGCCCACCAGCACCTTCTGGAAGCGGCGCTCGAGCGCGGCGTCCTTCTCGACGTGCTTGCGGTATTCGTCCAGGGTGGTCGCGCCGATGCAGTGCAGCTCGCCGCGCGCGAGCGCAGGCTTGAGCATGTTGCCGGCGTCGATCGCGCCCTCGGCCTTGCCGGCACCGACCATGGTGTGCAGCTCGTCGATGAAGACGATGGTGTTGCCCTCGTCCTGCGCCAATTCCTTCAGCACCGCCTTCAGGCGCTCCTCGAACTCGCCGCGGTACTTGGCGCCGGCGAGGAGCGAAGCCATGTCGAGCACCAGCACGCGCTTGTTCTTGAGCGTCTCGGGCACTTCGCCGTTGACGATGCGCTGCGCGAGGCCTTCCACGATCGCGGTCTTGCCCACGCCCGGCTCGCCGATCAGCACCGGGTTGTTCTTGGTGCGCCGCTGCAGGATCTGCACGCAGCGCCGGATCTCGTCGTCGCGCCCGATCACCGGATCGAGCTTGCCCTGGCGCGCGCGGTCGGTGAGGTCGAGCGTGTACTTGGCGAGCGCCTGGCGCTGCGATTCGTCGGCCTGGCCGGCGACGCTCGCGCCGCCGCGCACTTGCTCGATCGCCTTCTCCAGCGCCGCGCGCGTCACGCCCGCGGCCTTGAGCGCGCGGCCGGTCTCGCCCTTGTCGCCGCAGGCGGCGATCAGGAACATCTCCGAGGCGATGAACTGGTCGCCGCGCTTCTGCGCCTCCTTGTCCGCGACGTTGAGCAGCGCCGCAAGTTCCCTGGAGACGTGCACTTCGCCCGGCGCGCCCTCGACCTTGGGCAGGCGCTGGATCGACTGCTCGAGCGCCTTCTTCAGCGCCACGGGGTTGCCGCCCGCGCGCTGGATGAGCGAGGCCGCCCCGCCGTCAGCCTGGGCGAGCAGCGCCGCCATCAGGTGCTGGGGCTCGATGAACTGGTGGTCCTGCCCCAGGGCGAGGCTCTGCGCCTCGCCGAGGGCCTCCTGGAGCCTGGTGGTGAACTTGTCGAAGCGCATAGGTGCCTGTCCCGAATACCTTTTGCGCAGATGGGGGCATTGCCCCCGCTTTCAAGCCGACCCGCTCTTCCTTCCGGGGCCGGTCCAGCGCCCGGCGGCCTGGTCGTCCGAGGGGCGCGCCTCGACCCAGCCCGTCGCCTCCTTCTTCCAGAACGGCGCCCGGGTCTTGAGGTAATCCATGATGAACTCGCAGGCGGCGAACGCATCGCCCCGGTGCGCGCTCGCCACCGCCACCAGCACGATCTGGTCGGTGGGCTCGAGCGCGCCGTAGCGATGGATCACGGTGCAGCCCGTCACTTTCCAGCGCTCCCCCGCTTCTTCCGCAATCTTGCGCAGCGCCCTCTCGGTCATGCCCGGATAGTGCTCGAGCGTCATCGCCACTTCGCGCACCACGCCGACGAAGCTCGCCACCGCGCCGACCGCGGGGTCGCGCGACAGCGCGCGGATCTCGGCGCCGGCGTCGAAGTCTTCGCGCTGGACCAGGATTTTCATCCGCCCGTCACCGGGGGAAAGAAGGCTACCTCGTCGCCAGCCTTGATTCCGGTCGTGGGTTGCGCCATGTCCTGGTTGACCGCCATGCGCACGAGTTTTCCCTCCGCGAAGGCGGACTGCCAGGCGCCGCCGCGGCCGCGCAGGTGGGCGCGCAGCGCCGCGACGGTGCCGACGCCGCCCGGCAATTCGATGTCCTCGCCCGGGGTGCCGAGCTGCTCTCGCAGCGCCGCGAAATAAAGCACTTTCACTTTCACCAGTAGAGCTCCGCGAACGGCAGGAAGCGCACGCGCTCGCCCTTGCGGATCGCGTGACCCGCCGGGTTGTCGACCAGCCCGTCGGCCCAGGCGGTGGAGGTCAGCACCGCCGAATCCTGGGTCGGGTAGAGGTCGAGCCCGCCGTGCGCGTTCCATTTTACGCGCAGGAACTCGCGCCGGGCGTCGGGCTCCGGCCAGTCGAAATCCGCGCGCGCCTCGATCGCGCGCGCGCCGACTTCCTTGATCCCCTGCAGCCGCATCAGGAACGGCCGCACGAAGACGAGGAAGGTGATGAAGCTCGATACGGGGTTGCCCGGAAGCCCGATGAACGTCGCGCCGCCCACCTTGCCGAAGGCGAGCGGGCGGCCGGGCTTCATCGCGATGCGCCACATGAGGAGCGACCCCTCGGCCTCGACCGCGGGCTTGACGAAATCGGCCTCGCCCACCGAGACGCCGCCCGAGGTGACAATCAGGTCGCACTCCTGCGCGGCGCGGCGCAGCACCGCGCGCGTCGCCTCCAGCGAATCGGGCACGATGCCGTAGTCGCGCATCTCGCAGCCGAAGAGCTGCGCGAGGCCCCGCAGGGTGAAGCGGTTGGAGTTGTAGATGCGGCCCGGCGCGAGCGGCTCGCCCGGCATCACCAGCTCGTCGCCGGTGAAGAACAGCCCCAGCCGCACGCGCCTGCGCACCGGCAGCGTCTTGATCCCGACCGACGCGGCAAGGCCGATGTCCTGCGGCATGAGCCGCTTGCCCTCCGCGAGGATGCGGCTGCCGGCGTTGATGTCGCTCGCCGCGCGCCGGATCCACTCGCCCGGCTTCGGCAGCTTCTTCACCGTGACCTCGCCGCCCTGGAGCGCGCAGAACTCCTGCATCACCACCGCGTCCGCGCCCGGCGGGATCGGCGCGCCGGTAAAAATGCGCGCCGCGGTTCCCGGCGCAAGCGGCGCGCCCACCGAGCCGGCGGCGATGCGCTGCGACACCTTGAGCCGCGCGCCGGGTGCCGGCACGTCCGCGAGGCGCAGCGCGTAGCCGTCCATGGCGCTGTTGTCCATCGGCGGCACGTCCATCGTCGAGACCTGGTCGCGCGCGAGCACGCGGTCGGCCGCCTCCAGCGTGGAGAGATCCTCGATCTCCGCCACCGGCTGCGCCGCGGCGAGCATCTTCGCCAGCGCCTCGTCGACCGAAAGCAGGCCTTGGTTCACGCCAGTCCGACGTGCCTGACCACGAACGCAGCGATGGCGTCGTGGTCGTTCAGGTCGAGCAGCGGCAGTCGGGTCTCGACCTTCGCGTCGCTCGCCACCGCGACGATGTGCGGGTCGCTCGAGTGCAGCAGCGGCTCGCCGGATTGCGCGCGCCAGACCTCGAGCTTGGGGATCGGCGCGTACTTGAAGCCCTCCACCAGCAGCAGGTCGCAGGGCAGGAGGTGCCTCACCTGCTCCTCGAACGACGGCTCCCTTTCGCCGCGCAGCTCGTGCATCAGCACCCAGCGGCGCGACGAAGTGACCAGGACCTCGGAGGCGCCCGCGTGCCGGTGCCGGTAGGAGTCCTTGCCGGGCTGATCGACGTCGAAGGTGTGGTGCGCGTGCTTGATGAGCGAGACGCGCAGGCCGCGCTTCACGAAGCGCGGGATCAACGCCTCGATCAACGTGGTCTTGCCGCTGCCGGACCAGCCGGCGAAGCCGAAGGTCTTCATGCGGGCTGCGATGCTACACCAGCATCATCTTGCCGCCCGCGACGGCAAGCACTGCGGCGAGCATCCGGCGCACGATCGGGTTGGCGAGGCGCCGGCTGCCGTATTCGGCGCCCAGCCACCCTCCCGCAAGCACGGCGCCCGCCAGCAGCCAGGTGAGCGGAGGAAGCCCGGCGGTCCCGGCGGCAAAGCCCGCCGCGAGGCCTGCGACGGAATTCACCAGGATGAAGGGAGCTGCGACGGCGGAGGTCTGCCTGGTGCCCGCCCAGCCGAGGATCAGCAGCAGCGGGCTGAGAAAGATCCCGCCCCCGACGCCGGTCAGGCCCGAGAGCAACCCGATCGCGGCGCCTGACGCCATCGCAAGCGCAATCGCCGGTTC
This sequence comes from uncultured Enterobacteriaceae bacterium, assembly GCA_964627075.1. Lineage (GTDB taxonomy): Bacteria > Pseudomonadota > Gammaproteobacteria > Burkholderiales > SG8-39 > 2-02-FULL-66-14. The sequence continues at coordinate 8,387 of CAZVHU010000099.1, read as the reverse complement.
CCGGGCGGCGCGCATCTCCTCGCCCGCGCGGCGGCTGCGCCAGAGCTGCCAGCCCGCGTAGAGCAGCACCGCGCCCACCACGATCCCGTAGGCGGTCCCGGGAAGCGTGATCGCGCCCCCCAGGTAGGCGAACGGGATCGAGACCGCTGCGAAAGGCCAGAACAGCCGCCAGCGGAAATGCCCCGCGCGCCAGAATTTCCAGGTTGCGAGCGAGGCGACCAGGATGTTGAGCGCGAGCGCGATCGGGCGCATCTCCTGCGGCGCCACGCCGGCAAGCGCCATCGCCGCGAGGTAGGCCGAGGCGCCGCCATGCCCCACCGACGCATACACGAACGCTGCCGCCAGCATGCCCGCGGCAAGCAGCCCGATGATGAGCCCGCTCGCTTCCATTGCCCGCGCTGTATAGCATGGCGACGCGCCGCACCCGGCCCGTTTCGCTGCGCCGCTCAGCTGCGCGCGTTGGGGAAGAAAAGCTGCTCGCCGCCGAGCCGGTAGCCGGCGATCGCGGCCTGGCCTTGCGCCGAGACGATCCAGTCGACGAACGCCTGGCTTAATTCCTTCTTCACGTGCGGGTGCTTCGCCGGGTTGACCAGGATCGCGCCGTACTCGTTGAAAAGGCGCTTGTCGCCCTGCACCGCGATCACCAGCGCGCCGCGGTTCCTGAAGGCAAGCCAGGTGCCGCGATCGGCGAGCACATAGGCGTTCATGCCGGAGGCAGTGTTGAGCGTAGGCCCCATGCCCGAGCCCGTCTCCCGGTACCACGGCCCCTTCTCCTTCGCGATGTCCACGCCGGCGAGCTTCCAGAGCTCGAGCTCCGCGGCATGCGTGCCGCTCCTGTCGCCGCGCGAGGCGAACGGCGCGCGCGCCACCCGGATCCGCTTCAGCGCCTGCGCAATGTCGTCCGTGCCCGCGACCTTCGCGGGATCGGCTCTCGGGCCTGCGAGGATGAAATCGTTATACATGACGCCGTAGCGCCTCACGCCGTGGCCTTCGGCGACGAACTGCTCCTCCTGCGCGCGCGCGTGCACCAGCACCACGTCGGCGTCGCCGCGCCGTCCCAGGTCGAGCGCCTGGCCGGTGCCGAGCGCGACCACGCGCACCTGGATGCCGGTCTTTTTCTCGAACGCAGGCAGGATGTGCCGCAACAGCCCCGACTGCTCGGTGGAAGTGGTGGAGGCGACGGTGATGAAGCCGGTCTGCGCCATCGCCGGCGCGCATGCCAGCATGAGCAGCGCGAATCTCGCAATCACGCCCACGGCAGCTCGCCCTTGACGAACGCCGCGGCCTCGGGCGATGCCGGCTGCGGGAAGAACTCCTCCACCGGCGCGCGCTCGAGCACCCTGCCCTGGTGCAGGTAGATCACCTCGTCGCCAAGCCGCCGCGCCTGCCCGAGGCTGTGCGTGGACATCACGATCTTGGTGCCTGCCGCGTCGAAGGCGCGGATCACGGTTTCGACCTCGCGCGTCGCCCCCGGGTCCAGGTTCGCGGTGGGTTCGTCCAGGAACAGCACCTCCGGATGCAGCGCCCAGGCGCGCGCGAGCGCGAGGCGCTGCTGCTCGCCGCCCGAGAGCACGCGCGCCGGCCGCTGCGCGACGTGCCGCAGCCCGACCTCCTCGAGCGCCTCGATCGCCAGGCGCTCGCGCCCGGGGGCCGGCACGCCCGCCGCCTCGAGCGCATAGGTCACGTTGGCGAGCGCCGAGCGGCGCAGCATCACCGGGCGCTGGAACACCATCGCCTGCCGGCGTCGATGGCCGTTCGCGTTCCAGGCCACGCGGCCCGAGGTGGGCGCGAGCAGCCCGTGCATCAGCCGCATGAGCACGCTCTTGCCCGCGCCGTTGGCGCCCAGGATGATGGTGCTCGGGCCCGCCTCGAGCGCGAGCGTCAGCGGCTCGATGATGACGCGCCCGCCCGCGGCGAACGTCACGGCCTCCAGCCGCAGCGGCAGGATCGCGCTCATCCGTAGCGCCGCTGCGCGGCCTCGCGGATCAGGTGCGCGGCGGCGTTGAGCACGAGCACGATCGCGATGAGCACCATGCCCAGGCCCAGTGCAAGCGGCAGGTCGCCCTTGGAGGTCTCCAGCGCGATTGCAGTGGTCATGACGCGCGTGACGCCGTCGATGTTGCCGCCGACGATCAGCACCGCGCCCACCTCGGCGCTCGCCCGCCCCAGGCCCGCCAGCACCGCGGTGACGAGCGAAAACCGCACGTCCCACAGCACCGTGAGCGCGCCCTGCAGGCCGTCGACGCCGAGCGAGCGCAGCTGCTCCTCGTACTCCTGCCAGGCGTCCTCGACCGTCTGGCGCGCGAGCGCCGCGATGATCGGCAGCACCAGCACCGTCTGCGCGATCACCATCGCCTGCGGCGTGAAAAGCAGCCCCAGCCCGCCCAGCGGCCCGGCGCGCGACAGCAGCAGGTAGATGAACAATCCGACCACCACGGGCGGCAGCCCCATGAGGGCATTGAGCACCACGATCACCGCCTGCCGGCCGGGGAAGCGCCCGACCGCGATGGCAGCGCCGAGCGGCAGCCCGAGGAGCGAGGCGAGCAAGACTGCCGACAGGCTCACCGCCAGGCTCAGGCCGACGATCTCCCACAGCCGCAGGTCGAGCGTCGCCACCAGGCGCAATCCGGAAACCAGGGCCTCGACCATGTCCTTCACGATTCCGCGCGCCGCCCGGGAGCCATGCGCGCACTTTACACGGCGCGGGCGCCACCCCCGCCGCTCGCCGCGGCGCCTTGACAAGCGGCGCAGCGCGCGCGCATATTTTGCGCCGCGGGGAATTGCAGGCTCCCCTTTGAAGACGCACTCGCGTCCAAGTTCTGCCATCTCTTGAGGAGAGATCCATGGACGCGAGCACGACCCCCGCAGCACTCCGGCAGTCCCTTTTTTCCGCCGCCCCGCCGCTCGTCATCGACGTGCGCAGGAACGAGCGCTTTCGCGAAGCGCGCGACCTGGTGCGCGGCGCCTTGCGCCGCGATCCCCTGCGCGTAGCGGATTGGGCGAAGACCCTGCCCGCTGCGGCGAGCGTCGTCGTCTACTGCGTGCACGGCCACGAGGTGGGCCAGGAGGCCGCGCGCGGCCTGCGCGCGCAGGGCATCGAGGCGGCGTATCTGGAAGGCGGCATCGAGGGCTGGCGCCAGGCGGGCGGCGAGCTCGCCGCCAAGCCCGCGGGCGCCGCGACGCGCTGGGTGACGCGCGAGCGGCCCAAGATCGACCGCATCGCCTGCCCGTGGCTGATCCGCCGCTTCGTCGACCCGGAAGCGGAGTTCCTTTACGTGCCGACGCCCGAGGTGAAGCGCGTGGCGGGCGAGCGCGAGGCGGTGCCCTACGACGTTCCGGATGTCGAGTTCTCGCACCAGGGCGAGCTGTGCAGCTTCGACGCGTTCATCAAGGCTTACCGCCTGCGCGACCCGGCGCTCGCGGAGCTGGCGACGATCGTGCGCGGCGCGGACACAAACCGGCTCGACCTCGCGCCGCAGTGCGCGGGGCTTGCCGCGTTGTCCCTCGGCCTGTCGCGCCTCTACGGCGACGACCACGAGATGCTCGCGCATGGCATGTTGATGTACGACGCGCTCTACCGCTGGTGCAAGGAAGGCAAGCAAGAAGTGCACACGTGGAACCCGGACCTGTACCGCTGAGCGCACCCGCGCCGCCCCTCGCCGAGCCGCCGCCCGCGGTGAGCTTCGGCGAGGCGTTCCGCTTCTGGCTCAAGCTCGGCTTCATCAGCTTCGGCGGGCCTGCCGGGCAGATCGCGATCATGCACACCGAGCTGGTCGAGCGCCGGCGCTGGATCTCGGAGAGGCGCTTCCTGCACGCGCTCAACTACTGCATGGTGCTGCCCGGCCCGGAGGCGATCCAGCTCGCGATCTACATCGGCTGGCTGCTGCACCGCGCCTGGGGCGGCATCGTCGCAGGGGTGCTGTTCCTGCTGCCCTCGGTGTTCATCCTGGTCGCGCTGTCGTGGATCTACATGGCGTTCGGCGAGGTGCCCGCGGTCGCGGGCCTGTTTTACGGCATCAAGCCGGCGGTGGTGGCGATCGTGGTCGCCGCCGCGTGGCGCATCGGCTCGCGCGCGCTCAAGCACCCCGCGCTGTGGGCGTTCAGCCTCGGCGCCTTCGTCGCGATCGTCGCCGGCGTGCCGTTTCCCTACATCGTGGTCGGCGCGGGCCTGCTCGGCGCGCTCGGCGGGCGCTTCGCGCCGCGGGTGTTCGCCGGCGGCGGCGGGCACGGCGCGGCGCAGCAGAGCTACGGGCCGGCGCTGATCGACGACGACACTCCGGTGCCCGCTTACGCGCGCCACGGGTGGGGCCATTTCGCCGGCGTGCTCGCAGCCGGCCTCGCGCTCTGGGGAGCGAGCATCGGGCTGCTTGCGGCGCTGTTCTCCTGGCAGCACACCGCGACCCAGATGGGCTGGTTCTTCACCAAGGCGGCGCTGCTCACCTTCGGCGGCGCCTATGCGGTGCTGCCGTACGTCTACCAGGCAGCGGTCGAGCATTACCAGTGGCTCACAGCGCCGCAGATGATCGATGGCCTCGCGCTGGGCGAGACCACGCCCGGGCCGCTCATCATGGTGGTCGCCTTCGTCGGCTTCGCAGGCGGCTGGGCGAAGGCGCTGTTCGGCCCCGAGAATCTGTTCCTCGCGGGAACGCTGTGCGCGCTCGTCGCCACCTGGTTCACGTTCCTGCCCTCGTTCGTCTTCATCCTGCTGGGCGGGCCGCTGGTCGAGTCCACGCGCGGCGCGCTCAGGTTCAGCGCGCCGCTCACCGGCATCACTGCGGCGGTGGTCGGCGTGATCGTGAGCCTGGCGGTGTTCTTCTCGCGCCACGTGTTCTGGCCGCAGGGCCTGACGGCGCCGCTCGACTGGGTGTCGCTCGCCGGCGCCGCGGTCGCGATGCTGGCGCTGATGCGCTATAAGGTGGGGCTGATCCCGCTCATCGGCGCCATGGGGGGCGCCGGCATGCTGCTCAGGCTGGCGGGGCTGGCCTAGGAAACGGAAAGGAACATCGCATGGCCGCGTACGTCATCGGCGAAATCGAGATCACCGACCCGCAGACCTACCAGGACTACGCGAAGGACGTGCCGGGCACGATCGCGCGATACGGCGGCAAGTACCTGGTGCGCGGCGGCAGGACCGAGGCGAAGGAAGGCGACTGGGAGCCCAGGCGCATGGTGGTGCTCGAGTTCGCGTCGCTCGAGCAGGCGCGCAAGTGGTACGACTCGCCCGAGTACGCGCCGCTGCGCGCGCTGCGCCAGAGGGCGTCGCGCGGGCGCCTGATCTTCGTGGAAGGCGTCGCCTAGGGCGGCGCCGAAACGTCGTTCCCGCGAACGCGGGGATCCAGGATCACTTCTTCTTGGCGGGCGGCGCCATCGACGCCGGCGTCGCCTTGGGCTCCTCGATGCCCTTGTTCTTCTTGTAGTTCGCGACCGCCTTGTCGATGTACTTGTTGTTGAGCTCGGCTTCCTTCGCCTTCGCCGCGGCCGCTTTTTCCGCCTCGGCGGCCTTCTCGGCGTCGCTCTTGGGCGGCGCCGGCGGCAGCTTGGCGTGCACCGCGGCGATCGAGCCGATGGCGAGCCCCGCGGCGAGCGCGGCGGCGAGTCCCCTGTAGTAGTTCATTCTCCCCTCCGTTCTCAATGCGTCGGGCGCGGCGTGGCGCCGGCCCTGGCGGCGGCGGCGCCGGATTTCTGCTCCTCGTACCAGTACCGGTGGTGCTCCTTCGCCCAGGTCTCGTCGGTGACGCCGTCGCGCATGTTGCCGTAAGCGCCCTCGACCCCGATCGTGCCCATGTAGATGTGGCCGAGTGCAAAGCCGATCACCAGGACCGCCGATACCGCATGGATGATGCTCGCCTGCTGCATGGTGGCGCGCACCTGGTCGAAGTTCGGGAACAGGAGAATCAGCCCGGTGACGCTCAGCACCAGGCACAGCACCACCACCCCGACCCAGAACCACACTTTCTCGCCGGCGTTGAAGCGCCCCGAGGGCAGGTGCGCCCCGGAGAAGATCTTCCAGCCGTTCGCCAGCCACGCGCCGTCGCCCTTCTCCGGCAGGTTGTCCTTCACGTACATGAGGATGAACACCACCAGGCTCACGATGAAGAGCGGCGCAACGAAGTTGTGCAGGTTCTTGGCGAGCGCGGAGACCCAGGCGAACAGCGTATAGCCGATCACCGGCAGCAGCACGTACTTGCCGAACAGGATGATGAGGCCGGTCACGCCGAGCACACAGAAGCTGATGCCCATCACCCAGTGCGCCCAGCGCTCGGCGAGCGAGAAGCGCTCCATCATGCGGCCCGAGGGCTTGTCGTGCAGCCTGACCGGGCCCTTGGTGAAGTAGATCGCGGCGATCACCAGGCCGACGATCACCAGCAGCCAGCCGCCGTAGAACGTGACGGGCCCGTTGCGGATGCGGCGCCAGGTGTCGCCCGCCGACTGCACCAGCACGCCGGTCTCCCGGCCCTTGGTGCTGGTGTAGTGCTCCTGGCCTTCCTTGCGCACCTCGCGCCATACCGGCGCGTTGTTGCCCGGCTGCTCGGTCGCACCCGGCTGCGGCTGCGGGGCGGTCTGCGCCTGCAGCGCGCCCGCGCCGCACGCGAGCGCCAGCGCGAGGCACACCCTGATTAGCTTCGACATAGCCCTCTCCCGCGCGGCGCCGTGCTACTGGCCGATGCGCTTGTACTCGTTCTGCGCCAGCTGGCGCTGCTTGATCTGCGTCTCCCAGCTCGCGCGGTCGCCCTTCGACCACTTGCCGCCATCGGCCAGGGGCTCGTTGTCCCACGGCCGGGTGTCGGGCTTGCCCTGGTACTTGCCCTGCTTGTAGACCACCACCTGCTCGGCCTCGCCGCAGGCGCCCAAGGCCAGCGCGCCGGCGAGCGCCGCCGCGGTCACGACGAGCGCGCGTCTCACGACTTGCCTCCGCCCGCGGCAGGCTGCGGCGCGGGCGCGCTGCCCGGCTTGGGCGCGCCGTAGGCCGCCGCCCATCCGAACACTTCCACGCCCCTCGCGCCCCTGCGGATCACCCGGTCGCGGTAGATGTCGGCGATCACGTCGCCGTCGCCACCGAGCAGCGCCTTGGTCGAGCACATCTCGGCGCACGCCGGGAGCTTGCCCTCGGCCAGCCGGTTTCGGCCGTACTTGCGGAACTCGGCCTCCGACCTGTCGGGCTCCGGGCCGCCGGCGCAGAAGGTGCACTTGTCCATCTTGCCGCGCAGGCCGAAGGCGCCCGCCTGCGGGAACTGCGGCGCGCCGAACGGGCAGGCGTAGAAGCAGTAGCCGCAGCCGATGCACAGGTCCTTGTCGTGCAGCACCACGCCGTCGTCGGTGCGGTAGAAGCAGTCCACCGGGCACACCGCCATGCACGGCGCGTCGGAGCAGTGCATGCAGGCGACCGAGATGGATTTCTCCGCGCCGATCACGCCGTCGTTGATGGTCACCACGCGGCGGCGGTTGACGCCCCAGGGCACCTCGTTCTCGTTCTTGCAGGCGGTGACGCAGCCGTTGCACTCGATGCAGCGCTCGGCGTCGCACAGGAATTTCATTCTCGCCATGGCTCTCTCCTCGTCCCTATCCTCGCTCTCGCGGCCGCGTTACGCCTTGGACACCTGGCACAGCGTGGTCTTGGTCTCCTGGATCACGGTCACCCGGTCGTAGCCGTAGGTGGTGGCGGTGTTCACCGCCTCGCCGCGCACGATCGGGTACGCCCCCTCCGGGTAATAGGGCAGCATGTCCTGCCCCTGCCACCAGCCCGAGAAGTGGAACGGGATGAACACGGTGTCGGGGCCGACGCCCTCGGTGACCTTGGCCTTGACCTTGATGCGCACGTTGCTGCCGTTGGGGTTTTTCGCCGGCGTGCTCACCCAGACGTACTCGCCGTTCTTGATATGGCGGTCGGCGGCGGTCTTCGGGTTGATCTCGACGAAGTTGTCCTGCTGCAGCTCGGCGAGCCAGGCGTTGGAGCGCGTCTCCTCGCCGCCGCCGTCGTACTCGACCAGCCGGCCCGAGGTGAGCACCAGCGGGAACTTCTTCGACACCTCGTCCTTGACCGCCTGCTGCTGCACCGACTTGAACAGCACCGGCAGGCGCCACAGCGTCTTCACGTCGTCGTGCGTCGGGTATTTCTCCACGAGGTCCGGCCGCGGGCTGAACAGCGGCTCGCGGTGCTGCGGGATGCCGTCGGGGAAGTTCCACACCACCGCGCGCGCCTTGGCGTTGCCGAACGGGCTGCAGCCGTGCTTCATCGCCACGCGGATGATGCCGCCCGACAGGTCGTTCGCCCAGGTCTTGCCCTCGGCCTCCTTCTTCTCCTCCTCCGTCAGTTCGTCCCACCAGCCCAGCCTCTTCAGCAGGTTGTGGTCGAACTGCGGGTAGCCGGTGGTGATGTCGCTGCCCTT
>CAZVHU010000098.1:0-13050 GCA_964627075.1 uncultured Enterobacteriaceae bacterium | reverse complement strand
CTGAACGCGTTCGAGAATGCGGGGCCGGAAGGCGCGCAAGGCTTCGCCGAAGCGGTGGACGCCTACGCCGATTTCCACTGGAAGCACATGCGCAAGGAGGAGAACGAGCTGCTGCCGCTCGCGGAAAAGAAGCTCCTGCCCGAGGACTGGCGCGCGATCGCCGACGGCTTCGCCGGCAACCGCGATCCCATCGCCGACCTGCGCGAGCAGGACTTCGAGCAGCTCTACACGCGCATCGTCAGCCTCGCGCCCTCGCCGGTGGGCGTGGGCGCGAGCTGGAGCAAGGCGGGCTAGAGGCGGGCGGCGGCGGCAGTCGCGCCGGCGCGCTCGCGCCGCGCCAGGCAGGCGACGCAGCGCGTCGCGGTCGGCTGCGCGTCGAGCCGCGCGTAGGGGATCTCGCCGCCGCAGTCGTCGCACACGCCGTAATCGGGCGTGTGCAGGCGCACCGCGGCGCCCTCGACCGCGCGCAGCTCGCGCACGTCGCGCTCGAGCGCCGCAATGTCGAGCGCGCTCTGGAGGTCTGCGACCGCCGCGTCGTCGATCTCCTCGAGGTGGTTGGCGAGGCTCAATGCGCGCGCATCGCCGCTCGCGCGCAGCGCCGAGGCGATCTCCTCGCGCAGCGCCGCGGCGCGCGACGCGAGCAGCAGCTGCAGGCTCTCGCGCTGTTCGATGGTGAGGTATTTCATGGCTGCGCGCCTACCGGCAGACCAGCACCGGGATCTTGGAGTGCGTCAGCACCTTGGTGGTCTCGCTGCCGAGCAGCAGCCCGGCGAGGCCCTTGCGGCCGTGCGAGGCCATCACGATGAGGTCGCACTTCTTCGCCCTGGCGGTGCGGATGATACCCTCCCAGGCGTGCGCGTGGACGAGCGACACGGCCCGGGTCTCGACGCCTGCCGCGCCGCCCTCGACCTCGACCACGGCGAGCGCCTTCTTCGCCTCGCGCTCGGTGAGCTCCTTGTAGGCCTTGGGCGTCATCTCCGGCACGTAGGCGACGCCTTCGCCGTACACCGGTGGCGTGTACGGCGGAATCACATACACGCCCGTGAGCCTGGCGCCGCTCGCCTTTGCGAGCTTCGCCGCGGCGGCAACCGCCTTGTGCGAGAGTTTCGATCCGTCGGTGGGAACGAGGATGTGCCTGTACATGGAAGCCTCCTGTCTTGCGCCACGATAAATCCCGCCCGCGAGCGGGCCTTGACCCCGGTCAAACCCCCGGCGCCGGGCCGACTTATCTTGGGGCCGTGGCGAGGCCAATGGAGGCGCAGATGTACCGGCACATCCTGATCCCGTCCGACGGCTCGGAGCTGGCGGAGAAGGCGGTCGAGGCAGGGATCGAGTTCGCGCGCGGCATCCGCGCCAGGGTGACCGGCTTCACCGCGGTGCCCGAGTACCGCGCGCCGAGCGAGTCGGAGCTGATGGCCAAGCAGGCGATCTCGCTCGCGGAGTACGAGCAGCAGGCCAGACGCAACGCCGAGAGGATCCTCGAGCGCATCGCGCAGCGTGCGCGCGCCGCGGGCGTCGAGTACGACGCCGACTACGCGCAGAGCGACCATCCGCACGAGGCCATCGTGCGCGCCGCCGAGGCGCACGGCTGCGACCTGATCTTCATGGCCTCGCACGGGCGGCGAGGGCTGTCAGCGCTGGTCTACGGCAGCGAGACCCGCGGCGTGCTCACGCACTCGACGATTCCGACGCTGGTATACCGCTGACCGGGGGATGGCTGCCGTGCGCCTCGGTGGCGAGACGCGCGCGGTCGAGCAGCACCACGTCGCGCTTTTCCACCGCGATCAGGCGCGCGTGCACGAACTCGCGCAGCAGGCGCGAGAACGTCTCCTTGGTGACGCCCAGCCGCGCGGCGATCACGGTCTTGCTCGCCGGCAGCCGCACGCGCGTCGCGGTCGCGTCGTGGCACAGCGACTCGAGGTAGGCCGCCAGGCGCTGGCGCGCGCTCATCAGGGTGCTCGCCTCGACCTCGGCCACCATGTTGTGCATGCGCTCGGAGAGCCCGGCGAGCATGGCGCGCGCGAAGTGCGGGTCCGACTCGATCATGGCGTTGACCGCGCCCTCGGGCAGCACCACCAGCATGCTGTCGGTGAGCGCCACCGCGTCGAGCGGGTTCGGGCGCTGCTTGAACACCAGCGCCTCGCCGAAGGTCTCGCCCGCGCCCACCAGGCGCAGCACCTTTTCCTCGCCGGTGTCGGAACGCAGCGAGAGCTTCACCAATCCGTAGGCGACGGCGTAGAAGCAGTGCAGCATCTCGCCGCGCGAGCAAACCGTGGCGCCGCGGCGCACGTGCTGCGTGCGCGCCTGGCGCGCGAGCTCGGCGACATGCTGGCGCGACACCTGCCGGAACAGCGGCAGGTTCGCGATCACGCCCTGGAGCAGGCTCAATGCCATGCCGAATCGTGGCATGGTCACCGGGCATGTATTTGAGGCAAATCAACTTCTTCCGGCCCGGCGGGTTTGACCGCGGTCAAATTTGAGGCCGCCGCGCCTGTCAGCCTTTGGGGCGATGGATGCCACGACCTTCCTTGCGGTGAAGTGGATCCATGTCGGCAGCGCGGCGCTCAGCCTCGCGGGCTTCGCGGCGCGCGGCGTCCTGATGCTGCGCGGCTCGGCCCTCGTTGCGACGCGGTTTGCGCGCATCGCACCGCACGTCGTGGACACGGTGCTGCTCGCGAGCGCGCTGTGGCTCGCGTGGCAGCTCGGCCAGTACCCGTTCGTGCACGGCTGGCTGACTGCGAAACTGCTGGCGCTTCTCGCCTACATCGCGCTCGGCAGCATCGCGCTGCGCCGTGGCCGCACGCCGCGCGCGCGCGCCGTGGCGCTCACCCTCGCGCTCGCGTGCGCTGCGTACATCGTGGCGGTGGCGCTGGCGCGCGACGCCCTCGGCCCGCTGGCGTGGCTGCGTGGGGCGTAAAATTTCAACCGGCATGGGCACCGGCGAAGTGAACGCATGAGCACGCTCCTGGCGGGTTCCGTGGCAGGGACCCCGGCGACGGCGTACGTCGAGCTGGAGCTCGAGGGCATGACCTGCGCGGCCTGCGCCGCGCGCATCGAATCGAGCCTCAACCGCCTCGAGGGGGTCGAGGCGAGCGTGAGCCTCGCGACCGAGACGGCGAGCGTGCGCTTCGCGCCGGAGGCCGTCGGGATCGCGCGCCTGATCGAGGCGGTGCGCGCCGCCGGGTACGAGGCGCGCATGGCGCGCGAGGGCGAGGTGCGCGACTACGCCGCCGAGCACCGCGCCGCGCTCGCCGGCTTCGCGCTCGCCGCGGCGCTCTCGGCGCCGTTCCTCGCCGAGATGGCGGCGCACTTCGCCGGCGCCCACGGCCTGCTGCCGCCGTGGCTGCAATGGCTGCTCGCGACGCCGGTGCAGTTCTGGAGCGGCCGGCGCTTCTACGCCGGCAGCTGGCGTGCGCTGCGCGGCGGCGCCGCCAACATGGACGTGCTGGTCGCGCTCGGCACCAGCGCCGCGTACCTCTATTCGTGCGCGGTGCTCGCGCTCGCGCTGCCGGAGCACGTGTATTTCGAGGCCGGCGCGCTGGTGATCACGCTAGTGCTGCTGGGCAAGTATCTCGAGGCGCGCGCGCGCCGGCGCGCCGCGCAGGCGCTGGAGGCGCTGGGGCGCCTGCAGCCGCGCAGCGCCTGGGTCGAGCGCGAGGGGCGCCTGGTCGAGGTCGAGGCCGCATCGCTCGCGCCGGGCGATGCCTTCGTCCTGCGCCCGGGCGACGCCGTGCCGGTGGACGGCCGCATCGTCGAGGGCGAGACGGCGGTGAACGAGTCCATGCTGACGGGCGAGGCGATGCCGGTCGAGAAGCGCGCGGGCGCGCGCGTCTTCGCCGGCACGCTGAACGGCATGAGGGCGGTGAAGTGCGTCGCCACCGGAATCGGCCGCGACACGGTGCTTGCCGGGATCATCCGCCTCGTCGCCATGGCGCAGGCGTCCAAGCCCCCGGTGCAGAAGCTCGTGGACCGCGTGTCGGCGGTGTTCGTCCCGGCGGTCGCCGCGATCGCCGCGCTGACGCTCGCCGGCTGGTGGCTCTACGCGCGCGACTTCGGCCACGCGCTGCTGCCCGCGGTGGCGGTGCTGGTGATCGCCTGCCCCTGCGCGCTGGGGCTCGCGACGCCGACCGCGCTCATGGTCGGCATCGGCCGCGCGGCGCGCGCCGGAATCCTGATCCGCAACGCCGAGGCGCTGGAGGGTGCGGAGAAGCTCGATACGCTGGTGCTCGACAAGACCGGCACGCTGACGCGCGGCGAGCCGTCGGTCACCGACTTGCTGCCCGCGGAGGGCACGGCGCCCGAGGTGTTGCTGCAGGTGGCGGTCACGCTCGAGAGCCGCTCCGAGCACCCGCTTGCGCGTGCCATCGTCGCGCACCCTGCGGCGGAGCGCGTGCAGCCGCTCGCCGCGGGCGACTTCGAGGCGCACGGCGGGCGCGGCGTGAGCGCGTGGATCGGCGCGCGCACGCAGGCGCGCGGCAACGGCGCGCTCGCGCGCGCGGGCACGCCCGAGTTCCTCGCCGAATCGCAGGTGAGCGTGCCGCGGCCGGAGCGCGAGGCGCTCGAGCGGCTGCGCGCGCAGGGCAAGACCGTGGTTGGCGTCGCGCTCGGTGCGCGTTTCCTGGGATGGGTCGCGCTCGCCGACGAATTGCGCCCGACCACTGCGGACGCGGTGCGGCGCCTCGCGGCCATGGGAATCGAGCCGGTGATCCTCTCGGGCGACAACCCGGCGGCGGTGGGCGCGATCGCCTCGCAGCTCGGCATCCGGCAATGGCGCGGCGCGGTGCTGCCGGAGGCGAAGGCGCAGGAAGTCGCGCGCCTCAGGCGCGGAGGGCGGCGCGTCGGCATGGCCGGCGACGGCGTCAACGACGCCCCGGCGCTCGCCGCCGCCGACGTCAGCTTCGCGCTCGCCGGCGGCACCGGCGTCGCGATCGAGACCGCCGACGTGACGCTGATGAAGAACGACCTCGCGGGCATCGCCGACGCGATCGCGCTGTCGCGCGCCACGCTCGCCAAGATCCGGCAGAATCTGTTCTTCGCCTTCATCTACAACGTGCTCGGCATTCCGGCGGCGGCGCTCGGCGCGCTCAACCCGGTGATCGCGGGCGCGGCGATGGCGGCGAGCTCGGTGTCCGTGGTGTCCAACTCGCTGCTGCTCAACCGATGGAAACGAACGAACTGACTCTCGAGCTGAAGATAGAGGGCATGCGCTGCGAAGGCTGCGTGAAGAGCGTGACGCGCGTGCTGAGCGCGCTGCCCGGCGTGCAGAGCGTCGAGGTGTCGCTCGAGGCAAAGCGCGCCAGCGTGCGCTACGACCCGTCCAGGGCGGGCGTGGACGCGATGCGGCGCGCGGTCGAGGGCGCGGGCTTCAAGGCGGCCTAGGCGCGCCGGACCGAGTAGAATCGGTCCGCAAATGCGCCTCGTGCTGGCGGCGCCGCTCGCTGCGGTGCTCGCGCTTTTTTCGTCCTCGCTCCACTCGCAGCCCGCCGGCAAGGCGCCCGGGGGCAAGCCGGCGGCCGGCCTGCCGGTGAAGGCGGTGGCGGCGAAGCTCGGGCCCGCGGCCGACGAGGCGGTCGCCGTGGGGAGCCTGCGCGCGGACGAGTCGGTGATGATCCGACCCGAGATCGCGGGGCGCGTCGCCGAGATTGGCTTCGACGAAGGAACCAGCGTCAGGAAGGGTGCGCTGCTCGCGCGCCTGGACCAGGCCGAGCTCGCAGCGGTGCTCGCGTCCTCCAGCGCGCTCGCCAAGCTCGACGCGCAGCGCGCCGAGCGCGCCGAGGACCTGTTCAAGAAGGGCTTCATCAGCCAGCAGGCGCTGGATGAAGCGCGCTCCAACCTCGCGCGCTCGCGCGCCAAGCAGGCCGAGGACGAGGCGCGCCTGGCGAAGACGGAGATCCGCGCGCCCTTCGCCGGCGTCGCCGGCCTGCGGCAGGTGAGCCAGGGCGCGTTCGTGGCCGCCGGCACCGACATCGCGCGGCTGGAGAAGATCGACCAGTTGAAGCTCGACTTCCGCGTGCCGGAGGCCTATCTCGCGCAGCTGCGCGCCGGCCAGCCGCTCAAGGTGCAGGTGGATGCGTACCCGAAGGACGCATTCGGCGGCGCGATCTACGCCATCGAGCCGGCGGTGGACGAGGCGACGCGCACGGTGCAGGTGCGTGCGCGCGTCGCCAACCCGGACCTGAAGCTGCGGCCGGGGATGTTCGGCCGCGTGCAGCTGCAGCTCGCGCTGCGCGAGAAAGCGGTCTGGGTCCCGGAGCAGGCGATCGTGCCGCGCGGGCAGGACAGCTTCGTGTTCCGTGTCGCCGCGGGCAAGGCGGAGCTCGTCAAGGTGCAGACCGGCGCGCGGCGCGTGGGCGAAGTCGAGATCCGCAGCGGGCTCGCCGCGGGCGACCTCGTGATCACCGAGGGCACGCAGCGCATCGGCCCCGGCGCCGCCGTCACCGTCATGGGCGACGCGCCGCCCAAGCCCGCCGCCGCCGCTGCGGCACCAAAGAGTTGAAGCAATCGACCACAGAGGCACAGAGGGCACAGAGAAAGGCGAAGGATGTCCTGCCGTTTCCTGCTTTTCCCGGTGATCTCTGTGACTCTGTGGTGAAAGTTGCCGACCATGCAACTGCCTGAGCTGTGCATCAAGCGCCCGGTGTTCGCCACGGTCATGAGCCTGATGATCGTGCTGCTGGGCGCGATCTCGTTCCAGCGCCTGACGGTGCGCGAGTACCCGAAGATCGACACCCCGGTGGTGTCGGTGCGCACCGTGTTCAAGGGCGCGAGCGCGCAGGTGATCGAGTCGCAGATCACGCAGCCGCTCGAGGACTCGATCTCGGGCATCGAGGGCGTGCGCACCGTCAAGTCGGTGTCGCGCGAGGAGGTGTCGCAGATCACGGTCGAGTTCGTGATCGAGAGGAACGTGGACTCCGCGGCCAGCGACGTGCGCGACCGGGTGGCGCGCGTCCGGAACCTCCTGCCCGAGGCGGCCGACGAGTCGGTGGTGTCCAAGATCGAGGCCGACGCGCAGGCGGTGATCTGGCTCGCGTTCTCGAGCGACGCGCATTCCTCGCTCGAGCTCTCCGACTACGCCGACCGCTACGTCGTCGACCGCCTGAAGACGCTGCCCGGCGTCGCCTCGGTGATCCTCGGCGGCGGGCGGCGCTACGCCATGCGGCTGTGGCTGGACCGCGACCGGCTCGCGGCCTACGGCCTGACGCCGCAGGACGTGGAAAACGCGCTCCGGCGCCAGAACGTCGAGATCCCCTCGGGCCGCATCGAGAGCTCGCGCCGCGAGTTCACCGTGCTCACCGAATCCGACCTGCGCACGGTCGAGCAGTTCAACAACCTGATCGTGCGCGAGTCCGGCGGCTACGCGGTGCGGCTGCGCGACGTGGGGCAGGCGCGCCTGGGCGCCGTGGACGAGAGAAGCGTGGTGCGCGTCAACGGCAACCCGGCGATGGGCATGGGGGTGGTGAAGCAGTCCACCGCCAACACCCTGTCGGTGGCGCGCGCGGTGAAGGACGAGGTCGAGCGCATCCGCCCCGGGCTGCCGGAAGGCATGAGGCTCGCGGTGGCGTTCGACTCCTCGATCTTCATCGAGCGCTCGATCGCGTCGGTCTACCGCACCATGGCGGAAGCGGTGGCGCTGGTGGTGCTGGTGATCTTCGTGTTCCTGCGCTCGCTGCGCTCGACCGCGATCCCGTTCGTCACCATCCCGGTGTCGCTGGTGGGCGCGTTCTTCTTCATGCACCTGATGGGCTTCACGGTGAACGTGCTGACGCTGCTGGGGCTGGTGCTCGCCATCGGCCTGGTGGTGGACGACGCCATCGTGGTGCTGGAGAACTGCCACCGCCACGTGGAGCTCGGCAAGGCGCCGCGCCAGGCGGCGATCGACGGCTCGCGCGAGATCGCCTTCGCGGTGGTGGCGATGACGCTGACGCTCGCGGCGGTGTTCGCGCCGCTCGCCTTCCAGACCGGCAACACCGGCAAGCTGTTCACCGAGTTCGCGATGACGGTGACCTCGGCGGTGCTGGTCTCGGGCTTCGTCGCGCTCACGCTCACGCCGATGATGTGCTCGCGCATCCTCAAGGCGCACCAGCGCCACGGCGGCGCGTATCTCGCGATGGAGCGGTTGTTTCACCGCGTCAACGACGGCTACCGCGCGAGCCTGTCGTGGGCGCTGCGGCGCGGCTGGCTGGTGGCGCTCGCGTTCTTCGTCGCCGCCGCGGGCGGCGTCGCGATCCTCAAGACGCTGCGCTCGGAGCTCTCGCCGTCGGAAGACCGCGGCTTCTTCATCACGCTGGTGATCGCGCCCGAAGGCTCGTCGCTTTCCTACACCGACGAGTACATGCGCGCGATCGAGAAGCTGTTCGCGCAGGTGCCCGAGATCCGCTCCTACTTCACCGTGGTGGCGCCGGGCCTGGAGCGCCCCAACCCGGTGAACACCGGCATCGCCTTCACCCAGTTGAAGCTCTGGGAGGAGCGCAAGCGCCGCACCGACCAGGTGACCGCCGAGCTCGCGCCGAAGATGTTCATGGGGCTGCCCGGGGTGCTCGCCTTCCCGGTCAACCCGCCTTCGCTCGGGCAGAGCTTCCGCAACCCGCCGGTGCAGTTCGTGGTGCAGGCCAACTCCTACGAGGAGCTGGACGCGATGATGAACCGGCTCCTCGCCAGGGCGCGCGAGTCCAAGGCGATCGCCAACCCCGACACCGACCTGCGCCTCAACAAGCCGCAGCTCGCGGTGGAGATCGACCGCGACAAGGCGGCCGCGATCGGCGTCGACGTCGAGGTGATCGGCAGGACGCTGGAGACGCTGCTCGGCGGCCGGCAGGTGACGCGCTTCAAGCGCGAGGGCAAGCAGTACGACGTCATCGTGCAGCTGGAGGAGAAGGACCGCGACACGCCTTCGGACCTCACCTCGATCTTCGTGCGCGCGCGCGACGGCCGCCTGGTGCAGCTCGCCAACCTCGCCACCGTGCGCGAGACCGTGGCGGCGAAGGAGCTGAACCACTTCAACCGCATGCGCGCCGCGATCCTGCAGGCGAACGTCGCGCCCGGGCACACCCTCGGGGAGGCGCTCGACTTCCTGGAGCGCAACGCCGCGGAGGCGCTCGGGCCCGGCGCGCGCACCGAGCTCGATGGCGTGTCGCGCGAGTTCCGCGAGTCCGGCACCGCGCTCGCGGTGATCTTCCTGCTCGCGCTCGCCTTCATCTACCTGGTGCTCGCGGCGCAGTTCGAGAGCTTCGTGTCGCCGTTCGTCATCATGCTCACCGTGCCGCTCGCGGTGACGGGGGCGCTGCTCGCGCTGCTGCTCACCAAGGGCACGCTCAACGTCTACAGCCAGACCGGCCTCATCATGCTGATCGGCCTGATCACCAAGCACGGCATATTGATCGTGGAGTTCGCCAACCAGCTGCGCGCGCGCGGCATGGCGAAGCTCGAAGCGGTGACCGAGGCGGCGACGCTGCGCCTGCGGCCGATCCTGATGACCACCGGCGCGATGGTCCTCGGCGCAACGCCGCTCGCGATCGCCACCGGCGCCGGGGCGGAAGCGCGCCAGCAGATCGGCTGGGTGATCGTGGGCGGCCTGCTGCTCGGCACCGCGTTCACGCTGTACGTGATCCCGGCGGCGTATGTGCTCTTCGCAGGGCGCGGCAAGGCGGCAGCCGGTGGCCCGATGCCTGCCAAGGCGCCTGCCGCGAAGGCGGAGTGAAGGAGTGAAGGAGTGAAGGAGTGAAGGAGTGAAGGGGGGGCTTCTGGAGGGGGATGCGGCGCTCGTCACCGGCGCGGGGCAGAACATCGGGCGGGCGATCGCAGCCGCGCTGAGGCAGGAGGGCGCGCGCGTGATCGCGAGCGACCTCGAGGGCTCGGACCTCGATTGCGACCTCTCGCAGCCCGGCGCTGGCGCGCGGCTTGCCGCGGAGGCGATCGCTCGGCTGGGGAGGGTGTCGATCCTGGTGCACGCCGCCTGCCCCCGGCGCAGCGAGTCCGACACCGCGCTCGAGGTCGGCGAAGCCGCCTGGCGCGAGATGCTGGCGGTGAACGTGGACGCCGGCTTCGCGCTCGGCCAGAAGCTCGGCCGGCACATGCGCGAGCGCAAGATCGCGGGGCGCATGCTCTACCTCACGTCGCTGCACGCAGCGTCGCCGCGCAACCTGCCGCATTACAGCGCCTCCAAGGGCGCGCAGACGATGCTGATGAAGGAGTTCGCGCGCTCGCTAGCGCCGCACGGCATCCGGGTCAACGCCATCCTGCCCGGCGCAATACCAGGGGGCGGTTTCAAGATTTCCCCGGCCACCGCCGACCTCGAGTCGCGCATCCCGATGCGCCGCTTCGGCACGCCCGATGACATCGCCGCGATGGCGCTCGCGGTGCTCTCGGAGCGCTTCGGCCGCTACGTCGCCGGCGCCGAGATCGTGGTCGACGGCGGGCTCGCCCTCTACAACTGGATCGACCGCAAGGAATGAAGCCCAGATACCTCGTCAGGCAGTCCGACGTCGCGCCGTATTCGCCGGCGAACCACACCGGCACCAGGAACTTCCGCCTCATCGGCCCGGAGACCGTGGGCGCGAGGCAGCTCGAGGTGCTGATCGGCGAGATCGAGCGCGGCAAGGGCGCGCTGCCGCACGCGCACCCCGGGATCGAGCAGGTGTGCTACCTGCTGGAAGGCGAGGCGCACGCCGAGGTCGCGGGCGAGAAGTTCGAGATGAAGCCGGGCGAGGCGTGCTTCTTCCCGGCCGACGCGCAGCACCTTTTCATCGTCACCAGCGACCGCGCGAAGGTGATGGTGATCTACGCGCCGCCTTACGGCGAGGACCCGAAGAAGGTGAGACGCTGATGGCGGCGCAGCAAGCGGCCGCGGGCGGCGCGTGGCTGCCCCTCGCGGGCGTCCGGGTGGTGGATTTCTCGATGTTCGTTCCGGGGCCGTTCTGCGCCTCGATCCTCGCCGACCTCGGGGCCGAAGTGACCAAGGTCGAGCCGCCCGCCGGCGACCCGGGCCGCAGCTACATCCCGGCGCAATTCAGGATGGAGAACCGCAACAAGCGCAGCGTCGCGGTGAACCTCAAGGCGCCGCAGAGCCGCGCGGTGGTGCAGCGCCTGGCGCAGCACGCCGACGTCGCGCTCGAAGGCTTCCGGCCGGGGGTGGCGCAGCGCCTGGGCATCGACTACGAGACGCTCGCCCGCGCCAACCCGCGGCTCGTCTACTGCTCGCTCTCGGGCTACGGGCAGACCGGCCCCTGGCGCGAGCGCCCCGGGCACGACGTCAATTACATGGCCGCCGCGGGCGGCCTCGCTTTTCCGGGCCAGTGGCTGAAGGCGCCGGTGCGGCCCGCGCTCGCGGTGGCCGACATGGGCGGCGGCTCGTTCGCGGTGGTGGCGGTGCTCGCGGCGCTCGCCGAGCGCGAGAAGAGCGGCCGCGGCATCCGGCTCGACCTGTCGCTGTTCGAGACCGCCTTCTTCTGGTCGGCGATGCGCCACGGCCTCGGGCGCGACGCCGATCCCAAGGCGCACATCTTCGCGGCGAACGACGTGTTCGAGACGCAGGACGGTGCGCGCATCACGCTCGGCATCCTCGAGCAGCACTTCTGGGAGAACTTCGCGCGCGCGGTGGCCGACGCCGCGCCCGAGCTCTCGGGCGAGCGCTACGCGAGCGACGCGCTGCGCCGCAGGCACGGCGACGAGCTGGCCGAGAAGATGGCCGCACTCCTCCGCACGCGCACCGCGGACGAATGGCTGCGGCTGTGCGACGCGAACGACGTGCCGGTGGACGCGTGCCTCACGCCTGCGCAGGCCGCGGAGCTCGATCAGATCCGGGCGCGCGCCGGCGTCGTGGAGCTCGGCGGCGAGCGCTTCGCGCGCTTTCCGCTCCACGCCGGCGGCAGGCCCGCCGGCTCGATCCGGCGCGGCGTGCCGGGCGCGGGCGAGCACACGCGCGAGGTGCTGGCCGAGATCGGCTTCGGCGAGGACGAGATCGCCGCGCTCGAGCGCTCCGGCGCGGTGAAGGCGGGCTGATGGATTTCGCCTTCAGCCCCGAGCAGGAGGCGATCCGGGACGCGATCGCGAAGATCTGCGCGCGCTTCGGCGACGACTACTGGCTCAAGCGCGACAAGGAGGGCGGCTTTCCGGAGGAGCTGCACCGGGCGCTGGCGAAGGACGGCTGGCTCGGCATCGCGATGCCGGAGGAATACGGCGGCGCGGGCCTGGGAATCACCGAGGCGGCGATCATGATGCAGGCGATCGCCGAGTCGGGCGCCGGATTCTCCGGCGCCTCGGCCGTGCACATGAACATCTTCGGCCTCAATCCCGTGGTGGTGTTCGGCAGCGCCGAACAGAAGAAACGCATGTTGCCCGGCCTGATCGCCGGAAACGAGCGCGCGTGCTTTGCCGTCACGGAACCCGACACCGGCCTCAACACCACGCGCATCAAGACCAAGGCCGAGAAAAAGGGCGGCAAGTATCTCGTTTCGGGCCAGAAGGTGTGGATCTCGACGGCGCAGATCGCGGAGAAGATCCTGCTGCTTGCGCGCACCACGCCGATCGAGGAGTGCAAGCGGCCGCAGGATGGCCTGACGCTGTTCTATACCGACCTCGACCGCGGGCACGTCGAAGTGCGCGAGATCGAGAAGATGGGCCGCAAGGCGGTGGACTCCAACCAGGTGTTCTTCGACGGGCTGCCGGTGCCGGAAGCCGACCGCATCGGCGAGGAGGGGCGCGGCTTCGAGTACATCCTGCACGGCATGAACCCCGAGCGCATCCTGATCGCGGCCGAATCGGTGGGCCTGGGGCGCTGCGCCGTAAAGCGCGCGGCGCAATACGCCAAGGAGCGCGTCGTGTTCGACCGGCCGATCGGCCAGAACCAGGCGATCCAGCACCCGCTCGCGGCCAACTGGATGGCGCTCGAGGCGGCGAACCTGATGGTGTTCAAGGCGGCCTGGCTCTACGACCGCGGCAAGCCCTGCGGTGCGGAGGCGAACGCCGCCAAGTACCTCGCCGGCGAGGCGGGGTTCGACGCCTGCCAGCAGGCGGTGATGACGCACGGCGGCTTCGGCTACGCGAAGGAGTACC